>NZ_JAXCHD010000005.1:0-529095 GCF_037027525.1 Paenibacillus sp. 203
GCCCCCCTCAAGATGAGATTTCCCAGTATGTAAGACCCCTTGAAGACGACGAGGTAGATAGGTTGGGGGTGGAAGTGCAGTAATGCATGGAGCTGACCAATACTAATCGGTCGAGGGCTTATCCTAAGATAAAACGCAAATAAGTTTCGGATCCAGTTTTCAGGGTGTAACCTTGAAAGTAGAATTTACGATGTAAATTCATGTTTGGTGGCGATAGCGGAGGGGTTCCACACGTACCCATCCCGAACACGACCGTTAAGCCCTCCAGCGCCGATGGTACTTGGACCGCAGGGTCCTGGGAGAGTAGGACGTCGCCAAGCAGAGCTTTATGATTAATATTCCCTGATAGCTCAGTTGGTAGAGCACTCGACTGTTAATCGAGTTGTCACAGGTTCGAGTCCTGTTCGGGGAGCCATATGGAGAGGTGTCCGAGTTGGCCGAAGGAGCACGATTGGAAATCGTGTAGGCGCCAAAAGCGTCTCGAGGGTTCGAATCCCTCTCTCTCCGCCATAATTATTTTATTGTATGGCCCGTTGGTCAAGGGGTTAAGACACCTCCCTTTCACGGAGGTAACAGGGGTTCGAATCCCCTACGGGTCATAAGTAGTATGGAGGCTTAGCTCAGCTGGGAGAGCATCTGCCTTACAAGCAGAGGGTCGGGGGTTCGAGCCCCTCAGCCTCCACCATTTATTTGAAAAGCAGTACCTAATATTATCGCGGGGTGGAGCAGTTCGGTAGCTCGTCGGGCTCATAACCCGAAGGTCGCAGGTTCAAATCCTGCCCCCGCAACCAATTAACTTTTGAATGTAAACTGCTATGGAACTGTGGTGTAGAGGCCTAACATGCCTGCCTGTCACGCAGGAGATCGCGGGTTCGAATCCCGTCAGTTCCGCCATTTTCACAAAGTTATATTACCCTGTTGGGAGCCATTAGCTCAGTTGGTAGAGCACCTGACTTTTAATCAGGGTGTCGAAGGTTCGAGTCCTTCATGGCTCACCATTCATGACTTATATGTCATGGATATAATGATATTGCGGACGTGGCTCAGCGGTAGAGCATCGCCTTGCCAAGGCGAGGGTCGCGGGTTCGATTCCCGTCGTCCGCTCCATATTTGCGCCCTTAGCTCAGCTGGATAGAGCGTTTGACTACGAATCAAAAGGCCGGGAGTTCGAATCTCTCAGGGCGCGCCATTAACTTCATAAGCCGGTGTGGCGGAATTGGCAGACGCGCGCGACTCAAAATCGTGAGGGAAACCGTGGAGGTTCGAGTCCTCTCACCGGCATGTATTTCGGGATGTAGCTCAGCTTGGTAGAGCACCTGGTTTGGGACCAGGGGGTCGCATGTTCAAATCGTGTCATCCCGATTCAAAAGGAAAGTCGCTGGAAGCAGCGGCTTTTTTTATATTCATATCTTTTTGTATAAATCAGTAATCCTCAGGTCACACTAACACAAAAAGTGGGACGGAAGGGATTACTGTGAAGCGATTAAGTTGGAAAAAACAGATGAAACGGCGCTGGAAACAGTGGAGAAGAACAGTGTGGGCATGTAGCATTTTTGGTGCGGCTTGTTTGCTGGCAGGGTTGGGTATTCTGTTTTCGAATTATTTGCAGGCTATGTTGTCACAGCCACTCGCTACTACCGTCATGGCAGAGGAGAGCATGGAGGAAGCTTCACATCTGAGTCCAATTGAAGATCACTCCTCACAGATGCAATTATTGCAAAGTATTCGTGCTTCCGGTATAAGCAGGAAGACCCGTCTGCTAACCACCTACGTGTGTGGTACGGAAACACTTTCCTTGGGAACGCTAAGTTCACAGCAGCTAGAGACCTTACTGAAGCAACATCCCGATTGGAAGGGACGACTTAATACCAAAGGAGAGGTGTGGCTGGAGCGCAGGGTGGAAGACTTGTCAGAGTCATGCAAAGAGCATGGATACATGGGGTTGAGCACTGACGGGCAGCTTACATTGTATGAAGGGCTACCTAAAAAGGAAAAAGTTATCCGCACTTTTTTTCAATTGGATGTGGGTTCCATGGAGACGGCCTTGCCAGAAGGGGTATATAAACAACTTCAGCAGGGAATACGTGTACAGGATATAAATGAGTATAACAGTGTAATCTCCACTTTTAGTGACTTTGCCCTGGAGCGAACACAAAGGGTATTAAAGCAGCACTATTGATTACAACTATGAGACGTTAGGCATTGCCCATGTGGTGAGGCTTGAAGCGTCTCTTTTTATGTTTTTACTCATGTTTAAATTTTTTCCTCTATTAGATACAAAGTTTTGTTATAATGAAAAGAACGACACATATGTTCGCTTTATTTGGTATTTGGCCATGATTATATTCAGGATAACGCTGGCTTTGGTTAGGTACGCCATGTTTGAGCGATAGGGGAGAGATTTTTTTGCGTTTTTTAGGAATTGATCCGGGTATTGCCATTGTGGGCTTCGGATTTGTAGACAAGATTGGCAGCAAGGTAGTTCCTGTGCAGTATGGCTGTATCCAGACGGAGGCTCATACACCGGAAGAAGAAAGGCTGCTTCATGTGTATGAAGGCATGTTGCAATTAATAGATAAATATAAGCCTGATGCGGTAGCACTGGAAAAGCTCTTTTTTAATCGCAACGTTACAACCGCTATGTCTGTAAGTCAGGCACGTGGGGTGCTGGTACTAGCTGCAAAACAACGTAATTTGCCTATAGGTGAATACACGCCGATGCAGGTAAAGCAGGCTATTGTAGGGTATGGTAAAGCTGAGAAGAAACAGGTACAAGAAATGGTTAGAATGTTCCTAAAGCTTCAAGTTGTGCCCAAACCGGACGATGTAGCGGATGCTTTGGCGGTGGCTATTTGTCATGCGCACTCCTATGGACTAAATTCAAAATTAAATGAGGTATTGCGAAAATGATAGATTTCTTGCGTGGTTCTGTGGCCCATTTGGAAAATGAATATGTTGTTTTAGATGTGCAGGGTGTAGGGTATAGGGTATTTTGTCCGAATCCTTACGCGTTCGCCAAAACTGAAGGTCCAGTGGTTATTTACATTCACCATCATGTAAGGGAAGATGCTATTTTACTGTTCGGTTTTGCGACCCGTGAGGAGCAGCAGCTTTTCCGTAAACTGATTGATGTATCTGGTATTGGACCGCGTGTTGCGCTTGGTATTTTAGGAGGCGGTACGCCTGCTCATGTGGTAACGGCGATTTATCAGGAGAATATCACATTTCTCACCAAGTTACCGGGGATCGGTAAAAAGACGGCACAACGTATGATTCTGGATTTGAAAGACAAGCTGGACGGTATTGGCTCGTTGGGGATGGCAACCGGATTGTTTGCTGAGCCTGTCGTAGAAGAAGGCGAAGGTTCATATTGGGGCGAGGCCCGTGAGGCGCTCAAGGCGCTCGGTTACACTGATGCTGAGTTGGATAAGGTATGGAGCAGAATGAAGAAAGATGCGAAACCTGATGAATCTGCCGATATTTTGATGAAGCGGGCTTTGCAACTGTTGTTTGCCGGATAGGACGATGATGTCCGCTAACAAATGTCTGGTGAAAAGAGGAGCGATGGAACATGGATGACCGGATTATTTCCGCCAATTTGATGATGGAAGACCAGACGGCGGAGCTAAGCCTTCGCCCCCGTTATCTAAATGAATATATCGGGCAAAATCAGGTTAAGGAAAATCTGAAGGTATATATTGAAGCGGCCAAATTGCGTAAAGAAGCGTTGGACCATGTACTGTTGTACGGACCGCCTGGGTTGGGTAAAACAACTCTTGCTAACATTATCGCCAATGAGTTGGGGGTTAATTTGCGTACGACTTCAGGTCCTGCAATTGAAAGACCGGGAGATTTGGCAGCATTGCTGACCAATCTTCAAGAGGGTGATGTTTTGTTCATTGATGAGATTCATCGCCTTCATCGTACGGTGGAAGAAGTTATGTATCCGGCGATGGAGGATTTTGCGCTGGACATTATGATTGGCAAAGGCCCGAGTGCACGTTCGGTCCGTCTGGATTTGCCACCCTTTACCCTTATAGGGGCTACTACGCGCGCTGGGCTGCTCTCTGCGCCATTGCGTGACCGGTTTGGTGTTATTAGTCGATTAGAGTTTTATACGACAGACGAGCTGGCTTACATCGTGTCCAGGAATGCGGATATTATGGAGATTGAGATTGTTGGGGATGCGGCGGAGGAAATCGCATTGCGTTCACGGGGGACCCCGCGTATTGCTAACCGACTGTTAAAAAGGGTGCGTGATTTTGCCCAGGTTGCGGGAGACGGTATTATTCATTCTGAGTTGGCTGCAGAGGCGCTAAAGAGACTTCAAATAGATCCACTCGGGCTGGATGAAATTGATCATAAAATGCTTAAGGCCATGATTCATTCATTCCGGGGCGGGCCTGTAGGATTGGACACCATTGCTGCAACCATTGGTGAGGAGAGTCAGACAATTGAGGATGTGTACGAGCCCTATTTGTTACAAATTGGGCTTTTACAAAGAACACCTCGGGGACGAACAGTGACTCCGGCGGCATATGGCCACCTTGGAATCCCAATGCCAACGGATCCACGGTGAGTAGGAAACATGATGCACTTTTCAAAAAATCATTGCATGGTTACACGCAAGTATGGAGAATACGATATCGGCTGACGGATGATTGAGGGAAGTGAGAGTGTAAGTAAGATTCGAGCGGATTCATATTTCGGTTTATTCCGCCGATGTATTTAAAGGTATAGACAAGGGTCGAGATCTCGATAAATTACGCAATATAAGTGCTAGACAGCTAGATTGGGGGAGCCAGAAATGAGTGGAGAAGCATTTAACCGAAAAAGTATTTTCGGTGCATGGATGGGCCGGGCCAAACGAGCAGCAGCGATTATGGTATTAGCTACAGTGTGCATACCTTGGTCTTCGGGCGTTCACGCTGCTGCCGCCCAAGAGGAAATTCGTGTAGTGATTTTTGCGGATCTAGGTAGCAAATATAAAGCGACAGTCCCCGCTGTAACCTTGAAATCATCAGGAGGTCTGAGTGTTGGACAGAACAGTGGGGGCAGTTTTCAAAGTTGGATGGGACTGCCAGACAGTACGGCTCGTTTTAGTGTAGACAGCTATCGGGTTAAGGTACTTGAAGGAAATGAAGCAGCGGCGATAAAAGCGGCCCAAGCCCTACAAAAGACTAATGATAAACCTACGGTTTTTATCGGTTCAAAAAATGGTAGCTCAGTGTATCAAGTGTACGCGGGAATATATGCTAGTGAGCAGTCTGCGCAGGCTGCTGTACAGCGGATTTCCTCCGCAACCGGAGCGCAGGCCGAGGTTAAGGGAAGCAAGCATTGGTCCACAGGAAGCTACGGAAGCGAGCAGGAAGCTAATCTCGTTCGAACGACAATTGCTGCGGCAGGCTTTGATGCTTTTACTGTAATTCAATCAAGAGGCCAGTATGCTGTATGGGTTGGAGAAGAAAGTAATGACAGCAAGCTGTCGGCTTTGAAAACAGAGCTGGAGAGCAAGCAGCCGAGACTCACGCTGTCTAAAGTTAATGCTACTCAAACCGGCCTCATTATAAGACAGGAAGCAGGAGTCACGACTGGCTCGCAGGTGATGTCTCATTACATGCTAAGTGGTTCTGATCATAGCAAGGTAATTGTCAACGGCGGTAATGATGGAATACAAGTGATGGAAAGATCACAGCGTACATATCGCGGCGAGATGGAGATTGGCATGACGTCAGGCCAGCTGGCGCTTGTGAATGAAGTTCCTTTGGAGCAGTATTTGTATTCCGTGGTAGGAGCAGAGGTCTATTCCTCATGGCCAGATGAAGCGCTCAAGGCTCAAGCGGTAGCGGCTCGTAGCTACGCGCTTGCCCAAGGCAATCGGTTTCAGATCGGCAATGTAGTAGATGGCACGTTAAGCCAGGCTTACAACGGTAAGAGCTCGGAACATGCCAATGTCAATGAGGCTGTAGATGCAACAGCTGGTGAAGTCATTAAAAGTGGCGGCAAAGTGGTCGAAGCTGTATTTTCATCTAATGCGGGCGGTGTGACAGCAGATGCCTCAGAGGTGTGGAACAGTGGTGGCGAAGCCTTTGCCAGCGTAGACAGCTCGGGAGATACTTCAGCGCAAAAAGGAGCACAGGAGTGGTATCATGTACTTCTCTCCAGTGGTAAGACAGGGTATATTCGTGAGGATAATGCTAAGGAACTGGAGGGTGTCACAGAAGCGGGGTTAGACAAAATCACCGTCACTGCGGAAAATACAAATGTGCGTCCTATTCCCCAAATTCAATCGACGGTTACACCAATAGCCAAGGCGCAGCCGGGCGAAGAGATCATTGTATTAGAAAAGGTGCCTCAGTCCGGAGACTATGCATGGGTGCGGGGGCCCTTTACGTCAGCTCAGCTTGGTAAATCCCTGCAAGGGAAAGTAACGGGCACAGTGCCTTCCTCTATTAATCACCTCGATGTCACCAAACGTGGTCCATCAGGGCGAGTGTTGGAGGTTGAAGCGAACGGAACCCCTTTGAAAGTGAAATATCCGGATATGTTTCGCTCAGCAATGGGCGGACTCCCGAGCACACTGTTTGATATTGCGAGTACCGGAAGTTATACTGTATTAGGCGCTGATGGGGCTACTTCTCATGTAAGTGGTACACAAGGCACTCAAATCCTGTCCGCATCTGGCAGCAGTACTTCAAGTGGTAACGGGGTGATCGTCATGAATGAAGATCGTCATGCACGAGTCATTGACAAAACACAAAGCTTTATTTTTACAGGTAAAGGAAATGGTCATGGTTTGGGCTTATCCCAATGGGGTGCCAACGGTTTGGCCGAGCAGGGGTATGATTATAAGAAAATTTTGCAACACTATTACAAAAATGTGGATATAGTTAAGGACTGACCAATATATGAATGTAAACGACTACGATTTTGAACTGCCTGAAACATTAATTGCACAGACACCTTTGCTTGATCGGAGCGCTTCCAGATTACTGACGTTAAACAAAAATATTGGTGAAGTGGGTCATCATACGTTTTCGGATATTGTGCAGTATCTCCAACCAGGGGATACGCTGGTATTAAACGATACGAGAGTGATTCCTGCACGCTTGTTTGGCATCAAGGAAGACACGGGAGCTAAGGCTGAGGTTTTGCTGCTTAAGCAACTGCAAGGGGACCGATGGGAAGCATTGGTGAAACCCGGTAAAAAGCTAAAAAAGGGTGCTGTTATTGTTTTCGGTGATGAGCTGAAAGCAGTAATTGAGGAAGAAGGAGATATGGGCAGAAGGGTGCTTTCATTTTCATATGACGGTATTTTTCAGGAGATCTTGGACCGTCTGGGGCAGATGCCGCTTCCGCCGTATATCAAGGAACAACTGGATGACCGCGAGCGTTATCAGACCGTTTATGCTCGACATGAAGGTTCGGCTGCGGCTCCAACGGCAGGGCTGCATTTTACAGAAGAATTGCTGGACCAGATTAAAAAGAAGGGCGTTACCGTTGCCTTTATCACACTTCATGTTGGCTTAGGGACGTTCAGACCGATGTCTGTGGATACGATTGAAGAGCATGTCATGCACGAAGAGTATTATTCATTATCACAGGAAACGGCAGATGTACTTAATGCAACCAAGGCGCGCGGTGGGAGAATCGTGGCAGTGGGAACAACCAGTTGTCGAACGCTGGAGACGGTGGGCAATACATTCGCAGATGGAGTGCTGCAGGCCAGCAGTGGCTGGACACAGATTTTTATTTATCCAGGCTACGAATTCCGTGTGGTGGATGCGATGATTACGAATTTCCATTTGCCTAAATCCACCTTGGTTATGCTGGTCAGCGCACTGGCGGGCAGGGAGAATATTATGCATGCTTACCAGGAGGCGATTGACCGACAATATCGGTTCTTCAGCTTCGGGGACGCAATGTTCATTTATTAATTAAGGATGGTAGAGAAAATATGGCACCAGCAATAAGATACGAACATATTAAAACCTGCAAGCAATCGGGAGCTCGTCTCGGGCGTGTACACACACCTCACGGAGTTATTGAGACACCAACCTTTATGCCGGTGGGAACTCAAGCGACTGTTAAAACGATGAGTCCTGAGGAACTGAAAGCGATGGATGCTCAAATTATTTTGAGTAACACGTACCATTTGTTTCTTCGTCCCGGACACGATATTATTCGTGAAGCGGGTGGACTGCACAAGTTTATGAATTGGGATCGCCCTATTTTAACAGACAGCGGCGGATTCCAGGTGTTTTCTTTAAGTGAAATGCGTAAAATTTCAGAGGAGGGTGTTCATTTCCGCTCTCATTTAAATGGAGATAAGAAGTTTCTTTCACCAGAAGTGGCGATGGAAATTCAAAACTCGCTTGGCTCAGATATTATGATGGCCTTCGATGAATGCCCGCCGTTTCCGGCTGAATATGAGTATGTGAAAAAGTCACTGGAACGAACCAGCCGTTGGGCTGAGCGTTGTCTAGAGGCACACGCGCGTCCTCATGATCAAGGTCTGTTTGCCATTGTTCAGGGAGGCATGCATGAAGATCTGCGCAAGCAAAGCGCTGCGGATTTGACTTCCATGGATTTCCCGGGGTATGCTATTGGTGGACTGAGCGTAGGTGAACCGAAACATTTGATGTATGAAGTGCTCGATTATACGGTTCCTCTGCTTCCCACCAACAAGCCACGTTATTTGATGGGCGTGGGTTCGCCTGATGCTTTGATTGAAGGCTCTATCCGTGGTGTGGATATGTTCGATTGTGTACTTCCAACCCGAATTGCTCGCAACGGGACAACGATGACCAGCCAAGGTCGTCTTGTCGTTCGCAATGCCCAATATGCAAGTGATTTTGGCCCGCTCGATCCTGCTTGTGATTGTTATACCTGTCGCAATTATTCACGTGCTTACTTGCGACATTTGATTAAAGCGGATGAAACCTTCGGGCTCCGACTGACAACGTATCATAACTTGCATTTCTTAATACAATTGATGCGTAATGTCAGACAAGCGATTATGGATGACAGGCTGCTTGATTTCCGAGATGAATTTTTTGAGCAGTACGGTCTTCATGATAATGATAAAGGCTTTTAAGTTTTAGGGAGAGTATACGAAAGGGGGATTTAACATGTTTCATTTTGCTACAGCCGCTACTGCACCCGGTGGAACTGGCGGACTTTTCCAAATGATCTGGCCACTGGCTCTGATGTTTGTAATCTTCTATTTCTTGCTGATTCGCCCGAATCAGAAAAAACAAAAGCAGCGTCAAACGATGCTTCAAGCTTTGAAAAAGGGAGATAAAGTAATTACAATCGGAGGTCTTCACGGTACAATTATGGAGATTACGGATGATGTAGTAGTTTTGCGTGTGAATGATGTCACGAAGCTGACCTTTGACCGCAGTGCAATCAGCAACGCGATTGCAAAAGACACGGCATCTGAGGAAGTTGTTTCCAAATCGTAAAATGCTGGTGACCGTTATGCAAAAACCGAGCCTTTAAGGAGGCTCGGTTTTTTTGTGTTGTTTTATTACATGGATACAAACAATTTGATTACTTGTTGAGATTAATGCCAAACATCCCACCACCTGCGCCTATGACAAACGCGAAAACTAAGTGTAACAGGTCCTTGCCGTTCATGCCCGCATCCAATGCCAGAAAACCGACCAGAAGAACGATTAGCCCATACAGGATGCCTGTAATACCGCCTTGATACCAGCCTTTGTTTGTGGATCTTTTACCGGCGACGAAGCCGCCAGATAGCATGGCGAATGCATGGACGATGTACGTATACAATGATAAGTCCTGTTCCTGCATCTGTGTCAGCCACAAGAGTAATGAAAGAATCAATGCGCCAAGCAGCATCCATGCAAAAGCATAAAATAAACCGGATAAAATGGGATGGGCCAGACGAAACGAACACCAGCGGCGAATGAGCTCCATTGATAATTCCTCCTGTACCAAGGTTTGAACTATTATCATTCTATGGCCAAGCCTCCCGGCTTAGTACCAAGTCGCAAGCAGTCTTTCTCTTTATTTCAATAATTTAGCCTTTTGTTTTTTGTATGAGCCAAGTGAGGAACGGTCAGAATACGTGTACAATGAACGACTCATGTCTTATTGCAAGTACAGGGGAGGAGGCGAACATATTGAGTCACGATATTTTTGCTCATATTTTTCGGACGCTGCTCATGTATTTTATTGTATATCTGGTGATGCGCTTGATGGGTAAAAGGGAGATCGGCAAATTGTCTGTTTTCGATCTCGTCATATCCATTATGATTGCAGAAATTGCTGTATTCAGCTTGGAGGATATAAAACGTCCACTTTATGAAGGGTTGATTCCTTTAGGAGTGCTGTTAATTTTGCAAATAGGTATTTCATTTTTCAGTCTGAAAAGTCGGCGACTGCGCTTACTATTTGATGGTAGGCCCAGTGTATTGTACTCTAATGGACAATTAAACAAGGATGAAATGGTAAAACAACGTTATAATTTAGATGACTTGCTGTTACAACTTCGCGAACAAAATATAGAAAGTCTGGACGAAGTTGAATATGTTATTTTGGAAACGACAGGTAAGCTAACGGTTATAGGTAAGGATGATAATGATGGAGTGGAACACGTAAAAATGAAGCAGAAATTAAACGGAACAGATTTGACAAACAAAGAGCAACAGGTGAATAAAGTCCATCCTTCTCCACAAATCGGTGGAAAGTTTAGATATGAGGGACTGCCTATTCCATTAATCATGGATGGCAAAGTGCTGGATAGAAATTTGGAACGGATGGATATGAACCGTTTTTGGCTTAAGAATCAAATTCAAGCGAAGGGACACAAAGATTTTAAGGATGTTTTTTTATGCTCAGTTAACCATAGAGGTGATGTGTACATTACACCACCGGCCTATGGAAAATCTTCAGATTAGGTTTCTTATGCTTTAAACCATCTTCTCAGGATTGGAATGCGTGTAAGGTTGTCCCAATCAATCATTTTGATCAAGGTCATTAGGAAAAGGTACAGTATAATTCCCGATCCTGCGGCAAAAATAAACTGAAGCCACATTTGGTTGAACATCGTTAGATGTCTGTAGGTATATAATACTGCTGCTGCCATGATGATCATGCCTATCCCGGTCTTCCAGAAATCGAGCAAACGTACGCGGAAGCGAAGCAGTCTGCTGACACTGAAGCCGTGAAGGAGAGTAACAATGGCACTATTAATACAAATGGCGATGACAGCTCCATAGATACCATACTGAGGTTGGGAAGCAAGCCAGACGATCAGTACAATTTTGATAACGGCTCCGATAAAGGTATTTAATAAGGCACTTCCAGGACGGTCTAATGCCTGAAGTGCTGCCTGAAGCGGGGCCTGAATGTACATAAAAAGAGCAAAAGGTGCCATGAGCTTAAGCATGCCTGCAATATCGCCATTATTGTAGAGTAGCAGACACAGAGGTTCTGCCAATACATACATGATAACGGCAAATGGGGCTCCTGCAACCAAAGCGAGCCGAAGCGATTGATGTAGACGTTTGTGAATGGCTGTAATATGCCCCTTAGCTGCTGCTTCGGATAACGAAGGAACGAGTGAAACTGCTAGCGAACTGGTTAGAACCCCAGGTAGTAATAACACAGGAATGACCATGCCCTGCATGGCTCCATACTGTGCGGTTGCCACGCCAGTTGCGATGCCTGCTACGGCAAGGCTGCGCATGCACAAGATAGATTCGAGCAAATAGGATAAGGAACCGACAAGCCTTCCAGCAGTAACGGGAACGGATATAGACATAAGACGTGACAAAACGGATGATTGCTCGGGATGAACTTCAGAGGAGGGGACAGGCGACTTTGGCTGAAGGATGCGATCTTTTCGCTGGTTACACACGTATTGCCATAGCAGTACAATCATGCCAATGAATTCGCCCGCCAGAGCACCGAGCATGGCACCTGCAGCAGCGTAGTCTACCCCATGGGGAAGTAACAAGTAAGCAAACCAAATGACGCAAAAAATGCGTATAACGGTCTCCGCAATGGAGGAGCTGGCGGAAGGGATCATATTTTGCTTTCCCTGAAAATAGCCCCTATAAGCTGAAGAAACAGCTACAATGACAATCATTGGGCTCATGCTCACAAATGTATAATACACGCGACTGTCGGTCAGGAGATGGCTTGTGATCCAAGGCGCGAACACAAGACAGAGCACCATGGCGATCAGACTGAGTGTAATGGTGAAGCGCAGGCTGGTGTGCAAAATACGCCGCGATATTTCGGGCTGTCCAGCCGTTTCAGCTTCGGCTACAAGCTTGGCTACCGCAAGAGGGATCCCCCCTGTAATAAGCGTCACCAGAACGATAAAAAAGGGATACCCCTGTTGGTACAAGCCAACTCCTTCGGGGCCGATGATACGCGGGAGTGCGATTCGGGGAATAAAACCAAGTATCCGGTTAATAATTCCCGCTGCCAATAAAATGATTGCTCCATGGATGAAAGTCTGCTTTTTCAATCGCAACTCCCTCTTCCCCAAAATGTAATTCTGCGTCTATGCATTACTTTAGAAGATATGCTGGACCTGTCCATGTTCATGACAAGCTTTTCCGTTCAGAAACAAAGTGATTTAGACAACAAGAGGGGGAGTGGTGAATTCTGCTATTGACGAGCGAAATGAATGCATATATTGTTGATTTAAGGCTATTTTCAACGAAAAGAAGGGTTTTCCAGGATCAGGACAGAAATGTTCTACAAAGCAGTCAATAACCCCGCTAATTGCTGATCTGCGGAACCGGTAGTCGCTGGGAGGAGGAACGGCCATCGTGGGTATGGAAGAGCTGGATGAGCAGGATTGGGATGACGCAATTGAGATGCTCTGTCAAAGTAAGGCGGACGAGTTGATTCTCGTAGGCTATGAGCATGTCACAAGTAAGGACGTGTGGAATTGCGTCAGCCATAAATATGAAAAGGAGGGTATCCCTCCGCTGCACAAGCTCGTTAATGATATACTTTCCCTTAAAGCGACGAGCTTTATGAACTATTTGACGATGTCCGCATTACGGGGCTCCACTTTCGAATAGAAGGGGGTCTTTTTTTGCGTTCAAATTGACTGCTTTTTGAGGGGTAGCTATAATAGGAATATTGAGAATGAAAGGGGAACATGGGACGGAATGAAGAGAATTCTAAGTTTCATCGTGGTCGTGCTCATAACTACTGGTGTTATGATCGGGACAAGCCCGGGCCTACTGAACAGTTTAAAATTAGGCCTCGATTTAAAGGGAGGCTTTGAAATTTTATATGAAGCCCAGCCTTTGGAAGCCGGGCAGAGTGTAACCAGCCAGTCTCTTATACAAACAGCTCAAAGTCTGGAGAGACGGATAAACGCGCTTGGTACAACTGAGCCGGAAGTAACAACGGAGGGTATCAACCGTATTCGTGTGCGGCTTGCTGGTGTATCTAATGAAGCAGAAGTCCGCTCTATGCTCAAAAAGCCTGCCGAGTTGACCTTCCGCAGTGCAACGGCAGCGGATGCTAAAAAGCCAGGCCAATACAGCAAAATTGAGCTCCGCGGTAATGATTTTGTGGAGAATGGCGCTGTTGTCGGCTATGATCAGCTGAACCAACCTGAGATTAGTATCAAAGTGAAGGATAAAGCTAAATTTGCAGAAATCACAAAGCGACTTCTGAATAAAGAATTGGCTATTTTCCTCGATCAGGAATTGCTGTCTGCACCTACAGTACGTGGGGAATTAACGGACGGTAGCGCGTCAATCACAGGTAGTTACACTCGTGATGAAGCGAATAAACTGGCCGATACGATTAATCTGGGTGCCCTTCCGCTCAAACTGACGGAAAAATATTCTCAGAGTGTAGGTGCTACGCTGGGCCAATTGTCACTAGATCAGACGATTCGTGCTGGGTTGATCGGCTCGATCATTATTCTGGTATTTATGATTGCGATGTTCCGTGTACCGGGATTAGTCGCTAGTTTCTGTCTCATCGTTCATACCTGGGTGGTGCTTGCCATCTTTTATTTGGGTGGATTCGTGCTTACGCTTCCGGGTATTGCAGCCTTCGTGCTCGGGATTGGGATGGCGGTAGATGCAAATATCATTACGTATGAACGGATTAAAGAAGAAATCAAGTCAGGCAAAACGATTCGTTCTTCTGTCATTGCAGGTAGTAAGGCTTCGTTCCGTACCGTTATGGATGCCAATGTTACGACAATTATAGCGGCAGCGGTTATGTTTGGTCTGGGAACAGGCTCCGTTCGAGGATTCGCTTTGGTGCTCATCGTTGATATTGTCACCAGTATTTTGACGAATATCTTCTTCTCCCGCTTCTTACTCAATCTGCTGGTTAAAGCGGATGTTGTGAAGAAGGCCAAGTATTTTGGTGTGAAGGAGAGTGATATCAGTGCGCTTTAATTGGAACTTGAAATATATTAAGATGAGCAAGTGGTTTTACACGTTCTCGATTATTATCACACTGCTTGGTATTCTGAGCTTATCGATATTTGGTCTGAATTACGGGGTAGATTTCCGTTCCGGTTCCAATGTGGATGTCAATCTGACTAAAGTAGTTACACAAGAACAGATCCAGACTTTGCTGAACAAGCAGGGGATCGGCAAAGAGGTCGATTATACGCAGGGTAAAGAACGCTTCGGTATTCGCTTCTCGCAGGTTTTGACGGATCAGCAAGTGAATAACTTTAAGACTTCTTTTAATAAAGAGCTGGATCCGAAGGCCTCCTTTGAGGTCAATACAGTGGATACGGAAATGGCGCAAGAACTAGAACGAAATGCGTTATGGGCGATTTTATTGGCTTCTGTGGCTATCGCTATTTATATCTCAATCCGTTTTGAATGGCGGTTTGCCGTTGCAGCAATTGTTTCGTTGTTGCATGATGCCTTCCTCGTCATCAGTATTTTCTCGATTTTCCGGCTTGAGGTGGATTTGACCTTTATTACGGCAATTCTGACGATTGTCGGTTTCTCCATTAATGACACTGTCGTTATTTTTGACCGTATACGGGAAAATCTACGATTTGCGAAGAAGAAGTCTAGGGACGACTTAGAGCAGGTAGTTGATCACAGTATTGCCCAGACAATGACTCGTTCACTTGCAACCGTGTTTACGGTATTTATTGCCTCCTTATGTTTGTTCATATTTGGCGGCGAATCGATCCGTATGTTCTCACTTGCGATGGTCATTGGTTTGTTGTTTGGTGCTTATTCCTCCATTTTCATTGCCAGTCCGCTGTGGGTAGCTATGAAAGGAAAACAAAAATCTCCGACAGCTGGCGGGGGCGCGGCCAAAACTGCAAAGTCTTAAGTTACGTAAATACCAGTAGTATAAATTAAAGAGAAAGCCGCGTCTGCCTGGGCGCGGTTTTCTAAGGTTTTGAGATTTACCTTAAGTAAGGCACAATAGTGGAAACTTAATGTGAATGGTTTTTGGTTTTAGAAATTCGGTTATTTTAGAATGGAGCTTTATTGGGAAAAGGTTAGTTCAGGATTGAGGGGGAAACGTTGTGAATAGCGAACGCAGCCGATCATTGGAAACTGCGGCGTTGAGCGGGATTGTAGGTAATCTCGCGCTGGCTGTTCTAAAGGGAACCGTCGGTTATGCGGCAAACAGCAAGGCGTTGTTGGGGGATGCACTGCACACGGCTGCGGATAGTGCTTCCCGTTTGCAGGAGCTTCTGTTTTCCAAGGGTGCTACAGGGCACGGAATGCTGGCACGGTTGCGGAACGGTGAAAAAGTTAGGACGGTCATATCTGTAGTGCTGGCTATTTTAGTGCTGATGAGTGGTCTTCAGCTAGCTATCTCGGCGGTTCGTTCATTAAGCAGTTCGGAACCGCAGGCTCCCAGTCTGTATGCATTAACTACCGTATTTATTGCGTTGGTGTTGAGAGAGGCGTTATTTCAGTTTCAATATCGCTATTCGATTAAACATGGTCATAAAGCGGAAGCAGATCGGTACGCTAACCATGAACGTTACTCGCTGTATGCATCGTTGATTGCATTGATCGGCATGATCGGTGCAATGACTGGCGAAGCAATGGAATGGCCTGCATTATTATATCTTGATCCAACCGCAGCTTTGCTGGTAGCCTGTCTGGTGCTTCGCAAAGGATATTTGATGGTAATGAATACCGCTTACCAGGTTCCTGCACAGCCCTTGCAGGAGGAAGACTCCCGCCGCTTTATGGAGACGATTCAACGGGTGTATGGTATTGTAACGGTTGAGCACTTACATGCCCAGGAAACGGGCCATTTCATAACAGTGGATGTAACGATAAGTGTGAACCCGCGGATTACGGTACAGGAAGCGCAGGAAATCGCCGATCGAGCCAAAAATCTACTGTTAGCCCGTTTTCCACAGGTGACCCATGTACAAATGCAGTTCATTCCTTATCAAGCCGGGTATCCTTACAAATCCAATCATGAACTGCCAGATAATGATGTGTCGTCGTTGCTTCAATAGAGCAGGATGACTATGAAAGAAAGGTGAACAGGATTGCTTCATTCGCAGTACAGATGGAAGACCCCAGAGGCTAACCTAGAAGCGGCTCAGCTGTTGACAGAAGAGCTGGGGATTTCACCATTGTTGTCCCGGCTTTTAGTGAACCGGGGCGTCACTACCGCCGGGGAAGCAAACCGCTTTTTGTACGGAAGTGTGGACGATGTACACGACCCTTTTTTGCTTCTTGGTATGAAAGAGGCTGTACCGAGAATTCGCCAGGCTCTGGAACGTGGCGAGCATATATTAATCTATGGCGATTATGATGCGGACGGCGTGTCCAGTACATCATTGATGATTCAGCTCATGCGTTTTCTCAAGGCTTCTTATGATATTTATATTCCCCATCGTTCTAATGAGGGATATGGTCTGCATAACCATGCTCTTGATTGGGCTCATCAGCAGGGAGTTACGCTGGTCATTACGGTAGATACGGGAATTAGTGCAGTAGAGCAAATTGCTTATGCAACTTCCTTGGGGATAGATGTTATAGTGACGGATCATCATGAGCCGCCTGCTGTACTTCCCGAGGCATATACTTTGATTAATCCGAAGCTACCCGGTTGCCCATACCCATTTAAAGGTCTTGCAGGTGTTGGTGTTGCCCTGAAGCTCGCTCAGGCGCTGTTGGGTGAGGTGCCAGAGGAATGGTTTGAAATCGCCGCTATCGGCACGGTAGCCGATCTGATGCCACTACATGGTGAAAATCGGACGATGGTACGCAGAGGGATTCAATCCATGAGAAACTCTGCATTTCCGGGTATTCGTGCGTTGCTCCATGTAGCGGGCGTGGATATATCTACAGTGACTTCAGTCAATATCGCATTTGCATTGGCTCCGCGGATTAATGCCAGCGGGCGCCTGGATCATGCGGGACGAGCAGTTTCTCTGCTGACGACAGAAAAAGAGGAAGAAGCAGACCAACTTGCGCATGCGCTGGACCTGCTCAATCGTGAGCGTCAACAGGTGGTCGAACGTATTGTGGAGCAAGCCGAGCAACAATTGGCCTCCAAACTGAATGGAGGCAAGCTACCGTCAGTTATTGTGTTGGCTGGTGAAGGCTGGAATGTCGGCGTTGTCGGAATTGTGGCATCCAAGCTATTGGATCGCTATTATCGACCGACCATTATTCTTGGTATAGATGCTGAGACAGGCACGTGCAAAGGTTCTGCCCGGTCTATTCCTGCATTGGATATCTACAGTGCTCTTACGGACAGTCATGAGCTTATGGAGCATTTTGGTGGTCATCCTTCGGCTGCGGGTATGACGCTGTCCCGTGACAATCTGAAATTGTTTGAAGAGCAGCTGAACCGCTATGCGGGTTCCATTCTGACACCAGAAGATCTCATTCCTGTAGCTGAGGCCGATATGGTCTGTCGTCTGGACGAGGTGTCTTTACAAGTGGTTGAAGAACTGGAGTTGCTTCAGCCTTTTGGTATGGGGAATCCTTCTCCACGATTCGTATTCCAGGGTCTGCAATTGCGCGAGGCTCGTAAAATGGGACGTGAGAAAAATCATGTGAAGCTCCTGCTGGAGCAGAACGGTTTATCGCTGGACGCGATTGCCTTCCGTCGTGGCGAATTGGCTGATTTTTTACAGCAACAAACAGAGATAGATCTGCTGGGTGAATTGTCAATTAACGAATGGAACGGTAAACGGTCTCTTCAGCTAATGATTCAGGACATTCGAGTGCAGGCGCCACAAATTTTTGATTATCGTGGAGTGTCGGACCCTTTTGCCGAATTAGAGCGGGGACTGAAGATTTTTCATCCACGTATTGAGGAAAGAAAGAAAGACGTTGCGGTGTTGATTCATCCGTCATCCAGGCTTCGTCCATCGAGCTCCGTGGACGCTGAATCCTTATGGTTATACGATAAAGACGGTAGCGTTATTCCCAGTGATGGTCAAAGAGATGCACAGCACTCTGTAAAGTCGCTGTTCGTACTGGAGCCGCCGGATACACCGGTTCAGTTTCAGGCATTATGGTCTACCTTTGAGAATGTAGAGAACGTATTTCTCCTTCATTCGGTCAGTGAGCGTGGCGGTCGACTCGTAAGCCCTGACAGAGAGCTGTTCAAGCGCATTTACGTTGTGCTTTCTCGAATGGGGACACAGCCTATTGATGAAAAAGCAATGCTGCCTGCTCTTAGCCGACAGTGTTCCTGTTCAGTACGCATGTTATCCAAAGTATTGGACATCTTCGAAGAGCTTGAGTTTATGACGCGTACAGATGGTCAATTCCGTTTTGTATCCAATCCGCCTAAGCGGGATTTAACCGCTTCTCCACGCTATCAGGAATTGTATAATATGGCTGAAATGGAGAAGTATTTGCTGGATGCGGACACTACCCAGATGACGAGCTGGATTATGTCGCTTATGAAGGGTGCGTCTTGAGATACTATTTCGCAATTTATGTTGTAAAATGTATATACTAATTTGAAGTTACAGTAGGAGGAACTAAGTTGGACTACAAAGAATATATTCGGGTGATTTCCGATTTTCCACAACCAGGGATTAGTTTTAAGGACATTACGACCCTGATGAAAAATGGTGAACTGTACCGCAAGGCTATCAACGATATGAAGGAACTGGTATCGGATTTGAAAATTGATTTGATTGCAGGGCCAGAAGCACGTGGGTTCGTTGTTGGTGCTCCTTTGGCTTATGCGCTTGGTGTTGGTTTTATTCCCATCCGTAAAAGTGGCAAGCTCCCTGGGGAAACCATTGAGGAAGCATACGGTTTGGAGTATGGTAAAGATACACTGGCGATGCATAAGGATGCTATAGAGCCAGGCCAAAATGTTCTGATTGCTGATGACCTGCTTGCTACAGGTGGAACTATTGCTACATCCGTGAACTTGGTACGCCAGCTTGGTGGCAATGTGGCAGGGGCTGCTTTTCTTATCGAGCTGTCTGATCTAAACGGTCGGGCGAAACTGCCTGATGTAGATGTATTCACTCTGATTACGTATTAAGTACTTCGAAACCGGGTTTCCCGGGAAATAATTATGAACGGATCACCTAAATAGTCCGATGGAACATCTCTTTATCTAAAGAGTTGCTCCATCGGACTATTTTGTTTAAGCAGTGTTTTAGGTGTGACTTTGTTTGATTGGTTCAAATTACCACTCTTTTTATTGGAAATGGTTATAAAAAATATAGAATAAATGTCGATAAACAATTAAAAAGGAGCAGAGGTGGTCATAATGGGTTTATTTCGATTTAGGAGTTTACGAGCACGGACATTTTCTACCTTGGTTCCGCTTGTACTTATAACGCTGATTTTAATCAGCTTTTTGTCATATTTTTTTGCCAAGCAAAAGCTGGATACGGAAATAAGCCAAAATGCTGCGCATTCCTTATCGAGGGTTAAAGCAGATATTGCAGCTAACGTAGATCGTCATGCTTTACTTGTTTCGATGCTGACTAAGAGTGCGGAACAACTGGGAGCAGGAATGAACATTGAGGGTTATGGACGTTTTTTTGAACAAGAGCTGGAATTAAATGATATGACCTATGGGTTAGGGATATATTTTGCTAATGCTGCGTATGATCCAGGAGTGACATACCGTTCCATATATGTGCATAGAGATAGCGAGATATTCAAGCAATCGACTGAATATGATGATCCACAATATGACTATTTAACGCAACCTTGGTATACAGAAGCCATTGAACGTGGAAAAGATATAAATTTTACGGAGCCTTTTTACGATAGCAGACTGAAAATCAATATGATTACTGCTGGGAAAGCATTTTATGACAGGGAAGGGAAGCTGTTAGGTGTCATTACTGGCGACTTGAACATGACAAACATTCAAACGTTTATTGAAAAAATGAAGTTTGGTGCTAACGGTAGTGCGATCTTGATGGATAAGAATGGAGCCATTTTGTCATCCGGTCTTCCGTCCTTAAAAGCAGGCGAGCCGTTAACAAAAACGATGAATGCGGAAGCAGCACAATCTATTCAAAGTGGTACGTCCGGACAACTATCCGTACCCATTGATAGTGAGGACTACCGGATAATGTACGAAACACTCCCACAAACCGGATGGAAAATCGGCGTATTACTGCCAGAATCCGATTTGAACCGCTCTGCGAACGAAATGCTTAAACTTCTTCTTATTGTTAGTGTTATAGGTATCTTGCTAATTATGGGAGCATTAATAATTAACAATTCAGGTATGATCAAAGAGATTAAAAAAATTATGCAGATAACCAATCGTATGGCTCTTGGAGATTATAGCGTTGAACTAACACATCAACGTAAGGATGAATTTGGCCAAATGGCTGACGGGATCAATAAGGTAATTGCGGCAACCAGAGGAATGGCATCACGTTTAAGCGAAGAGTCAGATGTTATCTCAGGCGTATCTATAAAAATTTCGCAAGAGATTTCTGGGGCGACTAAAGATGCACAGCACAATGCAGGTGAACTAACTAAGGTGAAGGAAGGGGCCGAGCTTCAGTTGGCCGCCGCAGCAGAGAGTGCGACTGCAATGGAGGAGATGGCTGTTGGAATACAGCGTATTGCTGAATCTATACAGCATGTATCCGAGGCTACCACTGAGATTGAACATAAGGCACAACAAGGAAATGAACGGTTGACCGTGGTCAACCAAGGAATGCATAAAGCGAAAATGTCTATGGATGAGGCAGGCAGGGTAGTAAGCTCATTGAATGAGCGGTCCGCCCAAATTGGCAGCATAATTGGAATGATTCAGGAAATTAGTGGGCAGACCAAGTTGCTATCACTGAATGCTTCCATTGAAGCCGCACGTGCAGGGGAGCATGGCCGAGGGTTCGCTGTGGTGGCTTCAGAAATCGGCAAGCTGGCTGTAAACGTGAGCGAGTCTGCGGAACAAATTACGAGTCGAATCCGATACATGCAGGAAGAAACCAAATTAGCTTTGGAAGGAATGCAGCAGGGTGCTCTGGAGATGGATGAAGGAGTATCTATTTTACTTGAGGTGGAAGAACGTTTTATTGCGATGAATCAAGATATTCAGCAGGTGGCGATAGAAGTGCAGGAAGTTTCATCTGCCTCAGAAGAAATGTCGGCAGGTTCAGAGGAAGTTGCAGCCTCTATTGGATATCTTGCAGACATTGCGAAAGCTTCAGCTAAACGTACAGGGCAAGCCGCGGAACGATCCGAACGGCAGCTTAAGGATCTGGAAGGTATGGACAGCTCTGTCAAGACGCTTACAGGTGTTTCTGATACGCTTAATCAGGTCGTATCTCGCTTTCGTGTGTGATATTTTTAGAAAAAAAGGCCGTGCATAAAAAAACGCCGCTCCATGAGATATGGATCTTTACACGCTTGTCTATACAGCCTGAGCGTGTTGATCCATAACTAACATGGAGCGGCGTTTTAAAGTTGAAAAAAAGACATCAATCTGGTGTTTTCTCCGTTAAAGGTTCCTGCGATTTATCGTTGGACCAGCCGAGCACGTCAATCAGCTTAAAGAACAAGCTGAGGATGATGCCGATGATTGTAGCCAATGCCATACCTTTCAAGGTTACAGCGCCCCAAGTGAGCGTAGTACCGCTGATTCCGACAACAAGCACGATGGTCGCAAGCAGCATGTTGGTTGGCTTGGCGAAATCAACCTTTTGCTCAACGAAGATTCTTAGACCGGAGGCAGCGATGACACCGAATAATAGTAAGGATACGCCACCCATAACTGGAGCTGGAATATTAGAAACAATCGCTGAGAACGTGCCTGAGAAGGACAATAGGATGGCAATGACAGCCGCTCCGCCAATGACCCATACAGAGTACACTTTAGTTAATGCCATGACACCAATATTTTCACCATAAGTCGTATTAGGTGTAGAACCCACAAAACCGGAAATGACGGTGGAAATACCGTTACCTAGCAGAGAGCGATGGAGACCAGGATCTTTGGACAGCTCGCGCCCGACAATGTTGCTAGTCACAAGCAAGTGACCAATATGCTCTACGATGACGACCAGAGCAACAGGAAGAATCGTCAGCATAGCAGAGGTATTAAAAACGGGAGTGGTAATTGCAGGATGTCCGAAAAAAGGAGCGTCTGCAATGGCTTGTGTATTGACCATGCCCATAAAATAAGCAAGTACATAGCCCACTACGATACCGATCAGAATATGAATGATTTTGGCAAAGCCGCGAAACAATACCGCACCCAGAACAGTGACCCCGAGTGTAACGAGCGAAAGAGTAATCGTTTTGGGATCTGGAGTCCAGGCCTTAGTAGGATCGGCATTGATAATGCCTGCCATACCTGCTGCAACCGGAACCAGTTCCAGACCGATTAAGGCTACGATAGAGCCCATAACAGCTGGAGGAAAAACGACGTCCAGCCAACGGGTTCCGGCATATTTGATCACCAGTGCGACGAGGCAGAAAATAATACCTGTAACGATGAAAGCACCGAGGGCCATAGCATAGCCGTTGCCGCCGGGATTGTTTTTAAGCACAAGACTGACGGGAGCGATAAAAGCGAAGCTGGAGCCGAGATAGGCGGGAATTTTGCCGCGGCAGATCCATATGTACAACAATGTGCCAATACCGTTCATTAGCAAAATCATGCCGGGATCGACGCCGAAAATATTCGGCACCAGCACAGTGCTACCAAACATGGCAAACAAATGCTGTACGCTGAGCAGGAACCCAGGTCCTGCCGGTAGCTTTTCATTAACTTGAATTTCGCGTTGCAACGCAGTTCACTCCTTAGTTCTTTCAATTATTCTTATATACATTAATTACTTTTCGTAATTTTTTCAATATAATTCGTTTCATTTCGTCAACAATCCTGATTTTACTTACCATGTGTGACAGAATAATGCGACAATGCCAAACCTGTAATAGTTGACGTGTGACGTGCTAACCGTCATAATTGTAGGAAATCACTTTTAAAAGGGAACCTTTGCGCGACATTGATCGGCGGGTTCCATTTTGCATAGAAAGGACACGGAATAGAGCAGAATGGGGATAGAGCAATTACTTAAAAAGGCCGGGGCCTATACCAGAGAAGCAGATCTTATCCGCATCAGGGACGCCTATGATTTTGCCGAGCAGGCCCATTCCGGCCAGACTCGTAAGTCCGGTGAACCTTATATTCTGCATCCGCTTGCGGTTGCTGATATCGTCGTTAATATGCAGATGGATACCATCTCCATTATCGCCGCTCTTTTACATGACGTTGTGGAGGATACAACGGTGTCTTTGGCGCAGATTCGCGAGCATTTTGGCGATACATGTGCGATGCTTGTCGATGGTCTGACGAAGCTGGAGCGTATTCAGTTCCGTTCCAAGGAAGAACAACAGAACGAAAATTATCGAAAAATGTTTATTGCTATGGCGCAGGACATTCGTGTCATCGTCATTAAGTTAGCAGATCGTCTGCATAACATGCGTACTTTGAAATATCAGTCAGAGGAAAGCCAGCGTCGGATTGCTTATGAAACGTTAGAGATTTTCTGTCCGGTTGCAAACCGACTGGGTATTTCGGCCATTAAATGGGAAATGGAAGATATTGCTTTACGCTATCTGAATCCTCAGCAGTATTATCGCATCGCTAATTTGATGCATAAAAAGCGGGCAGAGCGGGAGCAGTTTATTGATAATGTCATACAGCGTATCAGAGAAAAGCTGGAAGAGATGGGTATTCAGGCTGACCTGTCCGGACGCCCTAAACATATTTACAGTGTGTTTAAAAAAATGACGACGAAGAACAAGCAATTCAATGAAATATATGATTTGCTGGCGATTCGAATTATTGTGGATAACATTAAAGACTGTTACGCCACACTGGGGATTATCCATACGTTGTGGAAGCCGATGCCGGGGCGGTTTAAGGATTATATCGCTATGCCTAAGGCCAATATGTATCAGTCCCTTCATACGACAGTAGTAGGTCCCAACGGGGAGCCTACCGAGGTACAAATTCGCACAGTGGATATGCACCGTACCGCTGAATTCGGGATTGCGGCCCATTGGGCCTATAAAGAAGGCAACGGAGCAAACAACACTAACTTTGAGGATAAAATCACCTTTTTTCGAGAAATTCTGGAGCTGCAAAATGAAGCGAAGGATGCGTCGGAATTTGTGGAATCGCTCAAAATGGACTTTTTCTCAGACCTTGTGTTTGTGTTTACTCCTAAGGGAGAGGTCATTGAGTTGCCGGCCGGATCCGTTCCGCTGGACTTTGCTTTCCGTATTCATACCGAAGTTGGCAATCGAACGATTGGCTCTAAGGTAAATGGAAGAATCGTACCTTTGGATTATCGGCTTAAAACCGGTGATATTGTCGAAATTATGACGTCCAAGCATTCTTATGGACCTAGTCAGGACTGGCTCAAAATTGCTCAGTCCTCTCACGCGCGCAGTAAAATCAAACAATGGTTCAAGAAAGAAAAGCGTGAGGAGAATGTTGAAAAAGGCCGCGAAAATCTGGAACGTGAACTGAGAAAACGTGATATCGAGCCATCGGTGTGGATGAGCGACGACAAGCTTCAGGAAGTGGCACAGAAGTTCTCTTTTAACGATTCCGAAGATATGCTGTCTGCGATTGGCTTTGGTGGTATAACCGCAGCGCAGGTCTGTACACGTTTGACAGAGAAGCTGCGTAAGGAACAAGAAGAGGCACGGTTGATCGAATTGACGACCGAGGTCAAGGAGTACAAGCCGCAGGGCGAACGGAAAAAAACACCGACCAACGGTGTCAGCGTCAGAGGCGTCGATAATTTACTCGTCCGTTTTGCACGATGTTGTAATCCCGTACCGGGAGATGACATCATTGGCTATGTAACACGTGGACGCGGCGTATCCGTTCACCGGACGGATTGCCCGAATATTCCTTCGGGTACGGGCGAAGACCAGGCACGTGTGATTGAAGTAGAGTGGGAAGAAGCAGCGGAAGTCAATTACAGCGTCGATATTGAGATTACAGGGCATGATCGCAACGGTTTGCTGAATGAAGTGCTTCAGGCCATTTCTGAGAACAAAACTAGCTTCTCGGCCGTTACAGGTCGTACAGATAAAAATAAAATGGCGATGATTCACATCACGATTCTCATTCGCAACACGGATCATTTGCATTCTGTAGTCGAACGGATCAAACGGGTGAAGGATGTATACACTGTGCATCGGATTATGCAATAACCTTATTAAGCGTACAGATAGGTTTATAGCCTTTGTAACACATCTTGGGTAGAAAGACCCATGGGGTGCTAAAAGAGCCATAATACGGCTGTGAGCACCTTTTAAAAGGGAAGGTTAAAGGAGATATCGGATAGGCGATGAAGATCATTATTCAGCGCTGTAAAGACGCTCAGGTAACGGTGAATCAAAAGGTGGTCGGCAAGATTGGAACCGGATTAATGCTGCTGGTTGGTATTGGTCAGGGAGATACAGCAGCCGATGCCGTTTATTTGGCGGATAAAACAGCGGGATTACGTATATTTGAGGATGCTGAAGGTAAAATGAATGACAGCGTTCTGGATGTCGGTGGAGCCATTTTGTCTGTCTCCCAATTTACGTTGTATGGTGACTGTCGTAAAGGAAGAAGGCCTAACTTTATGGGGGCGGCCAAACCTGAGGAAGCGGAGAAACTGTATGATTTTTTCAACAGCCAGCTTCGAGCCAAGGGCCTGGAGGTAGAAACGGGAATCTTTGGGGCTATGATGGATGTTTCATTGACGAACTGGGGCCCAGTGACACTGATTTTGGATACCGAACGTTTGTAACTATACATTCATGGCGTGATCTGAGTAGAATAAAATAGCTGTTCAGAGGGACCATAATGTCATCCCGATTGGTGATTAGCCAGGCGGATAGCCTAAGGGTGACAGGAGAGACGAAGCTATGCGTCAAACCCCGAAAATGGACGGGCATCGAAGCACTGTGCTGCTTTTTCCCGGTAGCATGCAGGAGGCAATCAGCCTTACTCGTAATGCTGATACGTTATTACAGCATGTTGCAGCAGCCATCGACAAGCCGGGACGCGGTGCTTTGCCACGCAGGTAACATCGGGTTAAATGTAGTGTTAATGAGGTGCTACCCGAAAGTAGCACAAAGAGGCCAAAAATAAAATATGTAGCATTGAATTAGTGTAGGAGCCGAAAGGCTCCTTTTTCTTTTCCGCTGCTGCGATTGTTATAAAAACAGATCAAGCGGGTAATAACAAATCGTGGTAGACAAACAAACTTAATTTTAATTTGTTTCGAGGATAACCGGAAAGGAGATCTGAACATTAATGAGTAAAATTGCATTTTTATTAGCTGACCAATTTGAAGATTCTGAAATGAAGGTACCTTATGATGAATTGAAAAAGGCTGGACATGAGGCAGATATTGTTGGGCTGAAGCAAGGTGAGAAAGTGAGCGGCAAGCAAGGTGAAGCAAGCTACACTATTGAAAAAGCCATTGCAGATGTGAAATCAAGTGACTATGATGCAGTTGTTATTCCTGGCGGATCCTCCCCGGAAAATCTGCGATTGGATGCACATGTTCTGAAATTTGTGACTGAAATTAACGAGGCCAAAAAAACGATTGGCGCTATCTGTCACGGGCCACAAATTTTGGCGAGTGCCAATTTGTTACAAGGCCGGACGATTACTGCTTATCCTCCGTTGAAAGATGACTTAATTAATGCGGGTGCTCATTTTGAGGATCGAGAGGCGGTTGTGGACGGTAACTTTATTACGTCTCGGACCCCTAAGGATGAGCCTGCCTTTGTGCGTGAGTTATTAAAAGCGTTGTAATTTGAACGTGAATATTTCCTTAGATCAATGCCAGTACAATTCCCAAACGAGGAGGATTTGATATGGCAAAACAGATTCAGGCTTATTTTCGCACAGAAGATGAAGCTGAGGGTGCCAGAGCCTCGCTTCAAGCTTATAGAACTGAACATTTGGAAGTAGGTGCCTTGGATGATGCGCTCGGTCGGGAGACGAGAGTTTTAATTCCGCTGGTCCCCTATAACAATACAGGTTCTGTGAGTACAGGAGGCTCTGCAGGTGCGGCAATCCCTGCGGCGGGTGCTTATGGCGAGAATATTCTACCAGATGCGAAGGATGACCAGATTAACTCTGGCTCAGCCCAAAGGGATCTGAATGAAGATCGGGGTGGAACAACGAATCATGACGGAGGATTGCTCCGTGCGACAGATGTGTATATTAACGGTAATCAAGATGAATTACGGTATGTATTATCAGCAAAGGTGAATGATGACGATTATGATGAGGTCATTTATAAGCTACGTTCCAATCGGGGATATGTATCGCAGTTGGATTAAAGCTAAAGAGCGCAACACAAGAGATTGTCGATACTTGAGAAATTCAGCTACAAAAGAGTGACTGTAATACAATTGTAATATTCGAAACATCATTCCTTAATATTCGTTGTTTATAATAACAGCATGACCCCCTTTTGATATATCTTTTTGAACCTGCGGACCGTTTCCGCAGGTTTTTTCTTTTTATAAGCCTTATTTGTCCGATTATAGGGAGAATGTCTTGACTTTGTCGAAGCGGTTCATTAAAATCATAAAATAATGAAAAATGATTTGATGACGGGACCAAGTACTCCGAACCCACAAGCGCAGAGAGGAATTTCCAGGCTGTAAAAATTCCCTTGATGAGCGGATGAATGACCTCCCCGAGAACAGGCGGCGAACAATTGAGGAAACCCTACTGAAAGTACATTGCAACTGTGCCGACAGTGGATGGTCCTGCATAATAGCCGTACTGCGCGTTACGGGCGTTATACGTATGAGCGGAGTCAGTTTAATGCTGACGGGCAATGAGTGATTCTTATGCTGGTTGTCTGGGTAAACTCCGGAATGTGGGTGGTACCACGGGTGATTTGTAAACGACAATCCCTCGTCCCTGTTAATGTTAACAGGACGAGGGATTTTTTGTTTTATTTGAAAGTGGAGCAATAAAAAAGTGCACAATACGAAATACAACGATGGGGGGATACGTTAATGGCCTTTCAAAAACCGACGGGAACACAGGATTTGCTGCCGGGCAGTGTAGAAAAATGGCAAGTTGTCGAGGAAAAAGCCCGTGAGATTAGCCGCCGCTTTAATTACCGAGAGATTCGTACGCCCATGTTCGAACAAACGAATTTGTTCGTTCGAGGTGTGGGTGAAACGACGGATGTGGTGGAAAAAGAAATGTATACTTTTGAGGATAAAGGGAAGCGCAGCATGACTTTGCGTCCAGAAGGAACAGCAGGGGTTGTCCGCTCCTATGTGGAGAACAAACTATACGGGGAGCCGGATGTAACTAAGCTGTATTATATCGGCCCGATGTTCCGGTATGAGCGTCCACAGGCTGGGCGTCAGCGCCAGTTTCACCAATTTGGAATTGAAGCATTTGGTGCGGTCGATCCGGCGTTGGATGCAGAAGTTATTGCTTTCGGGTATCAATTCTGCCGTGAACTGGGCTTGAAAGGAGTACAGGTGGAGATTAACTCCGTCGGTAATGCAGCCAGCCGGGCAGCTTATCGTCAGCATCTGGTAGACTTCTTGATGCCAATTAAGGATACGTTGACCAAGGAGAGCCAAGCACGCATTGAGCGCAATCCGCTGCGAGTGCTAGATAGCAAAGATGATCAGGACAAATTTGGCGGAGCACCTTCGATTTTGGATAGTTTGGATGAGGAATCCCGCACGCATTTTGAGAAAGTGAAGCAAAATTTGGATGCCATGGGCGTGGAATATACAGTTAACCCGCGTTTGGTACGGGGGCTGGATTATTATACGTTGACAGCGTTCGAATTCAAAGCCGAAGGAATTGGTGCCATAGACACGATCGGTGGAGGCGGCCGCTACAACGGATTGGTTGGAGATCTGGGCGGACCGGATCAGCCGGGCATTGGTTTTGGCATTGGACTGGAGCGAATTCAGCTGATCTTGGAGCATCAAGGTGTCAAACTGAACGAAGCCAAGCCGTTAGATATCTATATGGTAGCGTTGGGAGAAGCAGCAGAAACGGAAGTAACCAAACAACTATTCAAGTTGCGTCAAGCCGGATTTTCCGCAGAACGAGATTATCTGGGGCGTAAAATGAAGGCGCAGATGAAATCAGCCGATCGCTTTAAAGCAAGGTATACTGCGATTCTGGGTGAGGATGAGCTGGTTCAGGGTGAAATTGCACTAAAAAACATGGAAACCGGCGAGCAACGTACCGTTAAGCTGGATCAGCTGGTGGAAGAATTAGGATAAACAAAATAATGTAACATCAGTCAGGGGAAGTTTCCCTCTGGCTGTCATATAGCATTAACTACTAAACATAAACAGGAGTGTGTATTATGAAAAGGAGTCATCAATGCGGCGCATTGACTCATGCGCATATCGGAGAAACAGTTACATTGAACGGTTGGGTACAAACTCGTCGTGATTTGGGGGGCGTACTTTTTATAGACCTTCGTGACCGTAGCGGAATTGTACAAATCGTGTTTAATCCGGCATATTCCGGTGACGCACTGCAAATTGCGGATCGTGTCCGTAGTGAATACGTGCTTGAGGTTACCGGTACGATTGTTAAGCGTGATGCAGAAACGATTAACCCGAACCTGCCTACAGGTGAAATTGAGGTACGCGTCACTGAAATCGAAGTATTGAATGCGTCTAAAACACCTCCGTTCTTCATTGAAAATGGTGTAGAAGTGGACGAGTCTCTGCGTTTAAAATACCGTTATTTGGACCTGCGTCGTCCGGAAATGTACCAGACCTTGAAACTGCGCTCCAAAGCAGCAAAAATATTCCGTGACTTCCTGGACGGAGAAGAGTTCGTCGAGGTGGAAACACCAATTTTGACGAAAAGCTCCCCAGAGGGCGCACGTGACTATCTGGTGCCTAGCCGGGTGCATGAAGGCGAATTTTTTGCCTTGCCGCAATCGCCACAACTGTACAAGCAATTGCTGATGGTGGGTGGCCTGGAGCGCTACTACCAAATTGCACGTTGTTTCCGTGATGAAGACTTGCGTGCTGACCGCCAGCCTGAATTTACGCAGGTCGATATTGAGACCTCCTTTATGCAACAGGATGACTTGCTGCCTATGATGGAGCGTCTTATGGTGAAATTGTTCAAAGAAACCGTTGGGGTAGAACTGGAAACACCGTTCCAACGGATTACACATGCAGAGGCAATGGACAAGTATGGTTCTGACAAGCCTGACCTGCGTTTTGGTCTTGAGCTGATAAATGTTAATGATATCGTGGCAACCAGTGGTGTGAAAGTATTTGCTTCCGTAATTGAAAAGGGTGGCGAAGTTAAAGTCCTTAATGCCAAAGGATGTGGCACGTGGAGCCGTAAGGACATTGATGACCTGGGTCCTTTTGCAGCGCGTTATGGAGCTAAAGGCTTGGCTTGGATTCAAGTGAAGGAAGGCGAATTCAAGGGACCTATCGTTAAATTCTTCACACCGGAAGAAATCGAAGCCTTGAAGGAGCGCACAGGAGCCGAAGAAGGCGATCTGTTGCTGTTCTCTGCGGATAATAAAAAAGTAGTTGCTGATGTATTAGGCGCGCTTCGTCTGAAAATTGGCCGTCATTTGGGGCTCATCGACGATAACAAATTCAAATTTGCCTGGGTCGTAGACTTCCCGCTTCTGGGCTATGACGAAGAACAAAAACGTTATGTAGCGGAGCACCATCCGTTCACTCGTCCGAAGGAAGAAGACCTGGCCCTCTTGGACACAGATCCAGGTCAAGTTCGTGCTCAGGCCTATGATATCGTGCTGAACGGCTACGAAGTGGGTGGTGGCTCGATGCGGATTTTCAAACGTGAAGTTCAGGAAAAAATGTTCAAAGCGCTCAATCTGCCGCCTGAAGAAGTGAAGGATAAATTCGGTTACCTGCTGGATGCATTTGAATATGGTACGCCTCCACATGGTGGTATTGCCTTTGGTTTTGACCGCCTTGTGATGTTGCTTGCAGGTCGTACAAACCTGCGTGAAACTATTGCATTCCCGAAAACAGCCAGCGCGACAGACCTGCTTATGGATGCACCAGCCGAAGTGGATCAAGCTCAATTGGATCAGCTTCATATTCGTCTTGCTCCGAAGCCTGTTGCGCCTAAAGCTTAAGACGAACATTTGGCTTAGCAAGTGCCATCCATTGGCATGAGATAGCTTATAGAATGCCATGAACCCGTTACCCTCATATGGATAATGGGTTCGTGGTTTGTATGCTGGAGTTCAGGCATAGAGTTTAAATCAGTGAGGGAGGATATACCATATTGTTGCATCAATTTTCACGAACGGAACTGGCCATTGGAACTGAAGGTCTAGAGGTTATGAAAAATAGCACGGTGGCCGTGCTGGGTATTGGCGGTGTCGGTTCGATTGCAGTGGAAGCACTGGCGCGCACGGGTGTGGGACGCATCATTTTGATTGATAAAGATGTTGTAGATATCACCAATATTAATCGCCAGATTCATGCGTTGACAACGACGGTAGGTCAAAAAAAGGCTGATCTGATGGTAGAGCGTGTGAAGCTGATTAATCCTGAATGTGAAGCGATTGCACTGAACATGTTTTATACAGAAGAAACATATGAGGAGCTGTTCAAGTACGACTTGGATTATGTGCTGGATGCTTCGGATACGATTATATACAAAATTCATTTGATTAAGGAATGCCTGAAACGGGGGATTCCGATGATCTCCAGTATGGGCGCTGCGAATAAAATGGACCCGAGTCGTTTTCAAGTAGCGGATATTTCCCAGACGAGAATGGACCCGATTGCCCGTGTCATCCGCACCAAGTTGCGCAAGGAAGGTATTACCAAAGGCGTCAAAGTTGTATTCTCCGATGAGGAACCGATGAAGCCACGCGAAGAAATTACAAAAAAAATTGTACCTGCAAACGCACCTGAAATTCGGAAGGCGAAGCAGCCGCCTGCAAGCAATGCATTTGTACCTCCGGTAGCAGGACTGATCATGGTTAGTGTAGCCGTGAAGGATTTGTTAGAACACGCTGGTGTGTAAGTTGCAAAAATAGCATGGCAGTGCATTCGTAGATTTACAGCAGTATGTATTCACTTTAAGACCTGTAGTTCTGTGCATCACATCCTTTGTGTGTCACAGTTGCTACAGCTCTTTTTTGTTTTGAAAAAGCGCAGCTTACTGCAAACAGATTGAACAACTTGCTGGAGGGTTTTGGTATGAAGGATGGACTATGGTCCAGAAGTCTCGGTTTCAAGCCCGAGCATCATTGGAAAAAGGAATTAGCCGCTGGGGCCATTTCTTATTTTTCCGTTGTATACATTGTTATGGTTAATGCAACTATTTTGGCAGATGCTGGGATTCCCCTCCAAGGGGCAATGCTCGGGACGCTGCTGACATCGATGATCGGCTGCCTGCTTATGGCTTTTGGTGGGAAATCTCCAATGGTCGTTGTACCTGGGATGGGAATTAATGCTTTTTTCACATATACGCTCGTACATTCTATGAAGCTGAGCTGGCAGGAAGCGCTGATGGTGGTTGCCGTCACAGGGATTTTATTCGCCATTGTGGCTTTTACATCATTGTACAAGCTGATTAGCCAAGCGATTCCCCATAATTTGCAGCACGGAATTACGGTGGGCATTGGGTTGTTTTTAACCTTTATCGGATTGCAAAAAAGCGGCATCGTGATTGCTCATCAGACGACTTTTGTGGCTATTGGCCATTTTAATGATCCCAAGGTCATTACGGCTTGTGTAACGTTGCTGCTCGCTATTGTATTGTTTGTGCGTAACGTTCAGGGAGGTTTACTAATTAGCATTTTGGCGGGAACTGGCCTTGCTTATATACTAGGAGCTGTAGAGCCTACAAGCACGGTACGAACCTCTGAAACGGTGCGACAGTATGGGCAATTGTTTGGAGAGCTTTCCTTTTCAGGCATTGTCTCGGTAGCTTTCTGGATTGCTGTCTTTTTGCTCCTACTCATTGTGCTATTCGAGAATATTGGTATGATTACTGCACAAACCAACATGATTGGAAGACCGGATTTATTTAAAAACAGCTTGCGTGTGTTGGCTGTAACCAATATCTTTGCCGGTATTTTGGGTAGCAGTCCGGCGGTAGCCGCTGCGGAATCGACGGCTGGCATTGCAGCAGGGGGACGCTCGGGAATGACACCGCTGGTAACTGCTATTTTATTCGGAGCGACGTTTTTCTTTATTCCTCTGTTGGCTTATATTCCTGACAGTGCCATTGCGCCCGTGTTGATCATCATTGGGGGGCTAATGGTGCAAAATGTGCGAGAGATGGATTTCAGTGATTTTACTGAAGCGTTTCCTGCATTTCTGATCATGGTGATGATGCCCTTTACTTACAGTATTGTAGACGGGATGGCCTTTGGTTTTATTGCATACCCCGTAGCCAAGCTGGCAGCAGGACGGGGCAAGGAAGTGCCTGTTGCATTATATATCATTTCTGTACTGTTTGTGGCTAACTTTGTGCTTCATTCTCTGGTGTAGTAAACTCGAAGATAGATTGTACTGTTCATACCCGCGCAGAGCGCGGGTGTTGTTGTTTGAACAAGAATGGTCAGACAGGAAGCGAGGTTGATGGCATATGGAAAAAGAACATCATACACACCAAGATGAGCAGGAGGACCAGATGAAGGAAAAACCGGGTAAAAGACCGGATAAGGCTGGCATGGGGCGGTTTATCAAATTGATTGCGAGTGCGCATCCGCCCAAGGCAATTCTGATCATCGCCCTGATTCTGACGCTGATTCAGACCATTGCTGGTTTAATCGTACCCATGATGACCAAAGGGTTGATTGATGGCTTGACCTTTTCTTCACTAAACCGTATGGTCATTGTTGGTCTGCTTGGCGCTTTTGTGCTTCAAGCGGTGGCTTCGGCGGTTTCTATCTATATGTTGAACTATGCCGGGCATAAGATTGTGGCTAATTTGCGCAAACGTTTATGGCATAAAATCTTATCTCTACCTATCCCTTACTTTGATCGGAATCGGTCAGGAGATACGATGAGTCGCGTCACCAATGACACAAGCCTGATTATGAACTTAATTACGGAGTATCTAGTCAATCTGATTTCTAATGTGATCGCAATTATTGGTGGTATTGCATTGTTATTTTATCTAGATTGGGTGATGACGCTCATTATTATGGCCATTGTTCCGCTAACAGCCCTGATTTTATTTCCGGTAGGCAGAAAAATGTACCGCATCTCCAAAAAACAGCAGGATGAGATGGCAGATCTGACCTCAGTGTTGAGTCAGGTTATCGGCGAAATCAGACTGGTGAAGGCCTACGGAACCGAAAGCAGAGAGGCTCAGGCCGGTGAGGATCGTATTTACCGGATGTTCCGCTTCGGTTTGCAAGAGTCACGTATCCTGGCCCTTGTAGGTCCCATTTCTACCTTCTTGCTGACTGCAGTGCTGGTCATTATATTGGGTGTTGGTGGTGTTCGTGTCGCATCGGGTGTGCTGACCGCTGGGGATTTGGTGGCTTTTATTTTGCTGCTGTTTCAGGTGATCACACCGATGGCACAATTCACGACCCTGTATTCACGTCTGCAAAAGGTGGTTGGGGCTACTGAACGGATTCAGACGATTTTAGATCATGAAGAGGAACCGCTCGAGTTAAAGCAGGAAGCGGCAAAAGAGAGCAGAGATATTATACTTCGTGATGTTGCCTTTTCTTATACCGAAGGTGAAGAGGTCCTTCATAATGCGAACTTGGTCATTCCGGCTAACCGGACGACAGCATTCGTGGGACCGAGTGGAAGTGGGAAGTCCACCTTGTTTTCATTGTTGGAACGCTTTTATGTGCCAGATACAGGTGAAATTCGTTATGGAGACGAACCGATATCGTCATATACACTTTCCTCCTGGCGCTCCAAAATTGGTTATGTATCGCAGGAAAGCTCAATGATGACCGGAACGGTCAGAGATAACATTACATATGGCTTGGGGCGCGAAGCTGACTTGGAAGAAGTGAGACGAGCAGCCACGATGGCGTATGCGGATACATTTATTATGGATCTACCTCAAGGCTACAATACTGAGGTGGGAGAACGGGGAATGAAGCTGTCCGGAGGGCAGCGTCAACGGATCGCTATTGCGCGTGCGCTTCTTCGTAGCCCTGACATTCTCATGCTGGATGAGGCTACATCTAGTTTGGACAGCTCATCTGAGCATGAGGTACAGAAGGCCCTAGCGAACTTGATGGAAGGACGCACGACAATTGTCATTGCTCATCGTTTGTCTACAGTGGTTCACTCCGATCAGATTATCGTGTTGGACAAGGGCAAGGTGACCGGTGCAGGAACTCATACTGAGTTATTAGAGTCCCATCAGGTGTACCGTGAGCTGGCTCAAAAGCAGTTTGTGGAGATGGGGGAGAGGAGTATGGAGTATTAGAGGCCGCTCCACTGGTGCCGCAAAGCTTCATACTTTTGTGAAAGAGTAGGGGAATAGGCGTACTAGGAAATAAGGTTGGATTTTTATGGTTAAATGTGTTACGCTTACTTTCCTTTTTTTGTGTCGGAGCAAGTGAATGCGATGCAGAAATCGAGACTTGATATTCTTAGGAGGTAACTGAAATGGAGAATGAGTTTCAAAGTGCCTATCAAGAAGAACAGCATAGGCTGTCGCTTGCTATGGAGGAAATTGATCGGAGATTGGAACGGCTTCGCAATACGCCGGTGTACACCGGGCATGATTTTACGGAGCAAGTGCTAGAATCGGCACGGGAGGAAAAACGTCAGGCTTTGGCCAAAAGCTCGCAGGAGCCTTATTTTGGTCGTATGGATTTTGACGAACGTGGCAGAGGGCAGCGGAAGCCACTTTATATCGGTAAAATTGGGGTGGAGCGTGAAGAAACGTCAGCGTATCCGCTGGTGATTGATTGGCGTGCACCGATTGCCAGCTTGTTTTATTCATTTACAGGTGGTGAAGAAACTGCGTCCTATGAGGCTCCCGAAGGAACTATTGAGGGCTTGGTCTATCTGAAGCGTAACGTTGTCATTCGGAAAAGAATTCTGGAACGGGTAGCGGATACATACAACCGTGAAAGTGACGAACCTGCCGTTTCCGATGAGTTTCTCGTTTATCGTTTGGGAGAGAACAAGGACAACCGTTTACGGGATATTGTATCTACCATTCAGGCGGAGCAGGATCAGATCATCCGCGCGGCTAAAAATACAGCCCTCGTTATTCAGGGGGTAGCGGGTAGTGGCAAAACGACCGTAGCGCTGCATCGGCTCGCATTTTTGCTGTATCAATACAAGGATCAAGTGTCGGCGGACAAAATGGTAATTTTCGCACCAAACCATATGTTCCTTGACTATATTTCAGATGTACTTCCAGAGCTGGGGGTCGGGAATATTCAGCAAAGTACATTTGCAGACTGGGCGCTGGATTTGTTGGGTTTGGATTTACCTTTGGCTGATCCTGCCGAAACATTATCTTATTGGTTTGAGAGTAGCAGTCTGAGAAAGGAATCCATGGATGAGGCGCCGGGAAGATTCAAGGGTTCGGTTCATTTTATGGAGTTGCTTCAAGCTTTTGTTGAACGACTGGAGCCCATTTCCGTGCCAGAGGGAGATTTTTCACCATGGGATGGAGCGGTGCTGCCACAAGCTGAGATTTTGAATTGGTTCAATGAGGAATATAAGCCTTATCCGCTCGCGAAGCGGAAGGAGCGTGTGCTGGCAAGAGTGCACCGCTGGATTGAAATGGAGCTGAAAAAGTCGCCTTCGGCGGCAGCGCTCAAGGAACGCAAGAAAAAGGCAGGGGCACGTGAAAAGGCATATGCTAAAAAATGGCCACAATATGACGCACTGACGCTCTACAAGCAGCTTTTTCAGGCAGCTAAAGGGTTACCCGCAGATACGGCTGCGGAGATGAAGGCTTCTCTGCCGCCTGCTATTTTTAAGGCCACACAGTCGGATTTGCGAAAACAGATTATCCGTGAAGAAGATCTGACTGCGTTAGTGTATCTTCACGTGCTGATTCATGAGGTAGAATCATCCCAACGTTTTGACCATGTGGTCATTGATGAAGCACAGGATTTTTCACCTTTTCATATCGCATTGCTGGATTTGTTCGTGAAAGGGCATTCCTTTACGATATTGGGCGATTTATCGCAGGGCATTCATGAATACCGTGGTGTACATGCGTGGGAGGAAATGAGTTCTCTTTTTGCGCCGGAACATACAGGGTATTTTGCACTTACGCGGAGCTACAGATCAACCTTGGAAATAATAGAATTTGCAAATACGATTTTGGAGCAGGGAGTTCGCGGCGGTATTACAGCAGTTCCCGTATTTCGTAGTGGTGATCCAGTGCGCACCGTGTCTTACGACTCATCCGTGCGTGAGCAGAGTTTGCTCACCGCTCTAAAAGAGCTGTCCTCCAAGGAGTATCGTACTGTTTCTGTGCTGACTCGTACCTTAAAAGAGGCTGTGGAACTGCATAAGGTTTTCACAAGCGCGGGGTTGGATGTGAATTTGATTGACGGTGGTAAAAAACAATATGAAGGCGGTTTGTCGGTACTGCCTGTGTATCTATCTAAAGGTCTGGAGTTCGATGCAGTTATTGTGGCGGATGCCGACCATGAGCATTATGGAGAACGGGCATGGGATGCCAAGCTGCTGTATGTAGGATGTACCCGTGCGCTGCATGAGCTGTGGCTATTGCATGATGGCTCACTTCCTAGTTACGTACAGGCACAGACGGAGTAAGCAGAAAAAGCGTTGTAAAGCATCGCCTGAGTTGTTGTATTTCTTTTTGTTTGCTGTTTATCTTAGTGATGGAAATTATGAAGTTATGCCAGTCGAAGAACAGCCACGAAATTCATCTTTCGTCTAAGGCTGTTCTTTCTTTTTTGTGGGCGACTGACTTGTAGATCTACAGCCGTGCCGTGACCATGCTATCAGCAACTTGTTAACGGATATGGTAGAATAAGAGGCGGTTTATACCGCATCAGGATTATAGATGACTTGAATTTTCATGATTTCAACCGTATGAGCGAACATAATATAGTATGTTTTCAAAGAAAAAGAGAAAGTGTTCGTTCATAAACCATAAGGAAGTGAATGAAATGGACTTATTTTCATATTCCCAAGAGTCAACGCCAAGCAATCGGTTGCTTGCGGATCGCTTGCGTCCGACTTCGCTGGATGAATATATTGGACAGGAGCATGTTGTGGGTCCTGGTAAGCTGTTGCGAAGAGCTATAGAGGCAGATCAGGTTTCTTCTATTTTGTTGTACGGACCACCGGGGTGCGGCAAAACAACACTGGCACATATCATCTCGCAACACACGCAAGGCGATTTTGTACGTCTGAATGCTGTAGAAGCATCTGTGAAAGATGTAAGAGAAGTCATTGACCGGGCACAGACGAATAAATCGATGTATGGCAAAAAAACCATTTTGTTTCTCGACGAGGTACATCGTTTTAACAGTTCACGTCAGGATGCACTGCTGCCTGCGGTGGAAAAGGGCACGATCGTGTTTATTGGCGCCACCACTGAAAATCCCTTTCACTATGTCAACGGCGCTTTAATGAGCCGTTCTACGTTGTTCCAGCTTGAAGCGCTAACGCAGGAGCATTCGCTGGCTGCTATGCGCCGTGCCTTGAGCGATGCGGACAAAGGGCTCGGCTACATGCAGCTTCAGGTAGATGAAGCTGCACTGGCTCACATCGCGTCCATGGCGAACGGTGATATCCGCCGCGCTTTGAACGCGCTGGAACTGGCGGCGCTCACGACGCCTCCGCTGGCAGACGGCACGATTCACGTGACACTGGAAGTCGCAGAGGAATCCATCCGTCGCCCGATTGTCAAAGCAGATGAATCCACGCAGTATGACGTGCTGTCGGCCTTTCACAAAAGCATTCGCGGCTCCAGCGACGCCGCGCTGTTCTGGTTCCTGTACGCCGTAGAAAAGCTCGGCATGGACCCGATGACCTTTATCCGCCGCCTCATCGCGGCGAGCAGTGAGGACATTGGCCTGGCGAACCCGCAGGCAATGGTGCAAGCGGTGAGTGCGCTTGAAGCCTATCGCAATAACGGCTGGCCCGAGGCCAAACTGAACATTGCACAGGCCATTTTGTTTGCTGTGGAAAGCCCCAAATCGAATGCCGTATATACGGCAATTTCACGGGCCATGTCGGCTATGGACGATATCAAATCGGCCGAGGTGCCACTCCATTTGCGTGACGCACACTACAAAGGCTCGGAAAAGCTCGGTCATGTTGGCTATCAATATCCACATAATTATCCGAATCATTATGTGAAGCAGCAATATTTGCCCGATTCGATAGCAGACCAAACCTTCTATCAGGCTACTGAGCAGGGGAATGAGTCTAAAATCAGGCAAAACCAGCGCTGGCGGGATTCACAGTCTTAATATATGTGCGACTTCATATACAGAGTGTGTACGAAATCGTCACGTTACACCATGATCGTGCAAAAGCGAAGAAGGGGATAAGAAGATGAAAGACGTGCTATTCGTTGCCGCGGGCGGAGCGCTTGGAACCTCTACCCGTTATGGCCTGCAATCGCTGTTGCCTGCGGCGGGTGCGGATTTTCCACTTGGTGTGCTGCTAATCAATTGGATCGGCTGCCTGTTTCTTGGTTGGTTCTTTACGGTAACCTTGCGATCGTGGCGGATCAAGCCGCGATTGCGACTTGCCATCGGAACAGGCTTTACAGGGGGCTTTACCACCTTTTCCACTTTTGCAGTAGATGCTGTACGCCTCACGGTTCATGATCGTATGCTGACGGCAGTGTTGTACCTGCTGCTTAGTGTAGGCGGAGGGCTGTTTTTGACATGGACAGGTATCCGCCTAGGTACAAAAATGACGCAGGCTGCTGCTCCCAAGGAGGAACGCTTATGATCTGGTGGGCGGCGGCAGGCGGGATTATGGGTACACTGGCGAGATACGGGCTTGGCATGTGGGCTGGAAAAAGGTTCGGTACCGTATTCCCGTGGGGGACGTGGATCATTAACGTCAGCGGTTCATTGCTGCTAGGCTGGCTCTATGGTCAGTTTACGCAAAACCATTTGTCTCCTGCACTTTGGATGCTGCTAGGAACAGGTTTTTGTGGCGGATACACCACCTTTTCCACATTCGGCTATGAATCTCTTCAACTGATGGAGCGTAAAGAGTACCGACGCATGGCTATGTATGTACTGTCCTCCGTCGTGGTAGGAGTTGTAGCTGCGGCTATCGGATACAGAGTAAGTTAAACTCTATACATTTTCGAAATAACACGTAAAAATGCAATAAAAAGCTTCCAATCTCGACTCAAGGCATTCTCAGCCGTGATACGGTTTTGGAAGCTTAGTGCTGTACCTATACAGCTAATTTTTATCTCGTTCTTTATACAATTCAGGTAAAAGGGATTCAAGTTCAGGTCTTGGTTCAGGATCAGACAACTTCATTTCCTCCAGCGTTTGGACGGCAATCCGTAGCACAGTATAATCCCTATACCAACGGTTGTCTGAAGGAACGACATACCAAGGAGCTTGTTTGGTTGCACTTAGCTCTAATACATCCTCATAATACTGGGTATATTGCTTCCAAAATTTTCGTTCCTGCAAATCACTTGGATCAAGCTTCCAGTTTTTGTGAGGCTTTTCAATTCGATCGATCAGCTTTTCTAACTGAAATTGCTTTGAAATATGTAAAAAGATTTTAACCACCTTTACACCATTATCCAGCAACAACTGTTCAAAATGTTTGATATGCTTAATATTCCGTTTGGCCTGCTTATCGGATATCTGTCCGTGAACACGTGTAATCAGCACATCCTCATAATAAGAACGGTTAAATGCTGCAATATACCCACGTCCTGGGGTAACGCTATGAGCACGCCACAAGAAATCATGACTTAATTCCTCAGCCGTAGGTGATTTAAAGCTGTGGACAGTCACCCCCGCAGGGTTAAGGTTGGAAAATACCTGTTTGATGACGCCATCTTTGCCGCTGCAATCCATACCCTGAAATACAAACAAAACGGATTGTTTTTTCTCTGTAAATAATTTGCTCTGTAATTCCATGAAGCGTTCCTTCAATTGATCTGTTTCCTGTCGGATTTCTTCTTTATTTTTGATATTCTTCGTATCCTTGGGGTCCCATTCTTTCAAAGAAACTTTTTTACCCGGTGTCAACATTCCTAATGAATCAGACATAAAGGCACGCTCCTTTTCAATTGAAGTATGATCTTGTCTACATCATATACCCAAATGAGGATGTTATCAAAAGTTACTTATGTACGGTCTTTATTAGCGATTTTTCTACTGGTGACGCCTCTGGTCACGAAATTTTCTTCAGGTTCAATAATTAAAAAGTCAAGTTTTAAGTCTTTAGGCATAGGCAATAAGGTTAATCTTTCTTATAACAATTAGGAATTAAGATGGTTCTCCATAAATTTGAAGAGTGTTATTATGTCATGACGAACTCTCAACAGAGGTATAATATGACAACTATTAAAGTAACACCTGAGCAACTTATGGCTATCTCCAAGCAATTTGAACTTGCACAGCAAAAAGTGGCCCGAATGAATTACAATTTAATGCAACAAATTTCATCTATGGAACGATTCTGGGATGGGGTGACCAAAGAGCAGTTCTATTATAGATTCCAAACATCTCAGAAGAATATGAATGACTTTGTTACACTAACAGATTCTATTGCAAAAGAACTGCGTCATCATGCGGACAAATTCAGATTAGCTGATTTGCTAGAAGCAGGTAATATTGATGCAAGCTGCTTACCACCTCCACCTAATTCATGTGCTATCCCTGCTCCAGATACTAGAAATGCTTTAGAAAAATCGGCAGATAGTTTGGTAGAGCTTGGTGAGGATTTTATGGCTGCTGCGGAGGACAGGTACGAAAAACGCTATGACTCGGTAGGTGGATTTTTAGACTATTGGACGTTTGGAATTCCGAAAGGTTTGTATCAAGGATATGCAGAGCGTGCATCCAAGCAGTTTGATTCAGGGAATGATTTTTTTAACTTCTGGACTTTTGGTGTACATGGAACAATCAGAGAAGCAATGTTTCCTACAAATGCATGGTCAAAGGAACATTGGGCTAACATGATCGGTACAGCGGGAATATTTGGGGGAGTCAGTTCAGTAATTAAACCTAAGATTGGATTGGGCTCGTCAATAAAATATGAGGTGAGATCTGGGGCTACTATTGAAGTTGAAGGAGCTTCAAATCGATTATCTGATACGATGTTAGGTAAGAATGATGCTGATCCATTTAGGGATATATATGGTCCCGGACGACTTTCTCATCCAGAAGAGTGGAATACTATTATTAAGAATACGCAAGGAGCCGGAGTCGAAGTTAGGATTCTAGATAGAGACATTATGGCGTATGCACCCAAAGGATCAGGAAAGCCTGGGCAATTGAATATATATGAGGATGCTTCAATTAGTGCACTGCGGCATGAGTACCAACATTTTCTTGATGATAAAGCTAAAGGATTTCCTAGTTTGGATGTAACATATGAATTCAAAAATAGGATTATCATGGAACTTAGAGCCTATATGGTGGAGATAAAAGAAGCAGAGAGGATTGGAAATAAGGCACTTGCAGAACACCTTTGGAACAATTACAGGGATGAACGGCAGTATCTCTTAGAGAATTATGGGCCAGTTAAACTAGATTGATGGGAGATAATAAAATGAAGCTACTTACTTTATCAAAAGAAATACGAGAGGGAAAAATAGGTGACGATCAATTGGTGGAATGTTTGGATATCCAGCATAATCAGGTACAGTTGAATGCAATGAGTCAGATCGCTAAAAAGAAACTATGCAATGAGAAAATAATCGAAAAATTGAAACATATTAGCCAGTTCAGAGACCCTAAGGTAAATAAGCTTTTTGGTATTGATACGCTTGGACACTATAGTATTGCTGTGCTTCGAGTATTGAACACTTCTGAATCTATAAAACAGTACGAGCTGTTAATGTCTGAACTCGACGATTTTGATAAAGGAATAGTTGAAAGAATTACAGAGGGAATAAGTTAATATTTATGCTAGAAGTCCATTTAAAGAGCAGATCATGAACTCTTTTCAATCCATTAACTAAAAACATCTTTCATTAAAAAAGTCGCCCTCCCAAATCTGGAGAGACGACTTTTTTAATTCCCTACTATATCAATGAAAAATGGTCATTCATTTAAACTGTTTCAGGCTGAAGTTTTTCAACCTTATCAATGGTTCCTCCACCCAGACAGCGTTCCCCATCATAAAATACAACAGCTTGTCCAGGCGTAATGGCCTTTTGATGTACATCAAATATGACATGCACGGTTCCATCGGCAAGCCATTGTAAAGTTACTTGCTGATCAGGTTGGCGATAACGGAACTTGGCTGTGCAACGGAATTCGCCGGACGGACGAGTATCTGCGCCTTCAATCCAGTTCACATCTGTTGCAATCAGGCTGGTAGAATACAGGCTGTGGTGACGATCACCTTGTACCACATATAGAATATTCTTCTCCAGATCCTTATCCGCTACAAACCACGGTTCACCTGAACCTGAGCCGCCAATGCCCAAGCCTTGTCGTTGACCCAGTGTATAGTACATCAGACCATCGTGGCGTCCTTTGACTTCACCAGTAGCGATATCCACCATGTCTCCACCTTTTGCAGGCAGATATCCACTCAGAAACTCCTTGAAATTACGCTCGCCGATAAAGCATACGCCTGTGCTGTCTTTCTTCTTGGCCGTATACAGTCCCGCAGCTTCCGCAATTTTACGTACTTCTGGTTTCGGCAGATGACCGATGGGAAACATCGCTCGGGATAACTGTGTTTGGCTTAATGCATTTAGGAAATAAGTCTGATCCTTGTTGCTATCCACACCTCGCAACAAAGTAAAGTGGCCGTCTTCTTCCACAACCCGTGCATAATGTCCAGTAGCAACATAATCTGCTCCCAAATCCAGCGCTTTATTTAGAAACTCGCCGAACTTAATTTCACGGTTACACATGACATCCGGGTTGGGTGTGCGTCCAGCTTTATATTCATCAAGAAAATAGGAGAATACTTTATCGAAGTATTCTTTCTCAAAATTGACGGTATAGTAAGGAATGTCGATCTGTTCACAGACGCGGCGCACATCCTCCGCATCCTCCTCAGCCGTACAACGGCCAAATTCATCCGTGTCATCCCAGTTTTTCATGAAGATGCCGATTACGTCATAGCCCTGCTCCTTCAGCAGCAGCGCGGTAACGGATGAGTCGACGCCACCGGACATCCCGACGACGACACGGGTTTCATGATTGGCTTTAGCCATGGTCATCACCCAATTCTTTCAATATTGTTGTAGAACCCACCTATTGTAACATAAACGATAATAAGATACGATGTTTGGACGATCCAACGACACGGCGAACGATGGAAGAAAGCTATATAAAATGGGCTAAAGCTGTTCCAAATCGCCCGAAAGCAACTTTTTTTAAGATTGTTACCGTAATGTTTCCCTTTACCTGCCCTAATATGTTAACATAAGCTGAGGGTTAGGATCGGAATAGAGAGGTTTACAACACCAGTTATTCCGCGTGTTTAACGGAATTGTTACTATAAGTGAGGTGGCACAATTGAAAATATCAACGAAGGGCCGTTACGGCCTGACCATTATGATGGAACTTGCAGCCAGGTTTGGCGAAGGTCCAACTTCTTTGAAAAGTATTGCCGAAAAAAATCAGCTGTCAGAGCATTATCTGGAACAGCTCATCGCGCCTTTGCGTAATGCAGGTTTGGTAAAAAGTATCCGTGGTGCTTACGGCGGTTATATTTTGGCGAATGAACCGGCAGGAGTAACAGCGGGAGACATCATTCGTGTACTGGAAGGTCCGATTTCTCCGGTCGATTTCACGGAAGAAGACGATCCTGCAAAACGTCAGCTGTGGCTGCGAATTCGTGACAGCATCGCTGAAGTGTTGGATTCAACTACACTTAAGGACTTGATCACATACCAAGAACATGATGAATTGGACAATTACATGTTCTATATTTGAGGTGGATTAACATGAACAGAATTTATCTGGATCATGCCGCATCGACTCCTATGCATCCTGAGGTTGCGCAGACTATGATGGACATCATGACCGGCCAATTTGGCAACGCTTCGAGCGTTCATGCCTTTGGTCGCGATGCCAAGCGCACCGTCAGCGCTGCTCGGGATGCCGTTGCGGCCTCTTTGGGCTGCAAGCCTGAAGAAATTATATTTACAAGCGGAGGGACAGAAAGCGATAATCTGGCCCTGTTTGGGACGGCTACGGCAGACGGCCGTACTTCCGGGCATATGATTACAACCGCAGTTGAACATCACGCAGTGCTTCATGCTTGTGATGAGCTGGAAAAAGCGGGGTATGAGGTGACTTATGTCCCGGTCAACGGTTTTGGACGCGTGAACCCTGCGGATATCGAGGCTGCCATTCGACCGGACACTTTTTTGATCAGCATGATGTATGCCAACAATGAGGTGGGCGTTATTCAGCCGATCTCAGAAGTAGGGCAGATTGCGAGAGAACATGGCATTGTATTCCATGTAGACGCGGTTCAGGCTTTCGGTCATATATCCATCGACTGTCGGAATCTCCCGATTGACTTACTGAGTGTGTCGGGTCATAAGATTAACGGACCACAAGGGGTGGGTGCATTATATATCCGTCAGGGTACACGCATTCAACCGCTAATGCATGGGGGACTTCAGGAGAAGAAACGCCGTGCCGGAACAGAAAACATCGCTGGTATTGCGGGTCTGGCTAAAGCCGCAACTCTTGTTAATGCTTCCATTGAGGAGCGTGGGGCGCACGATACGGTTCTTCGTCAGACATTGCTTAAAGGGTTGGAAGACACTCTCGGTAGCCAAAATTTTGTAATTAACGGTGACCCTGACCATTCTTTACCTAATGTCCTCAATGTTAGCTTTCCGGCCATTGGTACAGAGACCATGCTGATGAACCTTGACATGGAAGGAATCGCAGCAGCAAGCGGATCAGCCTGCACTTCCGGATCTCTAGAGCTATCGCATGTATTGCAGGCGATGGATCTTCCTGAAGATGTTTTACATTCAGCGATTCGGTTTAGCTTCGGTTTGGGTAATACTACGGAAGAAATGGAATACACGGCCAAGAAAATTGAAACCATATGGAAGCGGCTGCGTACTAGGTACTAGGGATTTCTCCGCATTTTAATAAGAAGGGAGGGGCGGTTTTCCATTTCATTGCATGAACGGAAGCAAGGTCTGACAGGCATGTAGGAAAATGACCGCACCTTCGTTCGGATTGCAGAATGAGGAGGTACCCTATATATGAAGCTTCAAGATATGATCGGACTTGCCGTTTTCGATGTGGAGGACGGGAAGCAGATTGGCAAAATACATGACTTTATGGTGACAGCTGATTGGCGAATCACAGGGATCGAGTTGGAAGGAAAAGGTTTTTTTTCTTCTCACGTGAAAATGGTTGCTTGGGATGATATCGTTGCTTACGGTGAGGATGCGATCATGATTCGCAATCAGCAGGCTGTCCGTAAAACGGAGGCCCATGATATACAACATACGTACTTGCTTGGACCCGGTAAACTGAAGGATCTATCCGTGCTAACAGAGGAAGGGCTTATGCTCGGGCACATCTCGGATGTTTATTTTGACCAGGAAATGGGCAATAACATAATAGGCTTGGAAATCAGCGATGGTTTTGTATCGGATATTATAGAAGGGCGGAAATGGCTGCCCTGCACCGAAGATATGTCCATCGGGGAAAATGCCGTTATGGTTCCCCCGTTAAGCGAGCAGCGTCTGGAAAAAGCCATATATTCTGTTAATGGATAGGGTGAGTTTATTGAGATGTCCGAATTGTAATTCCAAAGATATCGGCAAAATCGGCTCCCATCAATTTTATTGCTGGGGATGCTTTATCGAACTTCAGGTGAATGGTGAAAAAATGTCTGTCTACCAAGTGGAAGAGGATGGAACGCTCAGTTCGCTGGACGACCTATTCTTTGGAGATGAGATGGCACAACAGGACTTGCCGCAAATTCATGCTTCTTCCTAAGCTTGACACCGAAAGTGGACAGGCTGCTTACTAAGAGGTGTGATCTACATACGGCTTAGTAGGTTGGATAACGCTTGATAAAAAACAACGAAGAGGGTGCCCCGAACAGTCATATGGCCGTTCGGGGTACCCTCTTTTGTATACCATATTTATGAAGATGGTTAGTTTTACAATTTAAAGCGTTTGACCTCTTCCAATAGAAGATCAGCGTGAGAATCGAGTTTGGCAGAAAGGTCGGCAATATTGTTCATGGCATGACCTTGTTCTTGTACAGAAGAAGCCACTTCCTCTGTAGATGCTGCACTTTGTTCAGAAACAGCGACAACGCTGGAAATGACATCAGAAATATGTCCAGCATTCACACGGAGATGATCTGCAGCGGCGGTAACGTCCTCAATTTGGGCAAGCATATGCTGAGAAGCCCCACGAATGGATTCAAACGCCTGTCTCGTTGCAATGGCAGCATGCTCCTGTTCTACAGTTACAGCAAGTGCTTTCTTCATTTCCTCTGCGCTTTGTACTCCTGCAATTTTAATTTCTTCCAGCTTCCTCATGATACCGTCACTGGAACTGCCCGCTTGTTCAGCCAGCTTTCTCACTTCTCCCGCGACGACAGCAAAACCTCGTCCGTGTTCCCCGGCCCGTGCTGCTTCGATAGATGCATTGAGGGCCAGCAGGTTTGTTTGTGCGGCGATATCATGGATGGCCCCGGCTAGCCGCTCAATATCCTGAGTTTTCAGCGCGAGCGAATCTACGGCTTCTCCTGCCGCAGTCGTCGTTTGTCTGGACTCAACGGCCAGTTTCGCTTGACGTTCTGCTGTTTCATACCCTGCGAGCACGGCAGAATCTGTTTCGAACACGGCAGTTTGGGTCCGTTTGACACTTTCGCCAATCTGGTCGATGGAGCCTGTTATGTGAGTCAGCTTCTCAGAGCCGGAATATACAGCCTCAGCTTGATCGCTCGCTCCTTGGGCAAGCTCCTGAACCGCACTGGAGATTTGTGACGCGATGGTTCCAGTATCTCTGGCGTGTTGATGCATATCATGGGAAGCTGAGCTGACATCGCCCGCCGTATCTGATACCTTGCGCAACAGGTGAGAGAGATTATCAGACATGATATTAAAATCTGTTCCCAGGCTGGCAATTTCATCTTTACCCTTAACATCTACGCGAGCGGTCATATCACCATCAGCTATACGTTTGACATTCGCTTGGAGTCTGCGAATCGGCTTAATAAAGTTGTTTGCCGCCCAGATTGCCAGCAGCATAGCGACGACCAAGATGATAGCAACCGTAATAATCAACGTATTACGAGTGGAGTAATACTCCTGAAAAGCAATTTCTTTGGAAATAGACAACCCTACAATCCAGCCTGTGCTAGGCATCTTTTTAAAATAAAGCTGACGGTCACTTCCATTGTAGCTATAGTCTGTTCTTCCCGAAGCTGCGCTCAGCAGGTCCGCGGTTGATGAACCCAACTCGGGGGTATCTTTGAGGTTTTTGCCAGCCAGCTTGTTGTCTGGGTGCGCGATCACGGCTCCATTTTGGTCAATCAGAAATGCGTAGCCCAATCCGTTCAGGTTTATGCTTTGAATTATTTTTGTCATATCGTTGAGCATAATGTCTTCGCTGACTACCCCGGTGATAGAATCGTTGGAATCCTTGAGAGGCTTAGCAATGGAAATGGTGAAGTCCTTGCTGCCTGCATCAATGTATGGGGACGAGTAATACATTTCTCCCTTGGTTTTGGCATCCTTGTACCACGGTCGAGCGCGAGGATCATAACCTGCTTCAAACCAGCCAGATCCATCCCAGTAGGACCCATCTTCAAAGCCTGCGTAAATATTGGAAATATTTTTATCTTTATAGTTTTGAAAAGCTGCTTTCAGAGATACGGCTTTGGCATCTGATGAAATATCGCTGGATTCCAGACCTGCAGCCAATGTTTCAATAATTTTGGCGTTGCCACCTATCCATCCGTCGAGCTGATTGACGGTTTCGGAGGCTTTGCTGTTCATAAGCTCTTGGATATCATGGTTGGCCTGATTTTTAACGCTTGTCATGCTAATGATCGACAATGGCCCAGCTGCAACGATAACAATACAAGTAAAAAGGAGAATAAGCTTGATTTTTAAGTTCATGTAACGCCCCCCGATGTTTCAGAAATGTGAAAGCTTAAAGTAGTGCTTTGTACTTATATCGTCAGATGGTATGACTTTGTTAATTGTTTTCATCCGTTTTCATCATTTTTTTACAATAGTAATCTATAGGGCAATCCAGACTTGCGGGAAGGATTAAAGTGGAGGTACAGGCATATACTTAAAGGAGGCTAGTCCGGTAAGGGGGCACGAAATGGAGCAATTAATGAAAAGTAGACTGTTCCGGTACGGAATATGGACGCTGCTGGGACTTGTCATTCTATATTTTATCTGGCTGCTGCGACCTTTGTTTTTGCATTTGTATGAATTTCTGAAAACAATCATTGCTCCGTTTGCGGTAGCGATGATCATCTCCTATGTACTTAATCCCGTTGTTAGTATGCTGGGCGGTCGCAAGGTGCCTCGAAGCGTAGCTGTGCTGCTCATCTATGCTGTGTTTTTAGCCAGTCTCGTTGTGATTCTGATGAACCTGATTCCGATGTTCATTGAACAACTGGATGAGCTGAATGAGCATCTGCCTGAGCTGACCATGCATGCACAGGGATTAATGACGACTATGGATAGCGGTATTTTGCCCCAAGGGGTGCGAACGGGTATGAATCAATGGTTTTTCCAACTAGAGAATCGGATGGCAACAGGGATTTCTACCTTTATGGATAACATCGGCGGGATGATCAACATGCTGTTCAATGTGTTCATTGTACCGTTCCTCATTTTCTATATTTTGAAGGATTTTGATGTGTTCGAGCGGACGATTGTGTCTTACCTCCCGCGTTCTCGTCGTAAGGCGATTGTAACGGTACTTAAGGAAATTGATCAGGCGCTTGGCAACTATGTCAGGGGACAATTACTGGTATGCGTCATTATTGGAGTGATGGCTTATCTCGGCTATATGCTCATTGGCATGCCTTATGCGCTGTTGTTGGCAGGAGTGGTTGCGGTTTTTAACATCGTTCCGTATTTGGGCCCCTTTTTGGGAGCCGCTCCGGCAGTAGTCATGGCTTCTACGGTCTCCTTTAAAATGGTGCTTTTGGTCGTGGTCGTTAACACCTGTATTCAAGTGTTGGAGAGCAATGTCATCTCTCCCCAGGTGGTGGGACGAACGTTGCATCTGCATCCGATAGCCATTATTTTCGCTCTGCTAGTGGGTGGGGAAATTGCGGGAATTACCGGCTTGATTTTAGCGGTTCCCGTGATGGCGGTTTTAAAGGTAGGACTTCAGCATTTTTTTGCTTATTATGTGAAGCGGAAAACAATCTGATTTTGTCCATATACCGTATGTATCTTGTCTGAAATCGCGTTGACACGGCTAAATGACACGGATATACTGAATTGAGTATGTTTAAATGTGTTTATCCAGTAGGGAAAGCTCATTTCGAAGTGCGGGCTGAACCCGCCGGGATGCTCCCGTTACCAGTGAAAACAAGGCGATCGATCGTCCGTTAAGCAAATGTTGGTGTGCAGCTTGCGCATGGGCATTTCGTACAGAGGGGACGGCGTTTACCAGGGTGGTACCGCGATACAATCGTCCCTGATCCGTTCAGGGGCGTTTTTCTGTTTTTTTATGGCCAGTGCCAGGAACCAGTGACACCATAATTAGGAGGCTACTTATATGAAAGCTAGTGAAATCCGCTCCAAATGGCTGGAGTTTTTTGAAAGCAAGGGACATGTGATTGAACCAAGCGCACCGCTTGTTCCACATAAAGATCCTTCCCTGCTGTGGATTAATGCGGGTATGGCGCCGCTTAAGCCTTATTTTGACGGACGTGTGAAGCCGGAGAATCCACGTATTGCTAACTCGCAAAAATGTATCCGGACGAACGACATTGAGAATGTCGGTAAAACGCGCCGTCATCATACTTTTTTCGAAATGCTCGGCAACTTTTCCATTGGTGACTATTTTAAGGAAGAAGTCATTACATGGGCATGGGAGTTTCTGACGGACCCGAAATGGATTGGTTTTGATCCGGAACGTCTGGCTGTAACTGTGTATCCTGAGGATGAGGAAGCGTACAAGCTGTGGAACGAAAAAGTTGGACTTCCAGCCGAACGTATCATCAAACTGGAAGATAACTTCTGGGATATCGGCGAAGGCCCTTGTGGACCTTGTACGGAAATCTTTTATGATCGTGGCGAAGCCTACGGCAGCGACATGACGGACCCTGAAATGTATCCAGGGGGAGAAAATGAGCGTTATCTGGAAGTGTGGAACCTCGTATTCTCACAATTCAACCATAACAAAGACGGCAGCTATACGCCGCTTCCAAACAAAAATATTGATACAGGGGCTGGATTAGAGCGTTTTGCATCCATTTTGCAAAATGTAGATTCCAACTTTGATACGGATATCTTCCAGCCACTCATCCAAAAAACAGCGGCGATGGCAGGAGTCAAATATAACGAAAATGTGGACAGTGACGTGGCTCTTAAGGTTATTGCTGACCATGTCCGCACCGTAGCTTTTGCAATTGGTGACGGTGTGCTGCCTTCTAATGAAGGACGGGGTTACGTGATCCGCCGTTTGCTGCGTCGAGCTGTGCGCTATGGAAAAATGCTCGGCATGAACCGTCCATTTATGTTTGAGCTGGTGGAAACCGTTGGGGATGTCATGGGTGTGTATTACCCTGAGGTAGTGGACAAACGTGATTTCATCATCAAAGTGATCAAAACGGAAGAGGAACGCTTCCATGAAACACTGACAGATGGATTGGCCATTTTGTCCGATATCAGTGCTCAGGCGAAGGCCGAAGGTCGCAATGTCATTAGCGGAGCAGATGCCTTCAAACTGTATGATACGTACGGGTTCCCGTTCGATCTCACAGAGGATTATGCGGACGAGCAAGGCTTGAAAGTAGACCGTGAAGGTTTTGATGAAGCGATGCAGGAGCAACGCAAACGTGCCCGTGATGCTCATCAGGATAGCGCCAGCATGAAGATTCAGGGCGGAGCTTTGTCCGATCTGGCGGTTAAAAGTGAATTTGTTGGATATAATGACCTCATAACTGAGTCTAAAATTGTGGCGATTGTATATGAAGATGCACTGGTGGACAGTGTTAGTGAAGGGCAGTCTTGTCAGGTCGTGCTGGATGTGACTCCTTTCTATGCCGAAAGCGGAGGACAAGTAAGTGACCAAGGCTTGCTGCGTGGAGGTACGGTAACCGCGAAGGTCGAAGGGCTGTTTAAGGCGCCTCAAGGTCAGCATGTGCATCAGGTTGTTGTAGAAGCCGGTGAGCTGAACGTTGGCGATACGGTGAAAGCAGAAGTAGATCAAGCTTCACGTGGAGAAATTGAGAAAAACCATACGGCTACACATTTGCTTCACAAAGCGCTTAAAGAAGTGCTGGGTGACCATGTCAATCAGGCGGGGTCTTTGGTAGAGCCTGGGCGTCTGCGTTTTGACTTCTCCCATTTTGGAAGCATTACACCAGAAGAGCTGGCGGATATTGAACTGCGTGTAAACCGTGCCATCTGGAGCCAACTGGACGTTAATATTGAACTGAAACCGATTGATGAAGCCAAGGCTCTCGGAGCAATGGCGCTGTTCGGTGAAAAGTATGGAGATATCGTACGGGTCGTTAAGGTAGGCGATTACAGCATTGAACTATGCGGTGGCTGTCATGTCAGCAATACTTCGCAAATTGGCTTGTTCAAGCTTGTCAGCGAGAGCGGCATTGGATCAGGTGTACGTCGTATTGAAGCGGTGACCGGACGTTTTGGCTTTGAATATATGGAAGGTCAATTAGAGCTGTTGAAGGTGTCGGCTGGGCTTGTAAAATCCAAGCTGTCTGAGGTACCTAAGCGTATCGAATCTTTGCAGCAACAAATTAAAGACCTCAGTCGTGAAAATGAATCGCTGCAAAGCAAGCTGAGCGTTATTGAGGCAGGCCAGCTGACCGATCAGGTCGTGCAAGCAGGCGGGGTGCAGCTGTTGGCTGCACGCGTGCAGGCTTCCAGCATGGATGCGTTGCGTGCGATTGCTGATGAACTGAAAGGGAAACTTCCGGCTGCTGTGCTGGTGCTCGGCGCTGCAATGGACGACAAAGTTAATTTTGTCGTAGCAGTTCCGGCAGAGCATACCAAGGCTGGACTTCATGCAGGCAAGCTCGTGAAAGAAATTGCTGCCGTATGCGGTGGCGGTGGTGGCGGAAGACCTGACATGGCGCAAGCCGGTGGTAAGGATGCCAGCAAGCTGGACGAAGCACTTCAACGTGCGCATGAACTGGTGTCGGCAGCCTCACAAGGATAAAGTTCGATAATTTTTGCGGATTTTTGGGAAAAAACGGGCTTAGATATTTCCTTGTAGGGCTTTGCTTATGGTATGATGTAAAAGAATAAGCTGGCATAAACATGTACACATGTTTTGTGGAAGCGAGGTGTCAACAATGGATTCCATGGACAAAACGGTCAAATTTAATGTCAAGGCAGATGAGAAGGAAGCTTCTGCTCAGGAGATTTTGTTGACCGTATATGATGCGCTGGTGGAAAAAGAATACAATCCGATCAATCAAATCGTCGGCTATTTGCTATCCGGTGATCCGGCTTATGTGCCACGGCATAATAATGCCAGAAGCCTGGTACGTAAAAAAGAGCGCGATGAGTTGATTGAAGAGTTGGTTCGTTTCTATCTCGCCAAGCACCGTTAGGAGACAGGCATGAAAGTAATGGGATTGGATTACGGGGATCGCCGAATTGGGGTCGCCGTAAGTGATGCCTTCGGCTGGACCGCCCAAGGATTGGAAGTCATAGAACGACGCGGTGACGACAGCGAGTTCGGTAAAATTGCAAATTTGGTTCGTGACAATGAGGTCGGCGAGGTTGTTGTAGGCTTGCCGAAAAACATGAACGGAACCGTGGGTCCACGCGGTGAGATTTGCATCGAGTTTGCGAACCGACTCAAGGAGTTACTGGGTTTACCCGTTCACCTTTGGGATGAACGGCTGACGACGCGTTCGGCGGAGCGTGCGCTTCTGGAGGCCGACGTCAGCCGAAAAAAACGCAAGCAGGTGGTAGATAAACTGGCCGCAAGCCTGATCTTGCAAAACTATTTGGACGCACACAGTACAAGGTGAGGGGGATTTCGTAATGGCTGAAAATCAAGTGGGTATGGAAGAAGAGCCGGAAATTATTTATATTGCCGATGACGAGGGCAACGAGGAAGAGTTCGAGGTCATTATGAAGTTTGAGGTAGATGGTTCCGAAGCGAAGTACATGATGGTTGCGCCAGTGGACCCTGAAGCTGATGAGTCCGATGTGTACGCCTTCCGTTACGAGGAAGAAGGCGATGATATTAAATTGTTTGTGATCCAAGACGATGCCGAATGGGAAATCGTCGAAGAGACCTTTAATACATTTGTAGAAGAAGAGGAAGAGGAAGACGGGAAATGACGAGCTATTCACGTGAAGACCTGAGTTGGACCTCTGATTTGAAGGAAACGTTCGACGGCGATGTAGAGTTACAGGATGAACAGGGCCATGCAATTCGCATGGAATTGGAAGCAGAGTTCAAGGTAGGTGAACAACGGTACGCTGTATTGCGTAGACCTGGGGCTGCTGTTGGCGAACATGAACTATACCATGTAAGCTCATCCACAGACGGCGAAATCTCCATCACCACCATTGAAGATGATGATGAGTGGGAAGATATTTCCGAACTGTACGATGAATGTACGTTGCCGGAAGAACTGTAAGTCTGGATAGCGATGAGATCAAACCTGAAAGGGCGGACCAGTCCGCCCTTTTTGGCTGTGAAGGAGTTGAGTGGATGTGAAGCGAAGGACGAGGATGTTTACGTTGTTTCTACTGCTTATCATTATAGCAGGAGGGGCAACCCTCTATATTTGGAATGCCATGCAGCCTGTTCAGCCCCAAACACAACCCGTTGCTTTTACGGTGGTGCAGGGAACAGGAACATCGGCAATTGCAGATACGCTGGAGCAGAAGGGACTTATACGTAATGCGTTCGTGTTTAAGGCTTATGTGAAATTCAAACAGCAAGGAAGCGCATTTCAGGCCGGAAAATATGAAGCGCAGCCTGGCGCAACCTTTGATCAGTTGATTACTAAGTTATCGGCTGGAGATGTTGTCAAAGAGGAAATGATTCGTTTTACAATCCCAGAAGGTTTTACGATTAGACAGATGGCTGATAAGCTGCAAAAGGAAGGATTGGCAGATCGGCAGCAATTTTTGCAGCTGGCCAACGATCCGTCCGCTTTTGACGTCGCGCTAGTGCGGGACATTCCAAAGCAGGCGGGGCTTCGCTATGCGCTGGAGGGCTATCTTTTCCCGGAAACCTATGAGCTGAAAAAGGGCAGTACGGCCAAAGATATTATACAGGTGATGCTAGAACAGACACAAAAGCGGTTAGAAACTGTTTCCGATTTGGATGCCAAGCTGAAACAGAGGGATGAAACGCTGCATCAACTGCTGACAGTTGCTTCTCTCGTAGAGCGCGAAGTGGTTGTGGAAGATGAGCGGTCTGTAGTAGCTGGCGTCATTTATAACCGTCTCAAACAGGGGAAGAAGCTGGAAATTGATGCTACGGTTCAATATATGCTGGACAAGCAAAAAGAACGGCTGTATTACAAGGATTTGGCTGTGAAAAGCCCTTATAATACGTATTTGCATCTGGGACTTCCGCCAGGGCCGATTGCAAGTCCCAGTCTAAACTCAGTGATAGCGGCTTTACAGCCAAAAGCTACAGATTATTTATTTTATGTGACCAAAAAAGATGGGACACATGAACATTTGTTTGCCAAAACGTATAAAGAACATTTGCATAATATTCAGGTAAGTAACCGTAAGACAAATTAGGAGGTGAGCCTATGGCTTACAAACCCGAACTACTGGCAACTGCCAGCTCTCCGGAGGATGCCCGCCATATGCTGGAGGCTGGAGCTACTGCATTACTTATTGGAGATGACCGCTTTGGAATGCGGCTGCCGGGACATTTTACCCCTGACCAAATCCGTGAAGTGGTGGAAGAGGCACGCAAGCATACGGCACAGGTATATGTATCCATGACGAATTTGATGACGAACGAGCTATTGCCGCTCCTTCCCGAATATGTGCAGACCCTAGCTGGATGCGGCATTGATGCCATTGAGTTTAATGATCCCGCAGTGCTCATGGCCGTAAAGGAGTATGCTCCGCATCTTAAGCTGTTCTGGAACGGTGAGATGATCTCCACCAACTTCGCAACCGCCAACTATTGGGGTGAAAAAGGGGCTTCTCGGGTCATTTTGGCTCGTGAGCTCAGTATGGATGAAATTACCGAAATGATACCAAAGTTGAACATAGAAGCACAGGTTCAGGTACATGGTATGACCAATATTTATCACTCCAAGCGTAAGCTTGTTCAAAGTTATATGCTGCACCAGGGACGTAATGTAGAAGGCGATTTGGGCAGAGGGCGCGGCTTGTTTCTGATTGAAGCAGAGCGGAAGGAAGAAAAGTTCCCCATCTACGAGGATATTAATGGGACACATATTATGAGTTCAGATGATTTTTGCATCATGGAGGACCTGCATATTCTAATGGAGGCGGGCGTGCATAGCTTTAAGATCGAGGGCTTATTGAAACCTACGGCTTACAATGAGGCGGTTGTTCGTGCTTATCGTAAAGCAATAGATACTTATACAGCTGACCCGGATGCTTATGCTTATGATGAAAGCTGGCTGGATGAAGTTCGCCGTCTTCAAGATCCAGAACGGGAACTTTCCTTCGGATTTTTCTATAAAGAGCAGGTTTATTAATTTTAAAATGAATTGAATTCACAGAGGGGGGAACGTCATGGGGACGATAACCAAAACGAGAAAATATATAGGTAAACGGAATCGTCTGGATAAGCCGGAGCTGTTGGCTCCTGCCGGAAATCTGGAAAAGCTGAAGTTTGCCGTTCACTATGGCGCGGATGCTGTATATATTGGTGGACAAAAATATGGTCTGCGTTCTAACGCCGATAATTTCAGTTTTGAAGAAATGCGCGAAGGTGTAGAATTTGCCAACAAGTACGGTGCTAAGGTGCTTGTGGCCACCAATATCTATGCCCACAATGAAGATATTGCCGGAATCGAGGAATACTTGCGCAATCTGTACGAGGCAGGAATTCATGCCGTTATTGTCGCTGACCCGGCTATTGTATCCGTGGCATTGCGTGCTGTTCCTGGATTGGAAGTGCATTTGAGCACACAGCAGTCCACGCTGAACTGGCAAGCGGTAAAGTTTTGGAAAAACGAAGGACTACCGCGTGTGGTACTGGGTCGTGAGACCAGTCTGGAGGAAATCGAAGAAATTAAAAAGCATGTGGACATCGAAATCGAAGCTTTTGTCCATGGTGCGATGTGCTCTTCATTTTCCGGCCGCTGCGTGTTGTCCAATCACTTTACAGACCGTGATTCCAATCGTGGGGGATGTTGTCAGTCTTGCCGCTGGAAATACGATTTGTTTGAGGATGCACGCCCAGGTGAAGTTTGGATATCTGAGGAAGAGGCACAGGACAGCAATGCACTGAAACAGTTCCAACTCGGTGTTAACCAGCTTCCACTGTTTGAAGAGAGCGATAATGCTTTTTCTATGGGTTCCAAGGATCTGTGTATGATTGAAAATGTCCCTGATCTGATTGATGTAGGTGTAGACAGTTTTAAAGTAGAGGGACGTATGAAGTCTATCCACTATGTGGCTACGGTCGTGAATGTCTATCGTCAAGCGATTGATTCCTATATGGCTGATCCTGAAAATTATGTGCTCAAACCAGAATGGATTGAAGAAATTAACAAGGCAGCCAATCGCCCGCTGAATACAGGATTTTTCTACGATACACCGGATCATGAGGATCATATTTATGAGCCGGAAGAAAAAGCAGTCCCTTATGATTTTGCTGGACTGGTTATGGACTACGATGCCGCAAGTGGCATCGCAACTATTCAACAACGGAACCATTTTAAACCCGGTCATGAAATTGAATTTTTCGGCCCGAACGGAACATTCTTTAAACAAACGGTCGGAACGATCTGGGATGAAGAAGGCAACGAATTGGATGCTGCTCGTCACCCGCTTCAACGAATTAGAATGAAGGTAGATCAACCCGTATCCTATTTTGATATGATGCGTAAAAAGAAGTAAATAAGCCTTAAGTCACAGGTTAAAAGATTCAAAAGCCTCTCCTATCGGTTGGAGAGGCTTTTTTTTGAATAGTTTTCTAGGAAAAAAGTTTCACAAAATTTAGTTGATACTCAAAGGAAAGCTACATTCCTTGTCGAATAGTTCCGATAGAAGTTATATAGATAATAGATACATAATGGATGACGTGGAATTAGAAACTAATTATATGGTGGCAGGTGAGAGGAATGGGTTTACGGAAAAAAGAGGGGAATACAGTAAAAAAGCAACCCAAGAAAACGGATCAAATGCAGAGTTTGAAAGGCAGTAAAGTGAACACGGAAAAAGGGGAACAAACGGGTGCGGTGTCTTCGAAGGTTGCCCCCTGGGTAGCTAAAGCGACTCGTAAAGGTACACACAATTTAAAGCGTTTACTTAAGCCGGAAAGGTACAGTAAAGACTTCATGCATTTGGTCAAAAACTATAATCCGATACGTTCGGTTGGAATGAAGTTGTTTCTGATCTTTTTTGCGGCAATTATGTTATTTGTGGTCAGCTTGGGGATGCTCTCATACTACAAGGCTAAAAGTACGATTGAGCAAAATGCAGCTACGGCTTATCAGCAGACCGTTCAGCAAACTTCAGAAAAGCTTGATATTATTCTAGAGCGCTTTCAAGATACATCGACACAGGTATTTTTTGATACTGAATTAAGTGATCAGTTGCAAAAGGCTGTAAAGCAAGATAAAAATCCCTTTGCATCTTTTGTTGCTATGGGCGAAGTGAATAAGAAGCTTACGAATCTTGCTTTTACGAATAAAGCGATTGATTCAATGTACTTGTACCCGGAAGAAACCAATTTAGCTGCTATGGGCACCGGAACACAAAAGGATGTACGGCAGGAAGCGTGGTTTAAGGATATTTTGAAAAACAAGGGAATGGTTTGGCTTCCTACGCAGGTGAATGACAATGGTAGCAAAACCTTTCGTTTGGCACGCTCCATGAACAGCATGTCCGGGTTGGGAGGGACTTATGTTCTGGTTATGGATTTAAAGTCCAGTGCGGTGGAGGACGAGTTAAAAGGTATTAATTTGGGCTCTGGCAGTATGATTAGCCTTGTGACAGACAAGGGTGAGTTTGTAGGCTCTAACAATGAGAGCTTGACAGGAGGGAAGACAAAGCTGGATTACGTTTCCAAGCTTGAAGGAATCGAAGGAAATCAAATTATGGAGCAGGAAGCAGACGGCAAAAAGCAAAGTGTGCTTGCGGTTCATAATACGCTGGGAACTTCCAAGTGGATTCTCGTGGGTGTAGTACCTGTATCTGAGCTGGTGAGAGACGCTAAGGGGATTCTAACCACAACCTGGATATTTGCTGCAGTGGCTGCACTCATTGCATTGTTCATTGGCCTGTGGATCGTGCGCCTCGTGGCTCGTCCATTGACACATCTGAAGGATTTAATGGTCGAAGGCGCCAAAGGCAACTTGCAAATCCGAACGAACTATAAGGCTCAGGATGAAATTGGGCAGTTGTCAGAAAGCTTTGATATGATGATGGAGCAGATTACATTGCTGGTACAACAGACGAATGCCTCAGCTCAGGAAGTTCTGAATACAGCGACAGAATTAGGCGATGCCTCGAAGAAGACAGCCATTTCAGCCAAAGAAATTGCAGCAGCAACGGAAGAGATTGCTCATGGCGCCGCCAGTTTGGCAACAGAGGCTGAACGTGGCAGCGGACTAACCGGGAATATATCTCAGCAAATGGACACGGTGATGGCTTCCAATTATGAAATGAGTCTGGTCGCACAAGAAGTTGAACAATCCAGTGAAAAAGGGACCATTCAGCTGAAAAATCTATTGGGCAAGACTCGGGTTACGGAAGAAACTACACATGCTCTGGTGGGCAAAGTAGATGAACTGAAGCAGACAACTTCGGATGTATTTAAGGTGCTGGACGTACTACAGGATATTGCGAAACAAACGAATATTCTATCACTGAATGCGACGATTGAAGCGGCACGAGCGGGGACGGCGGGGCGTGGTTTTATGGTGGTAGCTAATGAAGTTCGGCAGTTGGCTGAACAATCACGTCAAGCTATTCGTACGGCTACAGGCATTACTAACAACATCGTCAATGAAATGAATGAAACGGTACAGGCATTATCTGAGGTGTACCCGCTGTTCCGGGAACAGATGGGAGCCGTGCAGGAAACAACGGACATTTTCCAATCGGTGCAGCAGCAAATGGGAGAGTTCGCGCTACGATTGGGAACGGTTACCGCCTCCATTCATCATCTGAGTGAATCGCAGACCACTTTGTCCGAGGCAATGACCAATGTAAGTGCGGTGGCCGAGCAATCCTCGGCTACTTCGCAGGAAGTCGCTTCGCTCAGCACTGAGCAGGCCAATATCGGTAATCAACTGGTAGGTTTGTCGGATAAGCTGGAAGGAGTATCGGTGAATTTGAAGGAACAGCTTTCGCGATTTACGGTGTAGATATAACAAACCCATGGGAATCAGGAATGTCACTGATCTCCGTGGTTTTGTACTTTTTATTAGTGGATGTGCTTAAAAATCCCTCACGAAGGAAAGCAAAAGATGAATACAAACACAAAGGTAGCTTGGGTTGTGCTGGCCATTACTATTTTTATTACGGTCTTTTATTCATTAGACGAGATTTTAGATTGGAGTCCAGAAGCAGACATCACAAGATACAAATAAATTCGGAAACCCATTCACGTTAAAAGTTGAGTGGGTTTTCTTTTTCAACTACAGGACATACTACTGGAAAAATGATGAAAGAAGGATGGGTGTGCCGAGGCGTGGTAGCAGTTTCATACGAAAACGTCGAATTGCATATATGGCCTTGGGGGTGATGACGCTACTGCTGATTTTATTATTACGACTGGCTTGGATTCAGGGGACAGCGGGCATTCATATGTCTGTTTATGGAGGGCATTCGCTTAAGGAAATGTCAGCACGTCAGCGACAGGAGGGCATTTCTATCGACTCTGGACGTGGACAGTTTACGGACCGGCATGGGCAACCCTTGACTGGCGGAGTCGTATGGGCGCCAGTGCTTTTTCCCGATGTAGATGGCAAAGCGGCTATACATGGCGAAGAACTGGCTAAGCTACTGCGTACGAACAAGAAGCAACTACTGACACGCTGGAAAGGACTGCAATCCCCGCTCATATGGCGTGATGGGGGCGGAGAGCCCGTACAAATCAATCCGCATGAAGCAGGCAAGCTACTGAAGCTAGCCCCTTCGCTTATTGAGCTTGTACCTTATGCGAAACGTTACAGGGATTTGCCCAATGGCAGGCAATGGCTTGGCTTTCTGTATGAACGTGCCGACCGAGCGAGTGAACTGCCGATGGGGGCAGCGGGGCTTGAAAGAACGTTGGAGCCGCTGCTGAGCGGCGTCGGTGAAACGTTCGTCTCCCGATTTGTAGATGCGCAGCGTCGTCCATTGACTCATGTACCGCTGCGTGTCAGTGCTCCATCCAATGGTCACTATCCTTTACAGGTGCAAACTACAATTGATCTACCTATACAGGAACAGATTGAAAAGCTGACGGAATCTAGTCATTTGGCAGAAGGGGCCGTGGTAGTGCTCGATGCAGGCAACGCGGATGTACTGGCGATGGTGTCTCGCCCTTTTTATAATCCCGGGCATGTTGATCCGCAGAAAAAAACAGACTGGTCTAATCGTGCCCTCAAGGCGGTAACGCCCGGTTCCATTTTTAAGTTGGTTACGGCTGCTGCTGCACTTGAATCAGGTGCTGTCCAACCGCAGGAACAATTCCATTGTCATGGAACATATGGCAAGTACGGTCTGGCTTGCTGGAAAAAAGAAGGACACGGTACCCTGAACCTGGAGGAAGGGCTTGCCGTATCCTGTAATAGTGTGTTCGCTCATCTCGGTGAACGGCTTAATGCTGAGCAAATTCAGGCCACAGCCTCTGCATTGGGATTGGGCCGAACTGTGGGCTGGCAGGAGCGGAATCTTGCAGGGCTACCTCAATTCAGACCGCTGGATCACGAAGAAAAGGGAGCCGTATTCGACTCCCATACGAACGCGTCTGATCCGGGCGTACGTGTACAGACAGCTATCGGTCAGCGCGATGTGCTGGTGACGCCTCTCCAAACTGCTAATCTCATCGTCACCTTGCTGCACGATGGTCAAGTACGTGCACCACGCATTGTAAAACGCATTAGCTACGCAGACGGTAGCACCTTACTGGAACTACCTACTCATGCTGTACCTTCATCCGAGGGTAGTCGCTCGATTCAGACATCGACGGCTCGCATGCTTCGTGAAGCAATGGAAAAGGTTGTGACACAGGGGACGGGTGCCTCCTTGCGTAATAAATCATGGAATCTGGCCGGCAAATCGGGTACCGCCCAAGCTTTGAAGAACGGTCACCCTATCAATCACCAGTGGTTTATAGGGTATGGTCCGATAGAGCGGCCTCGTTATGCGGTCGCCGTCCTTGTGCAAAATGCTTCAACACATTCTGCAAATCAAGCTACAGCACTGTTTGGTCAAGTAATGGATCTGTTAGCTCAATCCTCCTGAGTTCCACGGGTAGCTTCACGATCTTCCTCCTGGATTTTAACGATAAACGGAGGCTCGTCAAATTCCTCTGTCGGAAACCGAATCCATTGCTGCAGATAACCTTGCTGCCATAATTCCTTGAGCAAAATGATCAGAATGGGGGACAGGATTAATCCGGCCAATCCGAAGATGGATAACGATATAATGGCAAAGGAAAGCATCAGATAGGCAGATGAAACACCGATGGAGTTACCAGTAATTTTAGGCTCTGCCAGCTGGCGGACGATCACCGTGACAGCCATGACAATAAGCAACCCTACAGCCAGGCCAGTATTGCCTGTGATGAACAAATACACTGCCCACGGAATAAAAATAACAGGCACACCCAACAAGGGCAGGATATCAAACAAAGCTGCCACGAGCGCCAATGAGAGGGCATTATCCACTTGCAAAATGAGTAAACCTATAAATACGAGAACAAAGGTAATCCCTACCAGTAGAGCTTGAGCCTTGAGAAAAGCGGAGATAGCTTTAAGTACGTGATTTTTTAGAAAAAGGTAAGCCGTTTTTAGTGTCTTGGGTGTTTTACTACGAGCAATGCCCTTCCAAAGATTAATTTCCATACTTAAAAAGAACGCTAAAATGATCGCAACCGCAAAGTTGCCCATAAAAACAGTGAAAGAGCTGAGGAATTGTATGAAAAAGGATAACCCTAGCTGTGCCCATTTCGTAGCAATGGTGGTAGCAGTCGCAAAATAATCATTTACACGTTCGGTAACACCCGGAGGTAAAGCAGCAATTTTATCTTGAGAAAGATGAAGATACCGCGTGAATTCCGTTTGGATAATCTGCGTATAATGTGGGAGGTTTTGCGCGACTTTCGTAAATTGCGTAACCAGAATCAGGCCTAATCCGAAAAAAATAGCAAGTAAAAGGATGATAAACAGCAATACGGAGAGCGCAGAGGCGAAGGGCTTCTTCATTCCCTTGCGATGAAAATAACGAGCGGCAGGTTCAATGCACCAGAACACGACAAACGAAAGGAACACAGGTGCCGCCAGCTGGTACAGTTTACTGGATACGAACATAATTAAATACACGGTTAATACGATCAGTCCGATATCAAAAACGGTACGCCAATATTTTTTGTACAATGGAAGCATATGTATACAACGACTCCTTTAAGATTTTTACTTATTGTACACTAAATTGGACCTCAATGCTGACCATATGCAGTCGCGAAATCTCGGCATGTTTACGTCATTGTGATAACATATAAGTAAGTGAGTTTTCCTCAGGAAGCCTGCTTGGGAGTTCTGAATAGAAAAGTGGGGATAAAACGTGCAGACTTTGCTGTTATGGATGTTTTACATTTCAACTTTTTATGCTTTTGTTCCGGCGCTGGTTAGTCGTATATTTGGGTTCCGGGTGTTCCGGCGCGGTAAAAGTGAGCAAGAATATGCGCTCACCTTTGATGATGGTCCTGATCCAGTGTATACATCACAGCTGCTTGATTTACTGAAGCGTTTTGATGCCAAGGCTACTTTTTTTGTTGTTGGGATGAATGCAGAAAAACACCCTGAACTTCTGAAACGCATGCATGCTGAAGGTCATCTAATCGGTATTCATAATTATGTACACAAATCGAATTGGCTTATGCGGCCTGTTACGGTCAGAAGACAAATTGCCCAGACAGAGTCAGTCATCCGTCGAGTAACTGGCGAGGGAACGACCTTTTATCGCCCACCTTGGGGGATAGTGAACTTTTTTGATATTTCCAACACCCATGGCCGTCGAATCGTATTATGGTCCTCCATGTTCGGAGATTGGAAGGCAAGCATTGGAGCGAAACAATTGGCGGAGAGAATGCTCAAAAAGCTAAGGGGTGGCGAGGTGATGCTGCTCCATGACTGTGGTACGACATTGGGGGCAGACGCGGAAGCGCCCCAGAATATGCTAATCGCACTGGAGAAGCTGCTGAGGGTCGCCCAAGAACGACAACTGCGCAGCGTACGGGTGGATACATTGTTTTGCCGTCAGTCTGTCAATCAACCTACTGCCTCCGAGATGTTCAGTACGAGCTGGTCAAAAAGAACGCTGGTATGTGGATGGCTCCAGTATGAGCGGCTATTCCATGTTTTGTTTCGTCTTCGTCCCGTAAGTCAGGAGGATACGATCTTTTATTATCGTCGCCGTATCTATCATGGGCCAAATGTAAATATGGAGAACAGCAGGTGGCTAGAAAAAGGGGACCCGATAATTGAGCTTCATTTTGATAATAAAAAGTTATTTCAATTGGGGTCGACGGCTAAGTCGATGGTACATCTAGCTATTCAATTGATTAGGATTGTGAAAAAACAACTTCCTGATCTGGCCCAACGCATTGTACATGATTCTGAAATGAAGGGTGTAAAGGCGATCTATGCAGTAAGTATGATTCATCGGGGACCAGAGAAGTTGGGATTTCAAGTTCGGGAGCTTCCCAAAGGACTGTTCAAGCATGTGTCCACTGTATATCTAAAGCTGTTATTTCGTGTTATTCATCCTTCGGGTTCAGAGCAATTGAGTGAAAAAAAAGATGTAATGGTACCGAAACTGATCGTGATGCCAATGGATACCTTGTTTGACCGTTTTCATCAGGGAGGTTCACTCCGCTCAGACCAAGCTCTTGATCAAACTGATCAGAGGGATGTTGTCCATACACTCAACCGTGAAGTGACCGAAGAGGCTAATCCTGTTCAGACATCAGTCAGGGCTTCACAAGCAGCGGATACAGGATCAAGCAATTGACCTAATAAAAAAAGCCTCTCGATCCATTGTTAGGGATCGAGAGGCTTTTTAGCCGTTCATAAAGTAATCCTATCTTGGCAAAGCATTTAGATTTTCATAATTCCGCCGTTACTTGCGTTCGTCACCAGCTTGGAATAACGTGCCAGGTAACCCGTTTTCACCTTCGGCTCAAAGCCTTTCCAGTTGGCGCGACGACGTTCGAATTCTTCGTCCGTAATGTGGAGCTCAATCTTACGATTGTTCAAGTCCAGCTCAATGATATCGCCGTCCTCAACAAAAGCGATAGGTCCCCCTTCTGCGGCTTCGGGGGAAATATGACCGATGGAGATACCACGGGAAGCACCTGAGAAGCGTCCGTCTGTAATCAGACCCACCTTGGCACCAAGCCCCATGCCCACGATTTGTGAAGTTGGAGCGAGCATTTCAGGCATACCAGGTCCGCCCTTTGGACCTTCATAACGGATAACAACAACGTGTCCTTCATTAATTTTACCGTTGGCGATACCTGCCAGTGCATCCTCCTGTGAATCAAAGCAGATAGCAGGACCTTTGTGATAACCACCAACCGAAGGATCAACTGCACCGACTTTGATAATGGAGCCTTGCGGTGCCAGATTACCGAATAATACAGCCAGACCGCCACGTTCAGAATAAGGGTTGTCCAGTTTATGGATAACGTTAGTGTCCAGAATTTCCTGACCCTCTACGTTTTCACGAATGGTTTTTCCGGTTACAGTAATACAGTCACCATGCAGTGCGCCCGGTTTCTTCAACAATTCATTCAGCACTGCGCTTACGCCGCCTGCATTATGAACATCCTCAATATGATAGTCGGAAGCAGGTGCCAATTTGGACAAATGAGGTACGCGGTTTGCGACTTCATTAATACGTTCGATAGGGTAGTCCACTTCTGCTTCATGGGCAAGTGCCAATGTATGCAATACGGTATTCGTGGAACCGCCCATTGCCATATCCAATGCAAATGCATTATCAATAGCTTCTTTAGTCACGATATCACGTGGTTTAAGATCCAGCTTAATCAATTCCATCAATTGGCGTGCAGATTGTTTAACGAATTCTTTACGTTCTTCTGCTACAGCGAGAATGGTGCCGTTACCCGGCATAGCCAGACCCATCGCTTCTGCGAGACAGTTCATGGAATTCGCTGTGAACATCCCTGAACAGGAGCCACATGTCGGACAGCCATATTGTTCTAATTCAAGCAAGCTTTGATCGTCGATTTTACCAGCCTGATATGCACCTACGCCTTCAAAGACGGAAGTCAGGGAAATAGAGCGTCCGTTCTTGTCTTTACCAGCTTTCATAGGACCGCCGCTGACGAAAATAGTTGGAATGTTAACGCGCAATGCGCCCATCATCATGCCAGGGGTAATTTTATCACAGTTAGGAATACAAACCATGCCGTCAAACCAGTGAGCGGAAACGACAGTTTCCAGAGAGTCAGCTATAATTTCACGGCTCGGCAGAGAATAACGCATACCGATGTGCCCCATGGCAATGCCGTCATCTACACCGATGGTGTTAAACTCGAAAGGTACACCGCCTGCCTCACGAATGGCTTGCTTGACAATTTTGCCAAATTCCTGCAAATGGACGTGGCCCGGTACGATATCAATATACGAGTTGCATACCGCAATAAACGGTTTGTCAAAATCTTCTTCCTTGACACCCGCTGCGCGCAGCAAGCTGCGGTGAGGAGCGCGGTCAAAGCCTTTTTTAATCATATCGGAACGCATTTTCGTCTTAGCTGTCATGATGCTGGTTTCCCCCCAAAGTATAAAAATAGTATGGCGTTCAATGGACGCCGTGATAGCGCAGATGTTTTCTAAAGAGTCTATCATAGATGTGAGCTTTTTTCTACATATATGAAGATTTTGAAAAAGTACAAGAAGTGTTCTGTAATCAACAATATATAGATATGACCAGTTTTATTTGTCTATATATTGCATTTAGAAGAGGTTAGAATGTGATTCTATTAGAAATATGTATACTGATAGGTTTGCGTATCAGGTAAAATATGAAAAGCCCATTTCGCAATAAAGCGGATGGGCTCAGGCTTGTTTTTATGTTAAAGGAGGGCGGAATATGACACTACAGCTTAATTTCTGCCGCCTTTACGACCGATGTCTCTGTAGAAATTTTTGTCATGCGACTCAGCTGTAGCATCGCCGCCCTTTTTGCCGATTTCCTGATAAAATTCTTTATCATGAGAGTTTGCGGTTGCTTCCCCGCCTTTTTTACCAATCTCCTGATAAAATTCCTTATTGTGCTTCTTGGAAGTAGCTTCTCCCCCCATACGACCTGCTTCTTCGCGACTCATTTTCTCCTGATTTTGATTACGTGCCATTACAAATCACTCCTTAATAAAAAAGTTGTTTTTTGTTGCGCGCATCCTTTACTTACCACATCACGCCTGTATGAAACAGGCTCTAAGTGGAGTAAAGAGAGGGGAGACTCGCTTACATGTTCGTCTGTAAGTGGGTTGTCGCGTGTTCAATGTTAAATAAAAAAGGGATAAAAAGATTACGCGGACCGTCTAAAAGGATAAGGAGCTGGCTTTAGCATCCACTCTACCTGTGGCTCAATCAGAGGTTTTGTTGCAGTTCGAACCCAAGGCATGGTCAACATACAGCACAGACCTGCAGCACACACTACAATCAACATGACTTCCACTGGAGTATCTATATATTCGTAGACTCCCTTTGCAACGACGGTACGGACGATCAAGCCATGGAGTAAAAAGACATATAGTGTCCGTCGTCCCATCTCGGTTATACGTCCTGTGACGGCCGGAACAAAGCTTAGAAACGCCATCGATGCTATCCATTGAACACCATAAATGCCGATGCGGTAAATTCCTGCGTACCATTCGGTATGGCCCAATTCACCGTAAGTCATATTGCCATACAGCCAGCCTGCCGGGATGCCGAAATACGACGTTCCCGCCAGTACCATAAGCAGAAGAGATACAATGCCAGCGACTATGCGGACTGGTGTTGTGAAGAACCGTCGAACGTCCACATAATTCAAATGATAACCTGCTACAAAGTAAGGCAAATAAACAAAGGTTCTGCATACGCTCAGCCATATACCATCCACAGGGAGATACCCGACGAGGATACCCAGCAGCACGGATATACCTAATTGGAAGACAGGCGGTACTTTCTGAAGAGCGAGCATCAGCAGTCTCCAACAGATATGACTGGCGAGGAACCAGAGTAGCAGATAAGGAGCAAAAAAAGAATGATGGATATGGGGAACGTGGAAGAGTGCAACATCCAAGATCGAATAGAGCGATTGAAAAATAAGATATTGCATACCGATCTGAAGCAGAACTTTTTGGCCTGCTGGTCCGGTCAAAGATGATTTGGCAAAGTAGCCTGTAACGAGTACAAACAACGGCATATGGAACATGAATATCCAGCTGAACCATTGTTGGGCAATTTGAAGTGAACCGACTAGAGGCTCCAGGGCATTTCCTGCAAATACGCATATGATCAACAGAAATCGCAAATTGAGAAAGAAGCTTTCCCCTTGTACATCATGGCTTGTCGTCATGTGTTTCCCTCCGAACGGCTTCTGCCGACTAAACTATTTAAAAAATAATTCTTTACAAGGAACAAGGTACGATACTCTGGACTTTATCATTGTGATTTTTTTCACAACAGTAAGCGCTACCATGTCCTTATTATGTGGCGAATGCTTGAACACCGGAGAAAGATGGGCTAATACCTGGAAATGTATGCTGATTTGACCCTGTATGTACAACGATGTTACCCTAACAAGGCTATAGTTACGCTGATGAATACAGCGACACATTTTATATTCAAATTACGAATTTCGAGGTACAAAAGGCGAAAGGAACTTTTACAATGAGAAGAAGAACAAGAAGATCATACAATTCATATGGGACACGTGGTCCTCGGAAAATATGGAAAATTCTCTTAGGCATCCTGATTGTCATTGTACTGATCGCAGGGTGGGGGGCATGGAAGGTATTTACGCCTTATCAGCCTGACGAGACAGCTGCTGCTGCATTAGCCGAAGTAGCGGATGCTGTGAAAGTAAATGAACAAGAACATTGGGTTGGTTTTGAGCCTGAAAAAAGAAGCGGAACCGGAGTCATTTTGTATCCAGGGGCGTTGGTGAAGCCCGAAAGTTATGCGCCGTTGGCACGCCGTCTGGCGGAAAAGGGTCATCATGTGATCATTGCAAAAATGCCACTGAACCTTACATTGATCTCCCCGGATTTAGCGAATGAAGTGCTAAAGGCATATCCGAAAGAAGCGTTTGTTATTGGAGGCCATTCGTTAGGCGGTGTAATGGCGGCCCGATATGCAGCTGCACATCCTGATCAGGTCAAAGGTGTATTTTTCCTCGCCTCCTACCCGGATAACAAGGGTAATTTAAAGGATAAAAATCTGCCCGTTATTTCTCTACTGGGAAGTGATGATGGAGTCATCCAGATGGAAAATGTCCAAAGTGGAAGAACTTATTTACCAGCCAACACGCTGTATTTTACAGTCGAAGGGGGAAATCATGCCCAATTCGGCAGTTATGGTGTCCAAAAAGGGGATAATCCTGCAAAAATTAGCGCTGCGGAGCAATGGAATCAGACGGTAACGGCTTTACAGGACTGGATGAAGGAGAGTGTGGATGTGGCTTCTAAGAATCAGTAAAGGAGGTGTGCTGCATGTCTGAGCTGATCGTGCAGGGGGAGCGGTACCCATGCCGTGGTATTTTATTAGATAAAGATGGAACGTTGCTGGATTTTATTCAGTTGTGGGGCCCCTGGGCTCGTTCTATACTGGATATGATGGAGCAGCATCTTACCGTGGCAGGTGCCGGTTTTACGGTGGAAAAAGGTACCGTTCTAGGTACTGTTCACGATCAGGAGGGACGTGTGATCGGTTACGACCCTTCTGGCCCGCTGGCCATGGGGACGGTGGACGAAAGTACGGGGGTACTGGCTTGGCAGCTTTATAATGCTGGTGTACCGTGGAATGAAGCTGTACGGCTTGTCCGCGACTTTAATAAAACGGCCATGGCTGATATTCGGCGACATCGGGCAGCGAAGGTGTTTCCAGGGTTGCGGACATTGCTGGAGCAAAGCCGCCATGCCGGGCTGAAGCTAGCGGTTGTGACCTCTGACAGTACAGAGGCTGCACAGGAGCATTTGGAGTGGATGGGGCTGACATCCTATTTTGATGAGATTATCGGACATGATAGGGTTACATATGGTAAGCCTGACCCGGAAATGGCTGAAAAAGCCTGCGCATTACTAGGATTGTCGCCGGCGGACGTGGTAGTCATCGGAGATAGCAATGGGGACATGCAGATGGGCAAACGTGCCGGAGTGCGGCTCGCTATTGGATTTGCGCCAGAAGCAGAACGTTCTGGTCATTTGCTGGATGCGGATAAGGTTGTTCGTGGATATGAAGAACTGGAGGTGCGTAGGGTATGAAAGTTAATACGTTGGCGGAATGGATACAGCAATCACAGAATATTGTTTTTTTCGGCGGTGCAGGCACATCGACGGAAAGTGGTATTCCGGATTTTCGTTCGGCAGCTGGCCTGTATCAAAGTGAGGAGAAATTGCCTTATTCGCCTGAGGTTATGCTGAGCCGTTCATTTTTTGTGAAGCATCCTGAAGTGTTCTTCGACTTCTATCGCAGCAAAATGCTGCATCCCGATGCGGAGCCGAACGGTTGTCATCATTTCCTCGCGTCATTGGAAAAGCAAGGCTGTCTAAAAGCGGTTGTGACCCAAAATATTGACGGCTTACATCAGGCTGCCGGCAGTGTGAATGTATTGGAACTTCACGGCTCGGTGCATCGGAACCACTGTATGGAATGCGGACGCTTTTACAGCCTAGATGAAGTGATGAACAGCTCTGAGGTTGTACCTAAATGTCCAATAGATGGAGGAATCATCAAACCGGATGTCGTTTTATATGAGGAGGAGCTGAATCAGGATACCATTATTCAATCCGTTCAGGCTATTTCGCAGGCTGATCTGCTGTTAATTGGAGGAACGTCGCTGACAGTACATCCCGCTGCGGGCTTGATTACTTATTTTCGTGGTAAACATACAGTGCTGCTGAATACAGATCCCACCTCTTATGATCATAAGGCGGATCTTTTGATCACTGATCCAATCGGTAAAGTTATGGAAAAACTTGCTCATCAATTAGGTCTGTAATCGTTTTCTTGTCAATGCCTGGATAAAAGCGCTATGATGATGTTGTGATGGACATTACAATGTTTCGAGAGAGGCTGGGATAGCATGGTTTATTTAGCTGGCGAAGATCGTTATGAAAGTATGAAATATAACCGTACAGGGAGATCAGGTCTAAAACTGCCCGCTATTTCGCTGGGCTTGTGGCACAATTTTGGCGGGATTAACAACGCGGAGAATGGTCGTAGCATGATTACGCGCTCCTTTGATCTGGGAATTACGCATTTTGATTTAGCTAATAACTATGGCCCTCCTGCGGGATCAGCTGAGGAATTTTTCGGACAAGTATTAGCCAGTGATATGAAACCGTACCGGGATGAGTTGGTCATCTCTACCAAAGCGGGCTACAATATGTGGGCAGGACCTTATGGTGACTGGGGATCTCGCAAGTATATGATATCTAGTCTGGATCAGAGCCTGAAGCGGATGGGGCTGGACTATGTCGATATATTCTACTCTCACCGATTTGATCCTGATACGCCGCTAGAAGAAACGATGGGAGCACTGGATCATATCGTACGTTCCGGCAAAGCGCTGTATGTGGGTGTGTCCAATTATAGTGCGGAGCAAACGGCAGAAGCATCTCGCATTCTGAAGGAGTTGGGAACACCGCTTCTGATTCATCAGCCGAAATACTCCTTACTTGATCGCTGGATTGAAAACGGATTACAAGATGTACTGGACGAAAACGGGGTAGGCAGCATTGCCTTTTGCCCGCTGGCGCAGGGATTGCTGACCAATAAATATTTGAACGGAATTCCCGAGGATTCACGTGCAGCGAGTACTTCGGTTTTCCTGAATGAGAACCATGTGACGCCAGAGACACTTCGTAAGGTACGCGCCCTGAATCAGATGGCTGCTGCACGCGGACAAAGTTTGGCTCAATTCTCGCTGGCCTGGGCTCTGCGCGGCGAACGTCTGACCTCTGTCTTGATTGGGGCAAGCCGTGTAAGCCAAATTGAAGAAAATGTTGCTACCTTATCCAATCTGGACTTTTCTCAGGAGGAATTGGATCGGATTGATTCGATTCTGAATGCCGGGAACTGACAGGACGGCGGCACAGCCTAATGGCGAAAGTTAATTTGTAGTCATCGGCCTAATTTCGTGTTCTCTTATACAATATAAATTAACAGCCCGTATCCGTTTGAAGGATGCGGGCTGTTTAAGTCTGTTTTACGACTGTGGATACTGCTTAACCTTGCTTCGGTACTCGGTTGGAGACTGACCACAGAAGCGTTTGAATTGACGTGAGAAATATAAGGCATCGGTTAGTCCGACCGAAGCGGCCACTTGCTCTACCGATAGTTCAGGACGTTCACGCAGCAGTTGACGTGATTTGTCGATTCTTAGCTTAAGCAGATAGGTGACGGGGGAGATCCCCGTTTCCTTTTTGAATATCCGTGACAAATACGCACGATTATAACCAAGTCCTTCAGACATTTGCTCAATGGAAACGGGGTGTGCGTACTGAGTGGACATATATTGAACCATCTGCTTGACTGTACGTTGAATTTGCGAATCCGCCCCGGACGGATCAGTCCAGTCACTCAGGTAATTGCCTGCTTCCCCCATAATCAGATACAAATAGCCCAAGGCTGATAGATGAGAACTAGATTTTCTGCTATAAAAGGCCAATTGCATTTGCTCCAAATAACCGGGGATGGGACTTTGATCGGAAGCATGAAAGACAGGCTGGTGAACACGTAGCCCGGCCTCCTGCACCACCTGCTCAGTATGGTGCCCGGTAAACGCAGACCAACGATAACGCCACGGTTCCTCTTCATCAGAGGTATAGCTCACCAGCTGACCGGGATGAATAAGGAAAAAATCGTTTTCTTCAAGCTGATATGTGTGCTGTTCCGTTCGGAAGATACCTCTGCCCGATTCTACAAAGTGTAGCAGATAGTAATCATAGATTTTCGGCCCCACGGCATGACCGGATTTGGTTTGGCTCTCTCCTGCAAAAAGCACATGCAGCGGGCTATTTTCATAAAACACCGGATTAGAGGCGACGGCATAACTATATGAATACGCTTGCAAAATAGGGTCATCCTTCCTGCATTTGTGAATGGTTTAGCGGATGCGGTATACTTACATTGTACATATCCAAGTCACATTTATCCATAGCTTAAACACATGGATGCATTACATTGTGTGACGCTTTCATTTATACTGAAATCATAAGAGATGTCAACCTGATTAAGATGTTACAGGGAAATCAGGAGGGCCTTTACTAACGGTATATGAGGTGGATGCGGATATGAATTCTACTGAATTAAAGAAACATTTTATTGAAAAATATGGTGAAAGCAGCAATGAACTGCGGATATTTCATGCACCTGGACGTGTCAATCTGATTGGAGAGCATATCGACTATAACGGTGGTTATGTACTCCCGGCTGCGCTGGAATTCGGAACGACGCTAATCCTTCGTGCGCGCAATGATGATGAAATTCATTTTGCTTCGACAAACCTGTCGTATGAAGTGTCTATCCCCCGTGGAGAAATAGGTAAAAACAAAACGGATGAGTGGGTGGACTATCCGGTGGGTGTGCTGGTGGAGTTGGCTGAAAAGGGAGTTCATCCGTCTAACGGATATGACCTGCTCTATCATGGAGAAATACCGAATGGTGCTGGATTATCCTCCTCAGCCTCCATTGAGGTTGTTACAGGATATGCGTTTCTCACGATCGAAAAACAGGAAACAGATACGGTCGAAATCGCTTTGTTGTCCCAGCGGGCAGAAAACAATTACGTTGGTGTCAATTGCGGTATTATGGACCAGTTCGCTGTAGCGAACGGAGCAGCTGATCATGCAATTCTTCTGATGTGCGATACGTTGGAGTACCGTAAAGTGCCATTCCGCACGGGGGCTTATAAGCTCGTGATCGGCAATACAAACAAGCGTCGCGGTTTGGTGGACTCAGCCTATAATGAGCGTCGTAGCCAGTGTGCCGAAGCACTGTCCATTTTACAGCAGCAGAAGCCGTCATTGGAATACCTCGCTCAGCTGGATGAGGCACGTTTCGGAGAGCTTCAGCATCACATCGCGGACCAAACAGTGTGTCGGCGGGCACAGCATGTGGTGGAGGAAAACGCTCGTGTGCTGGCCTCTGTCGATGCTCTCGCAGCGAATGAACTTGCAGCTTTTGGTCAGTTAATGAATGCTTCTCATGATTCATTGCGCGATTTGTATGAGGTCAGCTGCACGGAGCTGGACGTCATGGTTGAAGAAGCACGACGCATTCCTGGCACGCTGGGTGCTCGTATGACAGGAGCCGGATTTGGAGGTTGTACGGTTTCATTGGTTCATGAGGACGATGTGGAACGTTTTGTGAAGGAAGTCGGCGAAGCTTATCAGACCCGCACAGGGCTGGAAGCCAGCTTTTATGTATGCAAGGCAGGAGACGGAGTAAAAGAACTGAAGGAGGACGAATAACATGGCCATTTTAGTCACAGGTGGAGCTGGATATATCGGTTCACATACCGTAGCAGAACTGTTGGATCTGGGAGAAGAAGTTGTGGTGCTGGACAATTTGCAAACCGGGCACAAAGCAGCATTGCTTGGAGGCAAGTTGTATGAAGGGGATTTGAGGGATAAAGAACTACTGTCCAAACTGTTCTCTGAAAATAGTATCGATGCAGTTATCCATTTTGCAGCCAATTCGCTGGTTGGAGAAAGCATGCAAAATCCTGGTAAATATTATGACAACAATGTATTTGGCACGCTGAGCTTGCTGGAGGCGATGAAGGATGCTGGAGTGCGCCGAATCGTGTTTTCCTCTACTGCGGCTACCTACGGCGAACCGGAAAAGGTGCCGATTGAAGAGGGAGACCGTACAGAGCCAACCAACGTGTATGGTGAAACAAAGCTGATGATGGAGCGCATGATGTCGTGGTTTGATAAAGTTTTAGGCATCAAATATGTGTCTTTACGGTATTTTAATGCGGCTGGTGCGCATGAGAGCGGCAAGATCGGTGAAGATCACCGACCAGAAAGCCATCTGATCCCGTTAGTGCTCCAGACAGCCTTGAAGCAACGTCCACACATCGCTGTGTTTGGTGAGGATTATGCGACACCTGACGGCACGTGTGTTCGGGATTACATTCACGTGAGTGACCTGGCAGATGCTCATGTGCGTGCAGTAAATTACTTGCGCGAAGGCAATGACAGCAACGTATTCAACTTGGGCAATGGACAGGGCTTCTCTGTGAAAGAAGTTATTGAGACGGCACGCAAGGTCACTGGACTCGACATTCCAGTTGTTACAGAGCCGCGCCGCGCAGGAGATCCAGCGATATTGGTTGCATCTTCTGACAAGGCTCGTTCGGTGTTGGGCTGGAGTCCAGCACGTACCCAATTGGAGGATATTATTAGCGGAGCATGGGGATGGCATCAGTCGCACCCTCACGGCTACGGCGACGAATAGACGGGAGACGATGACATATGAGCGAGCGCCAATCCACAGATAAAGGCCAAGGCCGGGAACATTCCCGGCATCTGGCCCATGACATCGACGAAACTGTGCAGCAATCGGCTCTATATGCGGTGGAACAACTGGTTGCATTCGCACAAAACAAGGGCTTGATCGGTCCGCAAGATACAGATTACAGCCGTAATCTGCTGTTGGAGCAGTTTGGGTTTTCGGAGCCTTATTCAGGTGGGGAAGCAGGGGGCATTATGGCCCCCGAAGCTCTCCAGCCTGTGCTTAATGTATTGATAGATTATGGTTTTGCCATAGGACTTATCCCTGAAAACACAGATACGTATCGCGATTTGCTTGATTCCAAAATCATGGGACTGTTGATGGCGAGACCGTCTGAAGTCATCCGTGACTTTCATCAAACGGAGGATAAACGTGGCATAGAGGCGGCGACAGATGCTTTTTATCAATTATCCATCGATTCGAACTACATTCGAATGGATCGGGTTGCCAGCAATGTGTACTGGAATCAGTCGACATCTTACGGAGATATGGAAATCACGATTAATTTGTCCAAGCCAGAAAAAAGTCCTAAAGAAATTGCGATGGCGAAGCTTTTGCCGCCGCCTGTTTATCCCAAGTGTCAATTATGCCGTGAAAACGTCGGATATGCAGGAAGAGTAAATCATCCGTCCCGTCAAAATCTGCGTATCATTCCGGTGGAATTGAATGGGGAGCCGTGGTTTTTTCAATACTCACCCTATGTGTATTACAACGAGCATTGCATCGTGTTCCATCATGATCATGTACCGATGAAGCTTACGAAGGATACACTGCGGCGATTGCTGGCCTTTACGAAAGCGTTTCCGCATTATTTTATTGGCTCCAATGCGGATCTGCCGATTGTCGGCGGATCGATCCTGACCCATGATCATTTTCAGGGTGGTCGTCATACATTCCCAATTGAAAAAGCGGGTGTGGACGGTGTATACCATAATGAAGCGTTCCCGCAGGTTACAGCAGGGATTGTAAACTGGCCGATGTCGGTCATCCGTTTTACGTCAATAGATGCCGAGGCGCTGTTGGAGGCGGGAAATGCTGCTTTTGAAGCCTGGAAAGTTTATAGTGATCCTGTAGCTGATGTCCTCTCTCATACAGAGCAGGAGGGGGAAACGATTCCACATAATACTGTGACGCCGATTGTGCGCCGAGATTCCGAAGGCAGGTATCAGATGGATCTCGTACTGCGTAACAATCGAACGAGTGAAGAGTATCCGGAAGGTATTTTCCATCCTCATCGCGAGATGCATCACATCAAGAAGGAAAATATCGGTCTGATCGAAGTTATGGGACTTGCCATATTACCGGGGCGGCTCAAGGATGAACTGGATGGGATTGCAGATATTTTGTGTGGGGATGACAAACTGGCTGTGGCTATGCAGCAGGAAGGACATCCACTGTTTAAGCATGCAGACTGGATTTATCAGTTAAACACTCGGTTCGGTCGTTTGCCTGACAAGGAAACGGCTGTTCGTACCGTACAAAATGAGGTTGGACTGAAATTCAGTGAAATTTTAGAGCATGCAGGAGTGTATAAACGGAATGAGTCCGGGCAGCAGGCGTTTGGTCGTTTTATGAAACAATTGGGATATACTTTGGGAGAATAAAATCGCTGGTGCAGCACATAATACACTACGAGAACCCTCCCAAGATATGACATGGAACCATGCTCCTCAAGGAGTGTGGTTTTTTTCTGAAAATAAAGCATATTTGTTTCCTGTAACCGAAAAGGTTATAATAGAGTAGTTTCTTAACATTAAACTTTAGAACTATTGGAGGCGAGCGTTTGCGATGAAAGCATTCGAATTTTATAATCCTACACAATTGATCTTCGGTAAAGGACAATTGGAGGCTCTCAAGCGTGAAGTTCCTAAATATGGTAAACGTGTACTGCTTGTATATGGCGGCGGCAGCATTAAGCGCAGCGGTTTGTACGATAATGTAATAAGTTTGCTTGGTGAAATTGGTGCAGAGGTAACGGAACTGGCTGGTGTAGAACCGAATCCTCGCTTATCTACAGTACATAAAGGCGTGGAATTGTGTAAAAAACATCAAATCGACCTTGTTCTGGCTGTAGGCGGTGGTAGTGTGCTGGATTGTTCCAAAGCCATTGCTGTTGGTGCAAAATATGATGGCGACATGTGGGATTTTGCAGAGCGTAAAGCGGCACCACAGGCAGCATTGCCATTAGGTACAGTTTTGACCATGGCAGCTACCGGTTCTGAAATGAATGCGGGTTCTGTTATTACAAATGAAAAAACACAGGAAAAATTGGGATGGGGTAGCGTATTTGCGTTCCCTGCGTTTTCTATTCTTGACCCTGTAAACACATACTCACTGCCACAAAATCAAACCGTTTACGGAATCGTAGATATGATGTCACATACGCTGGAGCATTATTTCCATTTGGAATCCAATACTCCGGTCCAACTTGGCTGGTGCGAAACGATTTTACGTACGGTCATGGATGCGGCTCCAGGTCTGGTCAACGATCTGGAAAACTACGAGCTGCGTGAAACGATTATGTATTGTGGTACGATGGCGCTGAACGGCTTCCTGAACATGGGGCTGACAGGTGACTGGGCTACTCACAATATCGAGCATGCGGTGTCTGCTGTTTATGATATTCCACATGGTGGAGGACTGGCTATTCTGTTCCCGAACTGGATGAAGCACAATCTGCATGTGAAGCCTGAACGCTTCAAACAACTGGCCGTCAATGTATTCCATGTAAACCCAGAAGGCAAGAGTGATGAAGAAGTGGCGCTGGAAGGTATTCAGGCGTTGCGTGATTTCTGGAACTCGATTGGTGCACCAAGCCGTCTGGCTGATTACGATATTGATGCGTCCCAAATCGATGTTATGGCTGATAAAGCTGTGAAATTCGGATCTTTTGGTGGCTTTAACAAGCTTAATCGCGAAGATGTAGTCGAAATTTACAAAGCCTCTCTGTAAACCGATATTTGTATCATTTTAAGCACGTTTGTGCGTCATTAGACGTACGAACGTGCTTTTTTGGGTTTGATCTGGGATATCGGAGGAAAATTTTGAAACTTTTTAAGGTTGAATACGTAAACATAGTTATAGACTGGAAACCAGACTGAAAAGGACATGGAAGGAGGAGTCGCATGGAAACCATATTTTGGTGGTTATTGGCAGGGGGCGCTATCTTTACCGTAGTCAGTGTGCTGATTGGAGATGTACTCGGTAGTTGGCTGGATGGTGCATTGGAGTTGCCGGGCCTCGATTGGTTCAGACCTGTCGTTTTACTTGGAGCCATGACCGCTTTTGGCGGAGCTGGAGTACTGCTGACAAAGTATACTGGGCTGAGCATGGGGTGGGTCGTCGTGCTTGCTTTAGGGATTGCGTTTGTCATCGGAATACTCGTGTTCTTTGCGTTTATCAAACCCATGGCGAATTCGGAGGTATCTAGCGGCTTCTCCATGCGTGAGCTGACTGGCCGGATCGGTGAGGTCACCATTCCTGTACCTGAGGTTGGTTACGGGGAAGTTATGATCCGCTTGGGTGCAGGCAACACCATACATACGGCATCGAGCTTCGATCACAAACCGCTTGCTGCGGGAACCCGTATCGTCGTGGTTGAGGTCGCAGAGGGCGTCGTCCGCGTAGCGTACCTGGACACATAGACGGCGCATTCGATTATCTTGAAGGGAGCGTGATCGGGAGTGTCAAATTTGCAAGATATTGTGTTAGTCCCTGGGATTGTTGTCATCGTTATCGTTATATTAGGGATCGCTTTTTGGGCCCGTTACAAAACGGTAGGACCGGATGAAGGGATGATCGTGACGGGCTCTTTTCTGGGAAATAAAAATATTTCCGAGGATGACTCTGGACGCAAAATTAAAATTGTACGCGGCGGGGGGGCCTTCATTTGGCCAATTTTCCAGCAGTCCGAATTCATCTCTTTGTTGTCCCATAAACTGGACGTAACCACACCGGAAGTGTATACGGAGCAAGGAGTTCCCGTGATTGCGGATGGTGTGGCGATTATCAAGGTCGGCAGTTCCATTGAGGATGTGGCTACAGCAGCCGAGCAGTTCATCGGGAAGCCATTGGAGGCTCTTAGAGGAGAGGCTCAGGAAGTGCTGGAGGGACATTTACGCGCAATCCTCGGTTCGATGACAGTGGAAGAAGTTTATCGTAATCGGGATCGGTTTGCGCAGGAAGTACAGGGCGTGGCTGCTCGTGATCTGAAAAAGATGGGCTTGCAAATCGTTTCATTCACCATCAAAGATGTGCGTGATAAGCACGGATATCTGGATGCGCTTGGTAAGCCGAGAATTGCCGCTGTGAAACGGGATGCTGAGATTGCAGAAGCCGAGGCTGTGCGGGATGCCCGGATTCAGAAGGCACGTGCGGAACAGGAAGGCCAGAAGGCCGAACTGCTGCGGGATACCAACATTGCGGAGGCAGCCAAGGAGAAGGAACTGAAAGTGGCTTCGTTTAAGAAAGAACAGGATACAGCGAAGGCAGAAGCCGATCAAGCTTATCACATCCAGGAGGCCCGTGCCAAGCAGACTGCTGTCGAAGAGCAGATGAAGGTCGAGCTGGTGCGCAAAGAACGGGAAATTGATCTTCAATCCAAGGAAATACAGGTACGTGAAAAGCAATATGATGCGGAAGTGAAAAAGAAGGCAGAAGCCGATCGGTATGCGGTCGAGCAAGCGGCGGAAGCAGATAAATCGCGTAAAATGCGTGAGGCTGAATCGCTGCAATACTCGATTGAGACACAGGCTAAAGCGTCAGCTGAACAAAAACGTCTTAACGGGCAAGCAGAAGCGGATGCCGAACGCGCCAAAGGTACGGCGGACGCAGATGTCATCCGTTTGCGTGGACTTGCAGAAGCGGAGGCCAAGGAAAAACTGGCGGAGGCGTTCCAAAAGTTTGGAGAGGCCGCCGTGCTCGATATTATCGTGAAAATGTTGCCTGATCTGGCTGGACGTATTGCCGAACCGATTGCGTCCATTGATAAACTCACCGTAGTTGATACGGGAAAAGGAGAAGGAGCAGCGCGTGTCAGCAATTATGTCACCGAACTGATGGCTACGGCACCCGAGATGCTGAAGAGTGTATCCGGTATTGATGTGGAGCAGTTAATCAAGGGGTTGACCACGGGGAAAAAAGGCATTCATTCCGTGCCGCCTTCCGGTGAAGCGAATAAGCAGCCTCTTCCAGCCTCGGTGGAGGTAGCGCTAACAGATAAAGAATAACGATAAGTCTTTGGGGAGCATTTATCCCTAACCAAAAGACCGCTTTTCATCACAGCATTTCCCGGCAATGTGATGAAAAGCGTTTTCTTTTTATTGACCTTTAGCCGAATATTTGGTACTTTAACGTGGATTCCTCTGAGCTTCATGCTATAATTCTTAGGATCAAGGTTCTGATAAAAGAGGTGCGGATGTGAGCAGCCTAAAAGTGGCCAAAGCGCTGAATAACAATGTGATTATAGGGATGCATCCCGAGCATGATGAGGTTGTCGTGATTGGAAAAGGAATCGGTTTCAATCGCAGACCCGGCGATCTTATGCCGTTGGATTCAGTTGAAAAATTATTTATATTAAAAAGCCATGAAGAACAGGAGCAATACAAACGGTTGCTTCCTGAGCTGGATGAAAAGCTCATTGAGGTCATCGGTGAGGTGCTTCATCTTGTTCAGCTTCAAGCTAAGAAGCCTCTAAATGAGCACATACTGATTGCTTTAACTGACCATATCGCTTTTTCCATCAACCGTCATAAACAGGGAATTACGATTCATAATCCGTTTTTGTATGAGACTAGGGAAATATATCCTCAGGAATACAAGATGGCTGAGCAGGCTGTTGCTTTAATCAGGGATAAGATGGATGTAGATCTGGGAGAAGATGAAATCGGATTCGTGGCCCTGCATATTTATAGTGCCATGACAAACCAGCATATCTCCGAGGTTAGGAAGGATTCTCGTCTGATTGCTGATATGGTTCAGGTTGTCGAGACGACACTGGATTATCGTATTCCTCTTCAATCCCTTGATTATTCTCGACTGCTGACTCATCTGAGGTTTGCGATTGAACGTGTGCGCCGGGGAGAAATTGTGCAGGAGATTTATCGATTGGACAAGCTTTTGAATGAGGAGTATCCGGAAATGTATATGCTGGCCTGGAAGCTCACGAAAATTATGGAGAAAAGACTCCGTAAATCTGTGTACCCGGCTGAGGTTAGTTATTTGACAATGCATCTGCAACGGTTGTCCCAACGCAAAGAGCAGGGGGAGCAACAAGAGTGATAAAACCGGAATAAAAAAGTATTGCCTCGCATTTAGCGGGGTGCTATAATCAATTCTGCAATGAGGAAGACAACAACTGAACATTTAACGTGTTACTGATTCGATCAGGCATGAGTTGTTTTAAGTTATGATTGTTTACAGCCTACTGGGGCAAGCTATATCCCAAGGTTGTTTTCAAACATACTTAAATCGGCTCATGCCTTTTTTGTTGTTTTGCCTCTGTTCTAAATTTCAGAGAAGGATGTGGAAGGTATGTTTAAAAAGCTTTTCGGCGTTTTACAGCGTGTCGGTAAAGCATTAATGCTTCCTGTAGCGATTTTGCCAGCTGCGGGGCTTTTGTTGGGTATCGGTAACATGCTGGTCAATCCTGATTTTCTCCAGTACATTCCGGCATTAAATGCGGGCTGGGTTCAATCGGTAGCGACGATCATGATGAATGCCGGACAAATCGTTTTTGATAATCTGGCCCTGTTGTTCGCAGTCGGCGTAGCCGTCGGTCTGGCGGGCGGTGAAGGTGTAGCCGGTTTGGCTGCCATCATCGGTTACCTCGTTATGAACATTACTTTGGGTACAGCCGTGGGTGTCACACCTGGTCTGATTGCTCAAAAAATACCGGGTTATGCGAACGTGTTGGGTATTCCAACGCTTCAAACCGGGGTGTTCGGCGGGATAATCATCGGTATACTGGCCGCGGCCATGTACAACCGCTTTTTCAAAATTGAGCTTCCTTCGTATCTGGGCTTTTTCGCGGGTAAGCGTTTCGTTCCAATTGCAACGGCGGTGTCCTCACTGATTGTCGGGCTTGCGCTGGTTCTGATCTGGCCTCCAGTTCAACAAGGACTTAACGCAGTATCTCACTTTATGGTGTATTCCAACCCGACTTTGTCGGCGTTCCTGTTCGGGGTTATCGAACGCGCGCTTATTCCATTTGGTTTGCATCACATCTGGTATTCACCGTTCTGGTTTGAATTTGGTGAATATGTTAACAAAGCAGGTCAAACCGTTCACGGTGACCAGCAGATCTTCTTCAGCCAGCTTCGTGATGGAGTGGCGTTGACAGCAAGTACGTTCCAAGTGGGTAAATTCCCATTCATGATGTTCGGTTTGCCGGCAGCAGCGCTTGCAATGTACCATGAAGCAAGACCAGAACATAAAAAATATGTAGCAGGTATCATGGGTTCAGCAGCATTGACTTCGTTCTTGACAGGTATTACGGAGCCACTGGAATTTTCCTTCCTGTTCGTAGCTCCACTGCTGTTTGCAGTACACTGTATATTCGCAGGTCTGTCATTTATGACCATGCAAATTTTACATGTCAAAATCGGTATGACCTTCTCAGGCGGATTTATTGACTTCCTGATTTTCGGGATCATTCCAACCCGTACGCCTTGGTGGTATGTAATCATCGTCGGTCTGATTTTGGCAGTGATTTACTACTTCGGATTCCGGTTCATCATACGGAAGTTCAACTTGAAAACACCAGGACGTGAAGAAGCTACAGAAAATGTGGATGGCGCAGCAGCCGGTAGTAGTGATGAGCTCCCGCACAACATTTTGGCAGCTTTCGGTGGTTCATCAAATATCAAGCATCTGGATGCTTGTATCACACGTCTTCGGATCGAGGTTAATGAGAAATCGAACGTTGACAAAGCTCGTCTGAAGCAACTTGGCGCATCGGGTGTCCTTGAAGTCGGCAACAACGTACAGGCAATTTTCGGTACACGTTCCGACACCATTAAAACTCAAATGGCAGATATCATGGCTGGACGTACACCTGCACCAGCTCCGGCGCAACCTGCTCCACAAGAGGAGAAGGAAGCTGGGGAAGAACAACAAACCATTATTGTAGAAGATATTGTAATGCCTGTTAACGGCGAATTGGTTGATATCTCGACGGTTCCCGATCCGGTATTTGCAGAACGTATGACAGGTGACGGCTTTGCGGTCGTGCCAAATGATGGAACGATTGTGTCCCCTGTTTATGGTAAAGTATTCAATGTATTCCCGAGCAAGCATGCGATTGGTATTCAATCCGATGGCGGTAAAGAAGTGCTTGTTCATATCGGGGTGAATACCGTGAAGCTTAAAGGGCAAGGATTTGACGTTTTGGTGAACGAAGGCGATCTTGTGTCAGCCGGCCAGCCTATTATGAAAGTAGACCTGGAATACGTGAAGGCAAACGCTAAATCCATCATTTCACCTGTCATTTTTACCAACCTTCCAGAAGGTTCTTCGGTAACTTTAAACAAAACTGGAGTATTGAAGGCTGGCGAAGATGGTATAATTACGATAAAATAAACTCTATGTGTTTCGGATTAGTTGATTAGGCGGCTTAGGCCGTCTCATCAATGATCTGGTATACTGCGTGTAAACAAATATTATCTTTAGGAAAGTGGGAGGAACAAATTATGCAAACAACTTTTAGAATTACGGATGAAGACGGTATCCATGCACGTCCTGCAACTGCACTGGTAAATACAGCTAACAAATTCAGCGGTGCTGAATCTTTTGCCGAAGCTAACGGTAAAAAAGTAACTTTGAAATCCATTCTGGGTGTATTGTCTCTGGGTCTGGAACAAGGTGATACTATTAACATTATCTGCGAAGGCGCTGAAGCTGCCGAAGCACTGAAAGCTCTTGAAAATGTAATCGTTAACGAAGGGCTGGGCGAAGTTCATGCTTAAAATTTCCGGGATTGCCGCTTCGGCAGGCATAGCCATTGCCCGGGCGTTTATCTTGGAGCATCCGAATTACGCTGTAGAGAGACGCGCGGTTGGTGATGTTGAAGCTGAAATCGCGAGATTGGATGCGGCTTTGGTACAATCTCAAACCGAATTGGAATCGATTAAGGAGAAAACGCTTCAGGAGCTGGGAGAGAAAAAAGCAGAAATTTTTGCATCTCACCTGCTCATCCTGAATGATCCTGAATTGATCGATCCGGTTAAAGCTAAAATCAGAGACGAGCAGCTTAATGCTGACTATGCTTTGAATGAGGTAGCTACACAGTTCATTTCCATGTTTGAAAACATGAAAAGTGCCTATTTGCAAGAACGCGCATCGGACATGCGTGATGTAACCAAGCGGATCCTGAATCACCTGCTTGGTGTTCATTTTGTTAGTCCTGCAGAAATTGCCGAAGAAACGATTGTGCTTGCAGAAGATTTGACACCTTCCGACACAGCTCAGCTGAACCGTGAATTTGTTAAAGGTTTTGCAACGAACATCGGCGGACGTACTTCGCATTCGGCCATTATGGCTCGCTCACTTGAAATTCCTGCAGTTGTGGGAACGAAAAATATATTGTCTCAAGCTAAAAGCGGCGATTTGATTATCGTTGATGGTTTGGATGGTCACGTATTCGTGAACCCAACCGAAGAGATTGTTGCGGAATACCGTGCTAAACAGGTGGCATACGACAAGCAACGCGAAGAGTGGCGCAAGCTGCGCGGCGAAGCTACAGTTTCTGTCGATGGTGTCCATGTCGAACTGGCAGCCAATATTGGTACGCCTAATGATGTAGCTGGTGTTCTGGACAACGGTGGTGAAGGCGTTGGCTTGTACCGTACGGAGTTCTTGTACATGGGACGCGATAAGCTTCCATCCGAAGAAGTACAGTATACGGCGTACAAAACCGTTCTGGAAAGAATGGAAGGTAAGCCGGTTGTAGTCCGTACTTTGGATATCGGTGGCGACAAAGAACTTCCATATCTGGACCTGCCGAAAGAAATGAATCCGTTCCTCGGATTCCGTGCTATTCGTCTGTGTCTAGATCGCCAGGATATTTTCCGCACTCAATTGCGTGCTTTGTTGCGTGCGAGTGTGCATGGTAACCTGCGCATCATGTTCCCGATGATTGCTACGCTGAACGAATTCCGTGAAGCTAAAGCTGTTTTGTTGGAAGAAAAGGAAAAGTTGGTAGCCGAGGGTGTATCCGTATCTGAAGAAATTCAGTTGGGCATCATGGTAGAAATTCCTTCTACAGCGGTATTGGCTGACCAATTCGCAAAAGAAGTAGATTTCTTCAGTATCGGTACAAACGATCTGATTCAATACACAATGGCAGCGGATCGCATGAACGAGCGGGTTTCTTACCTGTATCAACCATACAATCCATCCATTCTGCGTCTGGTGAAAATGGTTATTGATGCCGCTCACCGTGAAGGACGTTGGGTTGGTATGTGTGGTGAAATGGCAGGAGATACAACAGCAATTCCGTTGCTGCTGGGTCTTGGACTTGATGAGTTCAGTATGAGCGCAACTTCTATTCTGCCAGCACGTAGTCAAATCTCCAAGTTGTCCCGTGCGGACATGGAAAAACTGGCTACAAAAGCTCTGGACATGCAAACAGCAGAACAGGTTGTTGAATTGGTTCAAAGCATCGAAGGCTAAGGAAGGGTATTACATTTCAAAGGTTATATCTTTTTCCAACAAAAAAATTGCTGTGTACATACAGCAGCCGGTATCTATTTAGATACCGGCTTTTTTGCATCCTTTAAGTAGAATTTGTTTTTAACTGCATGAGCAATTCAGTACAGGTTTGCGGGCTGCGGTAGTTTCGTCCAATCGTGTGACTGGAGTAGTATATGGTGCATTGAGCACCAGCTCAGGGTTCTCTTCCGCTTCCCGCGCAATATGAATCATAGTGTCGACAAAAGCATCAAGTGTTTCCTTACTTTCCGTCTCCGTGGGCTCGATCATGATGCACTCCTCTACATTCAGCGGGAAGTAAATTGTAGGCGGATGGTAGCCGAAATCAAGCAGCCGTTTGGCTACATCAAGCGTGCGCACTCCAAATTTTTTCAAGCTTCGCCCCGACATTACGAATTCGTGTTTGCAATGTCCAGGGTAGGGCAGGTCAAAATGTGGAGCGAGCCGATGCATCATGTAATTGGCATTGAGCACAGCGCATTCCGATACACGCTTTAAGCCATCAGGACCGTAGCTACGGATATAGGCGTAGGCACGAACGAGAATACCGAAGTTGCCGTAAAAGGCTTTAACCCGTCCAATAGAATCTCCTTGTTCCCGGTCCCAGTGGTACACCCCCTGCGAATCACGTACGACAAGCGGCTTGGGCAAATAAGGGATGAGCCGTTGCTTTACGCCGACAGGCCCAGCGCCGGGGCCGCCGCCGCCGTGAGGGGTACTCATCGTTTTGTGCAAATTGAGATGCACTACATCGAAGCCCATATCGCCGGGACGAGTAATTCCCATGATGGCGTTGGAGTTCGCCCCGTCATAGTAGAGCAGACCACCCGCGTCATGCACGATGGCAGCAATGTCAGTGATTTGCTTCTCGAACAGTCCAAGCGTGTTCGGGTTGGTCAGCATGAGCGCAGCGGTGTCGTTGCCTACGGCTTGACGCAGCGCATCCAGATCCACCAGCCCCTCAGGGGTGGAGGGAAGGGTGACTGTTTCGAAGCCCGCGACGGTTGCGCTGGCGGGGTTCGTTCCGTGCGAGGAATCCGGCACGAGCACCTTGGTACGTCGCTCACCACGTGCTTCGTGGTATGAGCGAATCATCATCAGCCCGGTCCATTCGCCATGGGCGCCCGCGGCGGGCTGAAGTGTGACGGCATCCATGCCAGTTAACGCAGCCAAATCATTTTGGAGCGTATGCAGCAACTCCATGGCACCCTGGATGCTCTCCTCGGGCTGATATGGATGGATTTTGGCGAAGCCTGTATATCGGGCGACATCCTCATTCACTTTCGGATTGTATTTCATCGTACAGGAGCCGAGCGGATAAAATCCGTTGTCCACGCCGAAATTGCGCCGGGACAAGGCGGTATAATGCCGAATAACGTCTACTTCGTATACCTCGGGTAATGCCGCAGGTTCGCTGCGCAGCGCATAATCTGGCAAAAGCTCTGCCACCGGGCGACGGGGAACGTCGCACTCGGGAAGGGAATAGGCGATGCGACCCGGACGGCTCAATTCAAAAATGAGCGCTTGATCGTGTTCCTTCAACAGCCCTTGTTTCTGATCCTGTCCGGTGTGTGTCATAGCAATCCCCCCAAGGTGTGTACAAATTGGTCAATCTCTTCTTTGGTTCTTTGCTCCGTCACGGCAATCAACATGTGACCAGCAAGTTCCTCATAGTCCCGGCCCAAATCGTAGCCAGCGATAAATCCAGCAGCTAGCAGTTCGGCCTGGAGTTTGCTCATATCCGTACCCTCAGGCAGTCTAAGGGCAAACTCGTTAAAGGTCGGTGCGTTAAATGAGACAGTTACGCCCTTCAAGCTCAGCAATTGCTCTAAAGCATAACGGCTTTTATGCAAATTTAGCTCGGCTACTTCCTTGATCCCCTGTCTACCCATGACAGACAAGTATACAGATGCAGATAAAGCTAGCAACGCTTGATTGGAGCAAATGTTAGACGTGGCCTTTTCGCGGCGGATATGCTGTTCCCGCGCTTGCAAGGTCAGCACGAAGCCGCGTTTACCGTTACGGTCAGTGGTCTGACCCACAATACGGCCGGGGATACGGCGCATATGTGCCTGAGAAACGGCAAAGTATCCACAGGTCGGACCGCCGAGAGAAGAGGAGATGCCAAGTGGCTGCGCATCTCCTACCACAATATCCGCGCCCTGTTTGCCGGGTGTCTCCAGCAAGCCAAGTGCCAGTGGGTTGGCACTGACGACCAAAAGACCTTTGTGCGCATGGATGAGATCAGCCATCGGCTTCAGGTTTTCCACGGCTCCGAAAAAGTTGGGGCTTTGGACCAAAACAGCCGCAGTCTGTTCCGATACGGCCGCCGCTAACGCATTAGCATCCGTTACGCCGTCCGAACAGCCGATCTCCACGATGTCCAAATCCAATCCGCGTGCATAGGCTGCCAATACCTGACGTGCTTCCGGATGGACGGACCTTGATACGATAAGCTGTTTACGGCGGGTAGCTGCGGCGGACAGTGAGCCCGCTTCCGCCAGTGCAGTCGCTCCGTCGTACATGCTGGCATTAGCTACAGCCATGCCCGTCAATTCGCAAATATACGACTGAAATTCGAAAATGGCTTGTAGCTCGCCTTGGCTTACTTCCGGCTGATAGGGGGTGTAGGCTGTATAGAATTCCGAGCGTGAAGTGATGTGCTGGATGACGGACGGAATATGATGATCATAAATTCCTGCGCCAAGAAAGCTGGCATGTGTGTCTGTATTGGCGTTGTGTCCAGCAAGCTCGGCCAAGTGGCGGGTTAAGGCTCTCTCGCCGAGTCGAGAAGAAAGAGGGAGTTCCCCTTGATATCGAATGGCCTCTGGAATGTCACTGAATAAATCATCGATGGATGAAACGCCGACCACACGCAGCATTTCGGTTTGATCCTGTTCAGTCATAGGGAGATAACGATGCTGCTTCATAGGTTCTAGCTCCTTTCGAAAAGCAAAATTTTAAATCGTAAATTAGCTAATAAAAAAGTGTGAGATGAGAAACCCGGAAGTTCATATCTGACATGTTTGCTTTATAGAAATAAGGAGAGTTTAAGATCAGCGCGGGCGTTTATAAAAGGGTGCTGTCACCACCTCGGCACGCAGGCGTTTGCCACGAATCTCAACCTCCAGCGGTGTGGAGAGGGCGCTAAAACGACTGTCTACCAAGGCGAGGCCGAGATTACGCTTCAAGGTGGGCGACTGAGTCCCCGTTGTGACCTCACCGATGTGTTGTCCTTCTGCGAATACCGGGTAATGGGCGCGTGGGATACCGCGATCCATCATTTCCAGCCCGATCAATTTGCGAGGAATCCCTTGATCTTTCTGACGTTGCAGTGCTTCTCTACCGATAAAATCTCCCTTATTCAGCTTGACGAAGAACCCTAGACCGGCTTCGAGTGGTGAAATCGTGGCAGATAACTCCTGTCCGTACAGCGGCAACCGTGCCTCAAAGCGTAGGGTATCCCGAGCACCAAGTCCAGCGGGAATCAGCCCATACGACTCACCGGAACGAAGCAAACCCTCCCATACGGCTGGTGCTTCCGCAGCAGGTACATAAAACTCAAAACCGTCTTCGCCCGTATATCCGGTTCGTGAGACGAGTGCTTTTGCTCCGAACAATGGCACATTCTCATGGAAGCGGAAAGATGCCAGATTCGTAATGTCCGTATCTGCCACGGCTGCGGCAATACGTGCTGCTTCCGGTCCTTGCAACGCCAGCAATGCTATCGCATCAGACACATTCTCCATGTGAACGGATGCAGGCCTATGGCGAATGAGCCAATCCCAATCCTTATCGATGTTAGAGGCGTTCACAACGAGCATGTAGCGCTCCGGTCCTTTGCAGTAAACAAGCAGGTCGTCTACTACCCCTCCATCGGGGTAACACAGGAGTGAATATTGTGCCTGACCTGGTTCCAACTGGCTGACATCATTTGTGGTCACCCTTTGCAGAAAAGCTTCGGCCTCTTTGCCTTCAACCAAAAATTCGCCCATATGCGATACATCGAATAAACCCGCACGTTGCCGGACGGCCTCATGCTCCTTTTGAATGCCGCTAAACTGAACGGGGAGCTCCCAGCCGCCAAAGTCAATACAACGAACCCCAGACTGCGTCCCGTAGGACGAATATAGCGGTGTTTTTCGCAAATTAGTCATTTTTCCACTCCTATTCGGTGTGATCGGCTAAACAAAAAAGACAGGCCGAAAAAAACGTATAGACGGCAGTCTACACTCTTTTTTCAGCTCTGTCCTTGATACCAGAAAGTTACCCCGGTATGTACCGGGTTTCCCCTTGGGTGATCCGCTCCAATAGCGAATGCTCTCCAGAGATGCGTCCGGCAGAGGTCCTTTTGCCTGAGAGATTCACCTGCAATGCAGGCTTACTCCTTCGGCGCTACCTTCGGGATCAACAGTATATTACCTGGCTTTGCAGATAACAACTTGATCCGATTCGCGTGCACAACTGTCTCATAAGCGGCAACAGCTATGCGAATCTTTTTGGCAGTCTCTCCCTCCGCGTTCATCCGCGTTTGCAGTTGTCGGGGTGTTTCCCAAAGCATTTGCTATAACCCATTAATACGCAAATTCATTCAAAATGTCAATAAAAATGTCATCAAAAACAATATAAAAAACATTTAATATATAAATAAGGATATGTAAGCGTTTGTTATAAGTTATCATATTTTTATATAGTACGCCATATGAGGTCATATGAAGTATTTTTGTTAGTATTATTGACATGAGTGTTCCTGTTGTCATAATCTTAACCTGTCTAATACAGGTGAGCAAAAGCGATTTTATTCATATGGAAGCGAGGGGAACAAAATGGGTGAAGTGAAGCAGCAACTTTGGTATACAGACGAACATGAGTGGGTTCAGCGCACAGAGAATGGAACGTTGCGGATTGGTATTACAGATTTTGCACAGCATCAACTGGGTGATATTGTTTTTGTAGAATTACCTGAGGCGGGAGTAACGATTGAGCAGGGAGCGGAAATCGGTACGATTGAATCGGTGAAGACGGTATCCGACCTTTTTGCTCCGGTGACGGGAACCGTATTAAAAGTGAATGAAGCGCTGGAAAGTACGCCTGAGCTAGTGAATGAATCTCCCTATGAAAAAGGTTGGATGATCGAAGTAGAGATAGATAAAGATGTGGAGGAAGCATTGGGCAAGCTACTGTCTGCGGATCAATACGAGCAGTTGATTTCTGATGTGCAATAATGAGCAATACAGCATGAAATAATAACGCTTTATTCTGGTTTTTTATATGGATATTGAATTAAATAAGAGCATCGTTAGTCCGCTCAGTTTTTGTATAAATAGTCGCTATGACCTGACATAGCGACTATTTTTTTGTTGTCTTTTAGAAGACGGATTTACGTTGTCTTCTCAGGCTTAGAAGAGAGCAACACTTTAAAATTGTGTAGATTTACAACAGTGTTTTTTCGACTAATTTCTATAGCTACAGGTCATATTAAGAAGAATTATGCAGGTCTAATACCTTCTCGGTTAATTTAAATTTAAATGTTGTCATCAACGTTCATGACGAAAGTACGTTTTCATTTCATTGATGAAGATAGCGCTGTCATTTAGTATGAATTTTAAGAAAAGGTAGTGATGCTTACCTACAAGGAGGATTTGAATATGAGTACATTGGACGCAAAGCCAAGTTCAAAAGGAGGCACTCGTGTCGCCGTACAGCGTTTTGGCCGTTTTCTCAGCGGTATGGTTATGCCCAATATGGGAGCCTTTATCGCGTGGGGATTGATTACGGCACTCTTTATTCCGACCGGGTGGTTCCCGAACGAAGGTTTTGCACAACTGGTTGATCCGATGAAAAATTATTTGCTGCCGCTGCTGATTGGTTACACGGGAGGCACGATGATTCACGGACAACGTGGAGGTGTGATTGGTGCCATTATGACGATGGGTGTCATAGTGGGAGCCGATATCCCGATGTTCCTGGGCGCGATGGTCGCTGGTCCGCTGGCTGCGTGGATATTGAAGAAGTTCGACGAGGCCATTGAAGGCAAAGTCAGATCAGGCTTTGAAATGCTGGTCAATAATTTTTCGGCCGGGATTATCGGTGCCATTCTAGCACTGCTTGCCCATGTGGCGATCGGCCCGGTTGTACAAATGATCAGTCAAGTATTGTCGGCAGGGGTACAGTTCCTCGTGAACGCAGGGCTACTGCCGCTTGTCAACCTCATTATTGAGCCCGGAAAAGTATTATTTTTAAACAACGCGCTGAATCACGGAGTATTAAGTCCGATTGCGTTGGAGGAAGCTGCAAGAACAGGAAAATCCGTACTGTTCATGCTGGAATCCAACCCTGGGCCGGGGCTCGGTATTTTGCTGGCCTACTGCCTGTTCGGTAAAGGCTCTGCGAAGTCGTCGGCTCCTGGCGCAGTCATCATTCATTTTTTCGGCGGGATTCATGAAATTTATTTCCCTTATATTTTGATGAAGCCGATTTTGATTCTTGCTGCTATAGCTGGGGGCGTTGTGGGAACCTTCTGTTTCATGTTGACAGGTGCCGGACTGGTTGCTGCTCCTTCGCCGGGCAGCATCATCGCCTATTTTCTAATGACGCCAAAAGGCGGATATTTGCCAATGCTAAGCGGGGTGATCGCTGCTGCGGTCGTATCTTTTGCTGTTGCCGCAGTGTTACTCAAGACTGGTAAGCAACAAGAAGAGGGGCTGGAGGAAGCTGCATCCCGCCTGAAAGATATGAAAAATCAAAGCAAGAGTGCAAGTGCTAACGCCACTGTAATGGAAGATAACCACGAATCTGATCGTGCTGCAGAAATTGCTGCAGATCGAACGCTCAAGGATAAATCCGAAGTGAACAAAATCGTCTTTTCCTGTGATGCAGGTATGGGTTCAAGCGCTATGGGTGCCTCGATTTTACGCAAAAAAATGAAGCAGGCGGGTGTGGGCGTAACAGTTACGAATACGGCAATCAGTGAAATTCCACAGGATGCGGATATTGTCATTACGCAAAAAACGTTGACAGACCGGGCTAAAACAGTAGCTCCGAAAGCTGAGCACATTTCCATTGACAATTTTCTGAAGAGTCCTGAATACGAAGCGCTGGTTGAACGTCTGAAATCCGATTCTTAATCCCCATCGAAGTCAGGCGGACTGTATGCAATGTACGTCTCCTGCTGGAGGGATGAGCTTGGGAAGGAACGGTATGCGCTTATGAATATTACGAAACGACAACGTGACATCGTGGAATATCTTCTGGAGCAGTCCAAAGAGGTTACAGCCGGGGAAATTGCTACGAAGATCAATGTCAGCACAAGGACGGTTCATCGGGAACTGGGTGCAGTCGAGCATTGGCTGGCAGCTCATGAGGTGAAGCTGGAGAAAAAGTCAGGGATCGGTATCTGTATAGATGCTGATCCAGCTCGGCTTGTATGCCTGCGAAAACAATTGCTGCATACGAAGTCAGACGAATATTCGGCTGAGGAGAGAAAGATCGTGGTTCTCTGCATGCTGCTGGATACACGGGAGCCGATCAAGCTGTTGGCGCTGGCTTCAGATCTGAAAGTCACGGTAACTACGGTCAGTCATGATCTAGACGAATTGCAAGACTGGATTGGGGAACGTGGACTCATGCTTGTGCGCAGACGGGGGTACGGGGTCGAGATTACAGGGCGGGAGACAGACAAAAGACGGGCGATTTCCGAGCTGGCTCTCGAATATTTGGATGAATCCGATCTGTTTTCAGCCCGGCAAGAACTTCGTCCTGTAACCCGTGTTGCCGACAAGTTGCTGGAGATGATTGGCAGAGATAACCTGCTAATCGTGGAAAAGGCCCTCTGGCAGCCCCATGAAAAATGGTTGGAAAACATGGTGGAAAGCAAATACATGGAGCTGCTAATTCAAATTTGCGTTTTGCTGGCACGTCTGCGACTCGGGTATGTTATAGATCCTCTTCTCTCGTATTTAAAAACAGATTCAGATGAAAATATCATGCTTCGCACAGCTATGGTGGAACGCATATGCACGGAGTTGTCAGAGGCGCTGGATATTGAATTTCCAGAGCCGGAACGATCTTATCTCAGGCTGCTATTTCGTGATGCCGAGGATCACTCTACCCGACTACTGCCGTTGGATGATCTCGTACTGTTGGAGTCGGTTCATGAGTTGATTCGTCGTGTGGAGGAAGAGACAGGCACGCTATTGAAAGAGGACCGTGTTCTGCGTGAAGGACTGATTGCCCATATGGCTCCGGTATTCAAACGTTTGAAGGAAGGCAGGTCGATTCGTAACCCTCTCCTTCAGCAAATCCGCAAGGATTACAGCAGCTTATTCGAATCAGTGAAAAAGGCTGCGGCGAGCATGACAGAAATGAAAGTGCCTGATGAAGAGATCGGATTTCTCGTCATGCATTTCGGCGCTTCGCTGGAGCGGCTGCGACAATTGCGTCGGGAGGTGCGGGCCATTGTAGTCTGCACGAGCGGCATTGGATCATCCAGACTTCTGGCAACAAGGCTCGCCAAAGAGCTCCCACAGATCAAAATTGTGGATAGGGCTTCATGGTACGAGGCGGCGCGGATTCCCAAGGAGGATTATGATCTGATCATTTCGACAGTAGAGCTACCGCTTGAACCAGATCGGTATCTTAAGATCAGTCCGCTGCTAACGCAGGAGGAGAGTGACCGTCTGCGTCATTTCATCCAGCATATTACACTCCATCATCTCAATGATCATCAGCAGGAACAGGCTGTTCAGCCTGGCCAGGATATGGAGTGGCTTACCGGTCTGCGGAAAAGTCTCGAGGAAATTGTACACATTGTACAGCAATTTCAAGTATATACGCTGAAAAATAAAGGGATGGATATGGCGGCGACCGTAGAGGCGATATGCATGCTGGAGGCGGGGCGGGGGAATGTTACAGAGCCTTCTATGGTTGCTGCTCAACTCATGGAAAGAGAGCGCCAAGGTAGTCAGGTGATCTCTGATACCTCCATTGCTTTAGTTCATACGCGCAGCCACTATATTCCCAAGCCTTCGCTTACCTTGTATAAGCTGGCAGAGCCGCTGTTGGCGGATACAGGTGAACAGGTAGAATGCGTGCTGCTCATGTTGGGGCCTCGTGAGCTGCCGAGAGAAAGCTTGGAGGTATTGAGCGAGATTAGTGCATTACTTTTGCAGGAAGACATGGTTACGCTACTGGAACACGGTAGCAGGGATCATATTGTCAATTATATATCGAGTGAGCTGGCTGAATTTTTCCACAGTAAATTAGGGACAGGGAGGAACCTACCGTGAGTATTATGACGATAGACAAAGTAAAAATGAACGCAACCGCCAAAGACAAATATGAGGCGATTCGTATGGCTGGACAAATCCTGCTGGATGCGGGACATATTTCAAGTGAGTACATTGACAAGATGCTGGAACGCGAGGAGATCGTGTCTACCTACATCGGGAATGGGCTGGCTATTCCACATGGCACCAAGGAATCCAAGACGCTTATTCAATCCACAGGCATCTCCATCGTTCAGTTCCCGCAAGGCGTAGATTTTGGGGAAGAGAAAGCATATATGGTGATCGGCATTGCAGCACAAGGCGGCGATCATATGGAGATTTTGACGAGTATCGCTGTGGTGTGTGCGGAGGAAGAAAATATGGATAAACTTCGCAACGCGGTGACCCCACAGGAAATTATAGATCTGTTCGAAAGTGAGCTGGAGCTATGAGAGCCGTCCACTTTGGAGCAGGAAATATCGGTCGCGGCTTTATCGGATTAATTCTGTCGCGTGCAGGCTATGAGGTTGTCTTTTCAGATGTCAACGACACCCTTGTATCCGAGTTACGCCGTCGTAAACAATATACCGTAGAGTTAGCCAATGATACAAAGGATACGGAGCTGGTCACGAATGTAACGGCGATTGACGGCAGAGATGCATCCGCTGTAGCGGATGCGGTAGACCATGCTGATCTGGTAACGACCGCGGTAGGGGTTAGCATCCTCAGGCATATTGCAGCAGGTATTGCCGAGGGAATAGCGCGGCGGGTGGAGCGAGGGGCAGGCCCGCTGCATGTGATTGCTTGCGAAAATGCAATCGGAGGCAGCGCCCAACTGAAAGAGCATGTTTTTGCGCTACTGGATGAGGCGACTCGTGCCAAGGCAGAGGCTTCGGTATATTTCCCCAATGCTGCTGTAGACCGGATTGTGCCGATCCAACACCACGAGGACCCGTTACATGTGCAGGTAGAGCCTTTTTACGAGTGGGTGGTGGATCGTTCACAAATGGCACCTGAGCATGAAGAAATCGAAGGTATCCTGTACGTGCAGGATCTAGAGCCTTACATTGAACGAAAGCTGTTCACGGTGAATACGGGGCATTGCGTGGCAGCCTATCTTGGTTATACCGCAGGTTATGCTACCATCCAGGAGGCCATGAAGGATAGCAAGGTGGTGGATTCGATACAAGGGTCACTGGAGGAGACAGGAGCAGTGCTTGTGAAGCGCTTCGGTTTGGATCAAGGGGAGCATAAGAAGTACATCTCTAAAATTTTGGATCGCTTCCGCAATCCTAATCTGACAGACGATGTTACTCGGGTTGGACGTTCACCGTTGCGCAAGCTGTCTCCAAATGATCGTCTTGTACGTCCCGCGCTCCAAGCGCAGGAGTATGGCATCCCTACGGATCATCTGGCGTTAGGAATGGCTGCTGCCTGTAAATTTGATATTACGGAAGACCCCGAGGCAGTCGAGCTTCAGCAGGTGATCCGCAGTGAAGGACTGGGTGCGGCGCTGACGCGTTATACTTCCATAACCGCAGACCACCCGTTACATCGGCAGGTATTGGAGCAATATGATATTATAAATTCATAAAACAACGAATTATCAACACCTACTTTCGATAATCCTCTTGAAGACAAAGCATTCACATCAACACTAACGTGTTCTGTAGAGATGTGCTTCAAGAGGATTTTTATATACGTGATTTATATCACATAACAACCTGCTTAAATTGTTTATATTGATAATGATTATCATTATCTATGAAATGAAATCATTACTATTATAACTATTAGGGAGGATTATAGTGAAACCGATCTATATTACCTTAGGGTTTTTATTTTTGGCGCTTGGAGTTATTGGTGTAGTGCTACCGTTGCTACCGACTACACCGTTTCTGCTGCTAGCGACCTTTTTCTTTATGCGGGGGTCCGAAAGGATTCACCAGTGGTTTTCGAATACCTCTCTGTACCAAAAGCATCTAGAGAGTTTTGTTCAAACAAGGTCGTTGAAGCTGTCTACGAAAATCATGACATTGGGCTTAGCGTCAGCGATGCTGATCACAGGCTTTATTTTCACGCCTAATGTGTGGGGGAAAGCGCTCATCGTCTTGGTCATCCTTTTTAAATATTATTACTTTATATTCCGCATCGGAACAATAAGAAATGCTGCAGCAAAAATAACGCCTTCATCTTCATCTGAACCTATACCTACACCTACTCCAAAAAAAAGGTCTAAAATGGTCGATAGCCATCTGCTCGGTCTAGTGGAACATTCTCGGAAATATATCGTATTGGGTGTGCTTGTGCAGTGGATCGGTCTTTTGGGGAGTATAGCCGCTGTGTTGCCTATGGCCTTTGTTATGCAGCAGGCATGGGAAGGACAAGTGACTCGCAAGCTGATTCTATCTATGACGGTCATTGTTATTGCTGCTATTGCAGTTCGCTGCCTGAGCAATTATGCAGCCAGTATGTTATCCTATCGTGCTTCGGTAAATGCTAAAAAAACGCTGCGCTCGCAAATTTACGGCAAGTTGCTGAAGATGGGACCCGCATATACAGATCATACCTCCACCTCGGGGGTTATTCAGGTTGCTGTAGAAGGGGTAGAGCAGCTTGAAACCTATTTCGGTAGATATATGCCTCAGCTATTTTACAGTCTGCTTGCCCCCGTAACGTTATTCATAACCCTCTCTTTTGTCAGCTTCAAAGCAGCCATTATACTATTGATCTGCGTTCCCTTAATTCCAGTGTCGATCATTGTCATTATGAGGATGGCTAAAAAGCTGTTTCGGAAATATTGGGGCAGTTACGTCAATCTGGGCCACAGCTTTTTGGAGAATGTACAAGGTCTGACTACGCTCAAAATGTACGGAACAGACCAGGATAAACATCAGGAAATGAACACAGCAGCTGAGGACTTTCGCAAAATGACGATGAAAGTGCTGACTATGCAGCTTAACTCCGTGGCCATTATGGATCTTATCGCATTTGGTGGTGCTGCTGCGGGTGTACTGGTCGCGATAAGTGAATATTCTTCAGGCCATATTGGCTTGGCAGGAGCGATCATCATTGTTTTGCTGTCAGCAGAATTTTTCATTCCGCTGCGTTTACTGGGTTCTTACTTCCATATCGCCATGAACGGAATGGCAGCGAGTGACAAAATATTTCAAATGTTGAGTACAGAGGATCTTATACAAGGACAAGAAAGCATAGAAAACACAGATATTCGACTGAAACAGGTGAGTTTCGCCTACGACGAAAGAGATACCTTACGAAATATATCCATGGATATTCCCCAGGGCAGCTTGGTTTCAATTGTTGGGGAATCAGGCTCTGGTAAAAGTACGGTAGCCGGATTGATCGTTGGGCATCACGAGGGGTATCGAGGAAGTCTGACGATTGGAGGAACCGAGCTTACCGATATTTCGGAAGAAAGCCGCATGCGTCACATGATCTGGATTGGTTTTAACAGCTATATTTTTAAAGGCACAGTGGAAGCAAATTTAAAAATGGGCAATGAGCACGCGGATGAGCAACAAATGCTGGAAGCTTTGCGACAAGTGAAGCTGTATGATTTTATTCTTTCAGAAGGAGGACTGGAAGCAGAACTGGAGGAGCAGGGGGCAAATCTGTCAGGAGGACAGCGCCAACGGCTAGCACTGGCCAGAGCATTGCTGCATGATAGTCGTGTGTACATTTTTGACGAAGCCACCTCTAACATTGACAGTGAGAGTGAGGAAGGCATTATGGAGGTAATACATGCGCTGGCAGGTCAAAAAACAGTGATTCTTATCTCGCATAGACTGGAAAATGTAGTTCAATCCGACTGTATCTATGTGCTGCAAAACGGATTGGTGGCAGAATCCGGAACGCATCATGAACTGTTGAGCCAGCAGGGACATTATGCGGATATGTATCTCAGTCAACACCGGGTAGAGCAGTTTGCAAAAGGAGGGGCTGTATATGCGTAGACACGGATTACGGATCATGGGCCAATTATTGGTATTGGCGGGACCTCTTTTACCTGTACTGCTCATCACGATTGTGACAGGAGTGCTTGGTTTTATTTGTGCTATTGGCATTATAGTGTATGGAGCCCTTGCTCTGCTTACAGCAACGGGCATCACGACAGGCTACACCATGTTGTTTTTGCTGACGTCGATCGTGGTTTGTGCCGTACTGCGCGGCGTATTCCGTTATGGCGAGCAAATGAGTGGTCATTATCTCGCTTTCAAGCTACTAGCTGTACTGCGTGACAAGGTGCTTCAAGCCCTGCGCAGACTCGCTCCAGCCAAATTGGAAGGCAAGGACAAGGGGAATCTGATATCACTCATTACGAGTGATATTGAGCTGCTGGAAGTATTTTATGCGCATACGATAGCGCCTGTAATGATCGGCATCATCACTTCACTGCTCATGGTATTTTTTATCGGTTCTTATGAGCCTCTATTAGGCTGGGTCGCTGCGCTTGCTTACCTAACTGTCGGTTTATTTATTCCCTTACTCACGTCACGTATGGGCAAACGTCAGGGGATGGAATACCGAAGCAGCTTTGGCAAGCTGAGCAGTTACTTTTTGGACAGCTTACGGGGGATGAAGGAAATTGTGCAATATGGACAAGGAGAACAACGTTTGAATGAGATTAACCGTCGTACGGATCAATTGGATGCCAAGCAGAAGGACTTGAAGCATCATGAAGGCATCACAAGAGCCATCACAGATGCGGCTGTAGTTGGATTCTCATTCTTGATGCTGCTGGCTGGCTTGTACGGTATGTCTAATGGTCAGGTTGACTTTACAGGTATGCTAATTTCTGTCATTGCACTGTTTAGTTCATTTGGTCCGGTCGTCGCACTGAGCAACTTGTCCAACAATTTGCTTCAAACGCTGGCGAGCGGGGAACGAGTGTTGAGTCTATTGGAGGAAACCCCGGAAGTTGCGGAAAATATCGAAGGGATGAGTGTTCCCTTTACTGGGGCACGAGTAAACAAGGTGACTTTTGCATACGATGGTCAAACGGTGCTGAATGATGTAAGTCTCACGATACCGCATAAGCGGATTTTAGGCATTCAGGGTAAAAGCGGCTCCGGCAAGTCTACACTGCTAAAGTTGCTGATGCGATTTAGGGACCCGCAGCAAGGTGAAATTTTGCTATCCGGACATGATTTGAAGGAAATGGGGACCCGACATTTGAGGGGCTTACAGAGCTATGTAGACCAGCATACGTTCCTGTTTGATGATTCAATTGCAGCTAATATCAAAATCGGAAAGCCTGATGCTACACATGAGCAGGTGGTGGAAGCAGCACGTAAGGCATCCGTGCACGATTTTATTATGACCTTGCCTCAAGGGTATGACAGCCGAGTTGGAGAATTGGGGGACAGGCTGTCCGGTGGAGAACGTCAACGCTTGGGACTGGCCAGAGCCTTTGTTCATAATGCGCCTCTCTTACTGCTCGACGAGCCTACCAGCAATTTGGACAGCCTGAACGAGGCAATTATTTTAAAATCGTTAAAGGAACAGCAGCAAGATAAAACGATTGTCCTTGTTTCGCACCGAAGTTCTACCATGCGGATTGCAGACGATATTTTTGAAATGAATAACCGTAGATTGTCCTGACTTTTCTAACTATTGTTATACCTTAAGGGCAAAAGCTGTAGCCTGTTCATAGTTTTGTCATAAAATGGAGTGTGCGTTGAAATGGAAGCGTCATCCTTATTTAAATCATCCAGCTTTTCAAACTTGTCTTATTTTGATAGCCTATTAGGTGAAGATTTTACAAAATCCTGAGGTATATTGACAAGTCATAAACATCATAAATGATGGATGAACAGAGGCTGTAAGCCGATGTACAGAAATGGGTGGTGAACAGGAATGTCAGATTTCAATCAGCTCAATGAGCTTGAGCACACAACATATCCCATATATGAAGGCTATGATTTGGGTCTTACTTATACGCCTGCGGGCAGCAAGTTTAAGGTATGGGCACCGACTGCGCAGCAGGTCCATATAGCGTTGTATAACGATGCGGGGGTGTACGATCAGGAGGGGAACGTTCAGGAGCACAGCGGTGGTCAGGAATTTCTCATGAGCCGTGGTGATCAAGGTGTATGGTCTATAGAGCTGGAAGGGGACTGGAACAAATATTATTACATGTACAGGCTGGAGTGGGCGGACAACACCATTCATTATGCTGCCGATCCATATGCCACAGGGGTATCAGCCAACGGGCAGCGTACAGCGATCATTGATTTGGCTCAAACCAACCCGGACGGATGGGAATTGGATGCGGGGCCTACCCTTAAGCGGCCGACAGATGCCATTCTCTATGAGCTTCATGTACGTGATTTTTCGATGGATACCCATTTTAATACGGGAAAAAAAGACTTATCTGCTGCTCAGGGACGGTTTGAGGCCTTTACGTATACGGGATTGAAGGATACTGAGGGGAACAGCATCGGGCTGGATCATCTGCTGGAGCTGGGCATTACACATGTTCATTTGCTTCCAGTGGCTGATTTTCATACGGTGAATGACTTTGCAGAATTAGAAACTGAATATAACTGGGGCTATGATCCGCAGCATTATAATGTGCCGGAGGGGTCTTATTCTTCCAATCCGGCTGATCCAGAGACACGCATACGAGAGCTGAAACTGTTGGTACAGTCTTTGCATACTGCCGGCATCGGTGTCATTATGGACGTCGTGTACAACCATACTTATTCGGTGGAACAGGGGCCATTTGAGCCTGTTGTACCTGGATATTATTACCGCACGGATGAGCAAGGGCAGCTCACCAATGGATCAGGTGTAGGTAATGAGGTGGCAACCGAACGTCCGATGGTGCGCAAGTATATCAAGGATTCACTACGCTATTGGGCAGAGGAATATCATATAGACGGCTTTCGATTTGATCTGATGGGGCTGATGGATACACCGACCGTAGAGCAGCTTACCCAGGAGCTTCGCTCTGAAGTGCGTCCCGATCTGCTGATCTATGGTGAGCCTTGGACGGGAGGAGAATCTCCGCAACCCTTGCTTACGCTAAAAGGAACGCAACGCGACAAAGGCTTTGCCGTTTTTAACGACAACTACCGTTCTGCTATTAAGGGAGATAGCGACGGTACTGGGAGCGGGTTTGCCACGGGGGCAGAACATCAGGAAGAACAGGTGCTCAAAGGTGCTTTTGGGGCTATTCATGATTTCACAGCTCAGCCATCGGAGACCGTCAATTATGTAACTGCCCACGATAATCTCAATCTGTGGGATAAAATTTTGACGGTAAGACATTTGCGGGAGCACTGTCGTTTTCCACAATGGGAGCAGGGGAAGCCACAGGATGGGAGGACACCGGAACAAGCTGTTGCCGAAGCAGACCCGTATTGGGAACTGGATGAAGATAACTTGCTAGAGAACGAAACCGTACGCAAGTCCCTGTTGGCTAACGGTATGGTACTCACATCGCAAGGCATTCCTTTTATTCATGCAGGGGATGAACTGCTGCGCTCCAAATATGGAGACCATAATAGCTACCGAAGCTCAGATGTGGTGAATGCCATCCATTGGCATAACAAGGCGAGGTTTCGCCCAGTGTTTGATTACTACCAAGGTTTAATTGCATTGCGGCGCAACCACCCGGCATTCCGAATGGACCATCGTGAGTTGGTGGAGCAGCATATGGAAGTGCTGCAAAGCAGTGGGCATGTGGTGGCTTTTGCTTTGAGGCACCATGCTAACGGCGATGCCTGGAATCATATTGTGGTGATTTATAACGGCTCGGATACAGAGCAAACGATATTATTGCCTGCGGAATCGGATCGTTGGCATGTGGTCGTGGACGCACACGGGGCTGGTAATGAGACACGGTATGAAGTGGTAGGCCATCGTGTGACTGTATCGCGCTGGTCGATGATGGTGTTATATGATCAGGAAGAACCTGCAGGAGTCTCCTTTTTGACTGAACAAGATCAGGTTAATCGTCAGGCGGAGAACGAATTGGAAGACTCGGATGAGGGAACAGATCAAGAAATTGCAGGTACAGCCATGGCGTTGACAGATGTGCCGCTTGGAAACGATAGGGAAGTCGCTCCATTTCGCACGATTGAACTGATCTACGAGCGTGCAGATCGACAATACACTGGCTGGAACGTATGGGTATGGGGAACTGGGCACCGCGACGGACATGTCGAATTTCGTGATTTGGATGACGGTCGTGCAATAGCGCGTATTCAGGTGTCTCCTGATATACAGCGAATTGGCTACATTGTCCGGCTTAATCACTGGGATGCCAAGGATGTTGAGGCAGATCGCTATATTGATATAGACCTAAACCAGTCTGTGATGCAGGTATTGATTCATAGTGGCAGAGAAGAATATTTGCTACTGGTAAATGATAATCGGGCCGGATAGACTTGTATGCTTGGTCGCTATATATACGAAAGTAGCATTTTTCGATTATTTCGAGAAATGCTATTTTTTTATGTAAACGTGTGTCAGTTTCAGAAAAAAGGGGTAAAATAGAATTATGGACTTGTTTAGTTTTGCCAGCTTGCTGGCTTATATCCTGTAGTACGACTGGTAAACAGGCAAGATTCTTGGAGGAAAATCATTTGTAAGGTAACCTGAAGGAGGTTGTATATCATGAGTTCTAATGGAGGAAGTATTCAACTGACCGCCCAGCCGAGAACAGAGAAGAAGGGTTCGGCTATTCGTGAATTGAGGTTAAAAGGACGGATTCCAGCTGTGGTTTACGGCTCTGAGCTTGAAGGAACCCCTGTACATGTCGATGCCAAGGAATTTAATAAAGTAGTCAAAACCGGACGTTCAGAGGTGTTCAACCTCACTGTAGAAGGTGGAGAAACCATTCCGGTTATTATTAAAGATTATCAACAGCGTGACAACCAATGGCTGCATGCCGATTTTTTGAAAATTGCCAAAAACAAACCGCTTCGCGTGCGTGTTTCTATTGATTATCAGGGTACACCTGTAGGTACAAAAACAGGCGGTATTCTGCAAGTTCAGGAAACGGAAGTTGAAGTCGAAGGCCTTCCTGCTGATTTACCATCTACCATTGAGGTGGATGTATCCGCACTGGATGTTGGCGACAAGCTGAGCGCTAGCGACTTGAAGCTCCCTAAAGGAGTAACACTGCACGTCCCTGAAGAAGAACTGCTTGCTTCTATTATCGTTCCGCGTGCAGTTGAAGTAGAAAATGCTGCTGTGGAAGGTGATGCAGCGGCAACTGAAGGCGCTGAAGAGGCTTCCGAAAACAAGGAATCCTAATGTTTTCAGTTGGCTTATGAATCTTTTTCAATTGCAGAAGATCATCAAAAAGGTATTCAAAATCGCTCCCTGCCAGGGGGCGATTTTTTTGCATTCATTTTTTTACACTTACATACTCTTTCTCTTTAAAAAGTTGTCCTGTTGTGATTTGGTGTTTAAAAGGGAATGTGGTGTTCGTACGATTTTCATTCAATACGCGTTCTGATATGACGATATATATAGTATGGCATTTACATTTTTATTTTATAAATACCTAATATATATCTAAGGAGCGCGTACACAATCATGGACAGAACAAATGAATTGTTGTGGCAAAGAAACAAATTGGTGATCATTATTTTTTGGATTATGACCTTGAGCAGCACCATCCCGGCATTATCTAATCCATCGGTGTGGATGTCTAGTGGTGTAGGATTTGTAGTCGCCGCAGTTTTGACGATTCTGAATATGAAAAAGAAAGGAATCCGCCTTATTCCTTGGATTATTACGTTGTATAGCGTATTAATATGTATATTTGTAAACTTATCTAGCGTGGAGGCAATGACTACGATCTTTATTTGTTCATTGTTGTTGCTCTACCCATCTTACCGATATTTTTTGATAGCAATGGTCTTAAATCTGTGTAATATTTTTATACAAATTACCATCGGTACGCCAGCAACTCCCCCGGTTACCGGTCCTTTGCGTTATATACACGAGTTTATTATTGTTTTACTGATTGGTTTGCTATTGTTAGTGGTATCGGTGTTAAATCAAAAGCAGTTTAAGAAAACGGAAGAGCAAAATAAAGATATGGATGCCACAAGGCAACGTATTGAATTTTTGTTTGAACAAGTGAGACAGGCTGTAGCTGGATTGCATAGCTTCACAGAACGATTCAGGAATCAAGTGGATGCTACCGGCAGCGTGACGAATGAAGTCGCCATCGGGTTTCAGGAGGTTGCCAAAGGGGTAGAAATGCAAGCTTCGAATATCACTGAGGTAACGGATAACTTGGCTCAGTCTGACCAGCACGTGCGCGAGGTTGCCGATCATTCCCGAGAATTGAAGCAGCTCTCCGAAGATACGAAAAGTGCCGGGAGCAGAGGGAGCAGTCAACTGCTTGCATTAACGTCTCAAATTAAGGATTTGGGTCTGGTTATGAGTCGTACCAAAGAAGAATTGGACGAGTTTAAAACACAAAGTGATAATATGTCTGCCATGCTCAAAGATATTACTCAAATCTCGAAACAAACTAATTTGCTGTCCTTGAATGCATCCATTGAGGCCGCCAGAGCGGGAGAGCATGGAAAAGGGTTTGCCATCGTGGCTGGCGAAGTGCGTAATTTGGCTGAAATGGTAGGGAATACCTCGGTGGCAATGGAAGGTATTTTGACCCAACTGAGAACTCAGATGGATTCTGTCGTAAGCCAATTTGACATGGGACAGCAAAGACTACAGCAGAGTATGGAATCGGCCCATTCGACCGAAATTGTACTGGAGGATATCCTGCAAAATGCCAATAAAGTGCTGCTGCAGGCCGTGGAGGTGGAAGCCAGTACGAATAGTATGCAGCAATTCTCATCTCAGGTCGTTCAAGAGATGGAGGAGTTTTCAAGCGTTACAGAACAAGCGAGTGCAGCGTCAGAGCAAATTTTGGCTGGAGTAGAGGAGCAACGAAATATAACCTCCAATATGGTGACCGGATTTAATGAGCTGGAGACGTTGATTATCCAGTTAAAAGAACTGGTACATGATCAGAAGAAGGACAACATTCCTACCGAAATCAGCAAAAGCAAATAACCGAAATGCTTCATTATCGGACTAGAGATCCGGGGAGTATCGCTATCAAGCGGTACTCTCCGGTTTTTTACTGCGTTTGAAGAAGGGAAATGAAGAGGGGATTTCTAGAAGCTATAATTAGATGGAAGTTGATGGTATAATTTGTGGCAGTTTAAATGCTTTGTAATTAAGGGGGAATAAATTCTTATGGAGCTTAAATATTTGTTGATCGGCGTGTTGAGCCTATTGGGTAGCGGAGTGATTTATACGATGGAGCGCTTTATATCGGTCATTCAATGGGCTGCGAATTCCGTACCTGTTAAATTAAATAGTTCGGGCATCTCTATGTCAGAACCTGATATGCCGAGTTTTGTTGACAATATATTTGTTATTATTTTATTCGTATGTGGCTTGATGATACTTGGGTATGGTGTGTATGAACGACGTACACGATAACATAACCTATGTAGGATATCCGTTTTGATTTGGGAGGAACGCAGGTGAACGCCTTGTTGGAAATGCTGATGCAGCTATTTGAGCGCGCAGCGTTGTTACTGATTTGTTTATTTTTTATTACACGTATCCCACGCTTTAAGGAAACCTTGCAAAAGAACAGTCATTCCCCGGCAGAGCTAACCTTACTAACGTTGATTTTTTGCATGTTTGCACTGTTCGGTACGTACACCGGGATTGAAGTCGAAGGTTCGCTGGTTAACGTTCGAATCATTGCAATTATGGCGGGCGGTATTTTGTTTGGACCCTGGGTTGGGATCGTTACAGGTATTGTATCAGGGATCCATCGTTATCTAATTGATATCGGGGGAGTGACCTCGATTCCGTGTCTGATTACGAGTATTTTGGCAGGTGTGGTGTCAGGATATATCGGCCGCAGGGTTAACCGTTCCAAGAGATGGCTGGTCGGTATCGCCGCAGGTATGGTCTGCGAAGCATTGACGATGCTGCTCATTCTGGTGATGGCACAACCCCATGGCCTTGGTGCGGACATCGTTTCCAAAATTGGTCTACCGATGATTATCGGAGAAGTCAGTATCGGTTTAATCGTTCTATTAATCCAGAGTGTGGAAGGGGAAAAGGAGAATATCGCGGCCAGACAGGCCAAGCTGGCATTGGATATTGCCAACAAAACGTTGCCTTATTTTCGCTCCATTAATGCGGAATCTTTGCATACCATTTGTTCGATCATAAAAGAAGATATCAAGGCAGACGCGGTAGCGATTACCGATACCAGAGATGTGCTGGCCTATGTCGGTTTTGGCGAAGAGCGTTATCACATCGGAGATGAGATTATTAGCGATGTGACTAAATCGACAATCCGCAGCGGTAAAATCACGATCCGCAACCACATTGCAGACGATAAAACACCGCAAATCCAGTCTCTGCTCATTATCCCGTTAGAGGAGCGGGGAGAGGTAACTGGCACCTTGAAGATTTACTATCGCAAAGCTTATAAAATCACGTATCCGTTGCAAACGATGGCGATTGGCTTGTCTCAAATCATTTCCACGTTAATGGAAGTGTCGCGTGTGGAGCAAATTAAGGAAGCGGCGAATAAAGCCGAGCTAAAGGCGCTCCAAACGAAAATTAATCCCCATTTTCTGTTTAACGCGCTGAACGCCATTGCCTCTACGACACGCACCAAGCCGGATAAGGCACGAGAGCTGATCATTAATTTATCGGGCTATCTGCGCTATAATTTGGAACTGAATGATGATTTGATCGAAATTCATAAAGAGCTTCAGCAGGTGTCTGATTATGTGGAAATTGAGAAAGCACGCTTCGGCAACCGGCTTCAGGTAGAATATGTAATGGATGAGGTGTCTGTGCGTATTCCAAGTCTTATTATCCAGCCCCTGGTTGAGAATGCGATTAATCACGGGATCCTCAAGAAAAAGGGGTCAGGTACAGTAACTATTTCTGTAAAGGATCGTGGAGAAAAGGTACGTATTTCTGTGGCGGATACCGGGGTAGGTATACGGGATGATGTTGTGGATAACCTCTATCATGATCGGGTTCCGGCTAAACAGATCGGCTTGTACAATGTGCACAGACGGCTCAAGCTTATGTACGGCGAGGGAGTTATTATTCTAAAGCATGAGCCGGGCACCGAAGTTTATTTTGACATACCAAAGGAGAAGTCATGAAGGCCATAATTGTAGAAGACGAGCTTCCGGCACGTGAAGAGCTGGAGTATCTTATTCAGACTCATAGCAACATTGAGGTGACTGATAGTTTCGAGGATGGGCTAGATGTGTTTCGGTTTCTGCAAGATCAGGAGACGGACGCGATCTTTCTGGACATTAACATTCCTTCATTGGACGGGATGCTACTGGCACAGAACATTAGCAAATTTGCCAAAAAGCCCTACATTATTTTTACGACCGCCTATAAAGAACATGCGGCGCAGGCTTTTGAACTGGAGGCGTTCGACTACATCCTCAAACCATATGATGAAAAAAGGATCGCATCTATGCTGCGTAAGCTGGAAAATGCTTATGAGCAGCAGAACGTTCCAATACAGGAGCCTGTCCAGACGGCGCAACCCCGAGCTGCCGAAGCCAGCACCATTGCTGCGCCAGGTCGTATTAATCTGCTGAAAAATGACAAAATCATCGTAACGGATGCAAACGATATTTACTATGCGTGTGCGCAGGAAAAGGTGACCCGTGTCTTTACAAGGCACGAAGAATATACGATGCCGATGAGCATTTCGGAATTTCATGCCCGGCTGCCGCAGCAGGACTTTTTCCGCTGTCACCGATCTTACACGGTTAATCTGTCGCAGATCCGTGAAATTGTACCTTGGTTCAATCATACGTATCTCCTACGTTTGCGTGGACTAGAAGCAGAAATTCCGGTGAGCCGCAGCAAGGCCAAGGAATTTCGGCAAATTATGCGGCTTTAAAGGCACTTCATTCCGCTATATGTGCATTTCATTCCTCAAATGATTTCTGGCTGACATGCAGCGTTATAATAACCCATGTAGAGAGAATCCTTACCGACTTGCTCCTCCACAGGCGCAAAGCGTACTGGATTCCCGGTTATCATGATAACAAATTGACGCTGTAGAGCCGGAATGAAAAGAGGAGATTGAAATGAAAACAAACAGCGGAAACCGTTGGCTGGTTGTACTTGGAACGATTATTGTCCAGATGGGATTAGGAACCATTTACACATGGAGTTTATTTAATCAACCGTTGGTGGACCGCTTTGGCTGGAACCTCAGTTCGGTCGCCATTACATTTTCAATTACCAGTTTTGCACTGGCGTTTGCTACGTTATTCGCAGGCAAGCTACAGGATAAATGGGGACTACGTCGTCTGATTTTGTGTTCAGGTGTCGTGTTAGGAGCCGGTCTCATGCTCAGTTCGCAGGTAACATCGCTGTCCCTGCTATATATTTTGGCGGGTATTGTCGTAGGTTTTGCGGATGGAACGGCATATATTACATCACTGTCGAATCTGATTAAATGGTTTCCTGAGAAAAAAGGACTTATTTCCGGTATTTCGGTTGGGGCATATGGAACAGGCAGTCTTATATTCAAGTATATTAATGGTTCGTTGATTCAGTCCGTTGGCGTATCACAAGCGTTTTTATATTGGGGAATGATCGTGCTGATTATGATTGTGGGTGGTTCCTTCCTGGTAAGAGAAGCTGTAGTCGTGAACAAGCCTTCGGTACAAAATGGGGTTGTGCAGAGGGACTACACCGTCAAAGAAATGCTGCGCACCAAGCAGGCATACCTGCTGTTCGTAATGTTCTTTACCGCTTGTATGAGTGGTCTCTACCTGATTGGAGTCGTCAAAGATATCGGCGTACGGATGGCCGGCCTAGATGTAGCAACAGCTGCTAATGCGGTCGCTATGGTCGCAATTTTCAACACGGCGGGCCGGATCATACTGGGTGCGCTATCGGATAAAGTAGGTCGTCTGAAAGTAGTAGCGGGTGCGTTGCTGACAACGGCGGTCGCAGTTACAGTGCTGAGTTTGGTACCGCTGAATTTTGGTTTGTTTTTTGCCTGTGTAGCAGGAATTGCTTTTTGCTTCGGCGGCAACATTACAGTCTTTCCTGCCATTGTAGCTGATTTCTTCGGTCTGAAAAATCAAAGCAAAAACTATGGTATTGTGTATCAAGGCTTTGGCCTCGGTGCGCTGGCGGGGTCATTTATCGCAGCGTTACTGGGTGGATTCATCCCGACCTTTACCACGATTGCTGTGCTGTGTGTCGTATCATTCCTAATTGCCCTCACCATTCGCACTCCAGAACAAGGGAAAGGCAAACTGCGCAGTGAACGGAAGAAAAATACCAACAGTGTGCGCAGCATGAATCCCGGAACGAAACTAGGTTAAACGATTTGAGAAAAAAGAACCAGATGAATGCCAAAAGACCTGTCATCATTTCTCTAAGGGAGATTATGGCAGGTTATTTGTTTTTCCAATAATCTATTTTACGGTATAATAAAAAGATGTGTAATAAGCCGATATATACAAAAAACATAAGCTAAGAACCTGACAGGAGGACGAGTCATGATCGTGGATACAAGCGGGAATCTGCTTGCCCGCAATACGAAGCTGCGAAATACATATCAAATTCGAAGCGCCTTGTCCCGCAGTGAGCTGGCCATCGTGTATACGGCAAGGCTGTTGGATAACCGAGAAAAGGTCATTGTGAAGGAATTTTTTCCGAATGCCCTGGCTTTGCGAGGGATGGATCGAAAAACGGTCACTTGCGGTGCTTCTATGCAATCCAAATACGTGGAGTTTATGCATTATTTTTTGCGTGAAGGGCAAATGTTGAAGGAGTTAAGTCATCCGGGAATTGTCGGTTATATAGATCACTTTGAGGAAAATGGAACTGCCTATCTGGTCATGGAATACTGTGCAGGCAAGACATTGGATCGAATGATGAAAGAAGAAGCTGTGCCAACATCTGATCCCACTTTTTTGTACCACACGGTGCTACCTTTAATTGATGCCATGGAGTACATCCACGACAAAGGAATTATTCACCGGGATATTAAGCCGGGCAACATTATGATTGGGGAAAATGGCAACATCAAGCTGATTGATTTTGGTTCGGCTGTGCATTTTGAAGGCAAAGAGCATCCGATCTTCACCACGGCGGGCTATTCTCCGCTGGAATTTTACTCTAATCGTTCGCAGCAGGGGCCTGTGTCGGATATCTATAGTTTGGCCGCCACGCTGTATTATTGCCGAAAAGGAACACCTCCGCCAGATGTGCCGGGCCGATTGTTTGCAGATCATTCCGAGCGGATTCAGATTGAAAATACGGGACTTTCTCTGCTGCCGTATGTCATTCGGCGAGGTCTGGAGGTACAGGCTAACAAGCGTTGCCGCTCACTTCGATGGTTTAAAGCCGCACTACGTGCGGAATATTGGATAAAAAAAGGGAAGCGCCCTACTCTTACGGTTCATTAATCGTAAGAGACGACGCTTCTCTTTTTTTACGTTGTGACGGACATTATCCTGTCGGAGCTTGGATATGGTCGGTGTACACTGAAGTATTCGGTTTAATCGCTTTGTATCGCAGCTCGATTTCAGTGACACCATCCTCGAATGTAATGTACAGCTTGTCGCTGTACTCCATGACCGCTTTTTTGTTACGGGCTAATCTGATCTTTCCATGCTGTAAGGCGCAGCGTGTATCATGTTTTACGATTAGGCTCCCTTTTTTACCTGCGGAAAATACGATCCGTTCCGCTTCTGGCAACGGTTCGTGAACGTCAAGCGTACGGAACAATTCCTGCAAGCTGACCTTACGACCCGGAAAGGAGGTGAGCGGCCAAGATTTTACCGGAATCTCCTGTCCACTTGCTGTAGCGAGAAAATATCCTTCGATTCTTCCGGCAAACTGCGGCTTCGGCCGCAAGAACCAATATAGAAGAGCGGCTACTACGACACTGATGGCTACCGTCCATTTAATGGCTGTATACCGGGATTGTACAGAAACGGTTAGCGTAGCGCTGCTGGATGTGCCTTCCGGATCGGTAGCGGTAATCTTCAGCTGTGAGTCACCTGTGTGGAGCTCGGATAGCAGCAGATCATTACCGTTAATCTCAGCATGGACCGTATCCCCAGCGACTTCTGCATCCAGCTTATAGTTCAGCTTGTCATGATTGGGGTCAACAATAAAATCTGATAAACTTCGACGGGAATCGCCGTCTTCTTTTACCAGGTGAATCGTCAGGTCTTTTAAGACCTGTGGTGCTGCATTGGCCGCGTGAACCTTATGTACAATTCCCTTACGGTACCATTGCGGACTATCCAGAGATAGCTGCCATGTATAATCCCCGGTTTGAGGGAACGCATATTCGGTATGAAAGGCTCCTGACTTATAGGTCATAGGCACCTTTTTGGCTGTGCCCCCCTTGGGAGTAACTACAATATGGGCTTGGAGAGACGTATATACGGCTTCATCTGTAAGCTTTTGATTGTCCGGCAACAGAAGCTGAGCTTGAAACGGTGTCGCTTGACCTTTCAGCAACTGCACAGGCTTGTCACCATGAGTTGCCGTTGCTTGCTTTGCTCCCATGGTAGCTTCGGCTTCCAGTCGATAGCTGCCAAGTAAATTGATTTTCACCAAATCCCCGCGTATGCCCCGTAGCTTCAACTTCACTTTACCTGCCTGTGGATGCTCGATTTTTAAAATCGCATAGCGGCTCGACTTGTACCTGCGGACATTTTCTGAATTGGAATATAGCTGTGTTTCCAGAAGGGGATGCTCCGACAAAAGCACCAAATTGGCTTCCTCCATACTAGAATCAGGTAGAGTTACAGTTAAGTCTTGCATCTCGCCAGTAGTCGTAATTGCAGCAATTGGGACGAGCTTGGAACGAATTTGACTGGCGAATATACGGTTCAGAATTTCCGGCAGATCCTCGGCACTACTCGTAATAAAAGAAGCTCCACCCGTTTGAGAAGCGATCCGTTCGAGTTCTTGTCGATTCACTGTGCCATCATGATTCAGACCAATCGTATACACCGGATATCCCTTGGTCTGTGCAGATTTGATGACAGAGGACACATCGTTATTGGAGTCACCCTTGGATCGTGAACCAGAGGAGGCACCAAAATCAGTCTCTCCATCAGACAACAGAATCATAAAAGGCTGACGCCCTTGGGATGCTCCTGCCGCTAGCAGCTCCGAGCCTTTACGCAACCCAAGTCCCAAATCCGTATAACCGGAACGGTTTAGCGTTCTGATTTCCTGCTGGATCTGGGATTTTTGCGCTGCCACGGCAATCGAAGTTAGTGGTTTCGAGGCGACCACGTGGTGATTGTAGGCAACGAATCCGACGCGCGTACGGTCTGCATCACTCAAATCCATAAACATATTGATGACTTCGGCCGCAATGCCTTCAGGATCGGTATCCCTCATGGAATAACTGGTATCCAGTACAAAAACGGCATCATAACCCTCGATCGGGACAGCACCCAAAGATGCTGCATTAGCCTGATTTACTGTGCAAATGACCCCATTTAGGCTCATTTGTAAAAATAGTACAAAAGTCACGAAAACGATAATCCCTAGTTTCCTTATTCTGAACATAAGCTCCTCCATCGCCGAGGCCAACGTGGGGGGATCAGCTCTCCTAATCCTTGGGATATAAGGGATAAAGGATCAAAATAGCTGATAACCCTCACATTAGCCATGAATTTGATTCTTTTACGCTTATCAGAAATATCCAATGAACTTCTATCGGTAATTGAGTTCCATTTGTGAATATTTCCCTGAAGAAACAGGTCTAACATATCATAAAAATTACGTATTCACGCATAAAATGAGTCAAAATGCCCTGTTTCAATCTGAGACTACAGAAATTGACAAAACTGAAGGGTGCTTTGTATGATAGCTCTCGTATCAACGGCAAAAATTGGGATTGAAGTTAGGAATACGAAATCATAAATTTAAAATTTCTGTGTTATCTGACTTTTATTTTGGAAATACATCTCACTTGCATGCTTTGCCGTTAAAAGCCGAATAACGCTTCGGACCGATTTTCGAGGTTACATGCCTGTACCTTAAATGTGGTATAAGCTCAATCCTTTGACGAATTTAAATGTTAAGTAGGGGGGAGGAGGCAAAAGAACTAAAAATGAGTTTCGTCCGTTTCAAATTGGACATCCCATGTCCGTATATGGAGCAATGGACCTATAACTCATACTTTGTTCATTTGCCGACAGCGATGGAAATCATTTATCAAACCAACCGGACAATGCTTTTTGAAGAGATTAACCCGGAAAAGCTGGACCTGATCACCATTGTAGGTGATGTGAAGGGTATTGACAGCTTGAGCGATGAGAAGATCAAGGAAATTAATCAGCACCTTCTGGTGCGCAGCTTTGACGAATTTTTGGATAAGTTTTCACCGACCGTGTATTCGTTTTTTAACGCGGCCAATCAAAAAGTCGTCTACACCCTTAAAAAGCCAGAGGGAATTGATGAGGATAGCATTTCTGAAATTCGTGTAAATCAAAGTAATGATTTTCTGAAAATGTTGTTTACGCTCATTGATACCAAGCGCAGTCAAGGAATCACCAATGTAGATTTCAAATTTGAAAATCTGCTGGATATGATTTCACCGAAAAAGGTTATGGATGATATTCGTCAAGTCCGCAAAGAGATTCACTATATGTACGGTGAATACGACAAGCTGGATGATGGCGATCCGAAGAAACTCGACATGGGTGACAAGCTGAATGGAATGTTCGAGGAAGCGAGTCAGAACTATAACAACGTTATGGCTATGCTCCCACTGGCAATTGAGGACATCAAAACCCGCCTTCTGCTCGGTGGCGCCCAAGAGGAAAACTCCGGTGAGCTGATCCAGGTGGGTATGCTCTCCATTGGGGAAAGCGGCGAACTGAAAATTATTGAAGCGCCGAAGAGCGACAGCACTGAGCTGATGCTGTTGGATGAAAACAGCACTGGCGATCTCTCCCAAGTATTCGAAGAAGATTATAACTCCATCACAGATACGCCTTCTGACTATGTGAAGGATTTGGTGGTTCGCACATTTGTGCCACTGCCAGCTGTTCAGACGAAGGTGGATACAGCGGTTGAAGTTCAAAACTACAACACGTATCTGGAGTTCTATAAAAATGCCAAGGACGATTTCGTAAAGGCGGTTAAGCCGCTTGTAGAGAAAATCCTCGGTGTCAAAATGTTCTTCGATCAATATGCAACGAAGAGCAAAGGCATGCTGCCGACAATGCTGGTGGCGAACAACAAGTTGGACATGCTGGTGAAAAGCAGCAATATCCCGCGCCTGGAAACGTACCTGAACACTGTGAATGCTAAGAATGAATTCAGCGACACGATCTGGTTCGGTATCGTTCCATCTGTCGAGCTGGAGGCAGCCGGTAAGGTAAAGGTTTCACGTGAACGCTTCAAGGGTAACGAGAAGGTCGTTAAGCAGGGCGGAAATTCTATGGAATCGCTCTCGATGCTGCTGCAAGTCGTGAAGGATTACAAAATTCAAATGTTCTTTAACTTTGAATCCGGTGAAGAAACGACTTTCAACAGTATGGCGACAGCGGGCATCGACAAATATGTCGATAAATGCGCCAGTCTCGTTCGCAGAGAATATAGCGAATTTGCCATTCCTTGTGTACCGAACTTTACGATTATTCCGAAGGACAAATCGGGTGTCATTATCGACAGCAAAATGCTACAGACCGAAGACGGTGTACAGCTCTCTAAGGAGAAAGAGGATATTCTCAAGCTGTGGATCGAGGGCGTTTATGTGGGTGCAGCCTACGTTGCTGCTGGCTTGGTCGCTTCCTATCAGTGTCCTGAATACCTGCGTGAGACGTTTAAAACCGTCAATAAGAACTTCCCTGGCGTACGCTTCGACATCGAAGCAGGAGACAACAGCCTGCGCACGGTAACGACGATGGCCAAGGAAATCACCGGATTCACCAACACGATCAAGGATGCCATCAACCGTAAAAACTTCGGCTTTGTATTCTCGTCGGAGAATGCTCAGATCCAGGATAAGGATATCCGCCGGATTACCGTCTACAAGGCGAGAAGCATGGCGATGTCCGAGGACGGTTTTGACTCCATCTACAAGACGCTGGTCAGCACGTACATTGAACGTATTTTGCGCTACCAGACAGGGGACTTCAAACACGAAAATATCGTCCGCTTCTTCAGTAACAATCCGAGTAGCCAGAAGAGCAAGTGGCTGAGCAGCAGAGGATCTGTTAACTCGATCATTCAGGACGGAGACGATATGAGCTTCATTATTGATGAGAAAAGCAATATGTGCCATATCGATCTGGTCTTCAACGGTAATGTGAAGAACCTGGAAGTCATGATCACTAAGGGAACCAGCTCGGTCAAATCATGATCCGAGCACTACGAAAGATGTTAGAGGCGTTTCTATCCAGAACCGCCTTTATACATAAATCGCGGAGAAGCTTTGCATCTCCCGCCATCATATTACCTAATTTCAAGGAGGCAACACACATGGGATTCAGATTGAAAGTAGAAGGACAAGAAACAATCGAGCTGGGCTTGGATAACATCCAAACGGTTATTTATGACACCGATACACCGGACGATTCCAATGCACGCTCCACTGACGTAGGCTCCACGCTGCGCATCAGCGGTAAAATCATCACAGCAGTAGACGGTGACAGCGCGGATGACACGCTGAAACTGGCTTTGTGGTCTCTGGTTCCTGCTGAAAAAGCAGACAGCTACCGTAAAGTAACACTGGAAGTTATCGCAGCTGATCAAGTTGTGCGTAAAATCCACTTCCCGAATGCTTTCGTTGTAGACTACACCGAGCACTTCGGCGACACAGAAGGTGTAGGTGCATTTACACTCTACATCAAACAAAAGAAAGACAAAACCGAGCTGGCTACAATCGACGGCGGATATCCGGTTTAAGCTTAACGTCTTCACGTTAAGTGCAGCTTAAAAACACACTCACCCGGCACACAAGTGCAGGGTGGATAAATATTAAGAGGCCTACGGGTCTCTTAATATTTATTTTTTTCGGAGAGGGGAACATCACACAATGACCAACTACTATGAGCTGCTCGGTGTCAGCCGGGATGCTTCGGAGGCAGAGATTAAGCAGGCTTACCGTAAACTGGCCAAAAAGTATCATCCTGATACCAACCAGGGAAGCGAGGAAGCAACGCGCAAGTTCAAGCTGATTCACGAGGCTTACAATACCTTGCGTGACGAAGCATTGCGGCAGGCATACGATGCCGAGCTCATCCGAAAAACTGAGGGAGCTGGCGGGGAACAGCAAGAGAGAGGGAGAGGGTCTGCATCCTCCAGCGGTGAGCGTACGGCAGCCAAAGGATTCAATCCGGCTGATATAGGAACTGACTTTGAGCAATTTTTTGGTTTTCATCCGAAAACGAAGGAGGGCTCACCAGGGAAAAAAACGAAAAAACCCGGTGATCCGACGGATACCTCCGCGATGTTTAACCAATTTTTCGGTATTCGTAAAAAGTGATGATTTCAGGATAGAAATGGGGGAAGCAAGCAGTGAAAACGGCGCAGAACAGATGGGTTTTCATCATAGATGTTGCCATGTTCGGGCTGATGCTAGCGATCGCCTTTTATGTGTTTAATCGTACAGGCTACAGCGGTTTGAAAACCGTGGTCGCGATAGGTATTGGAATCGGCGTGCTTGTATACATATTGCGCAATCTGGTGTCCGTTGTACCCGTGGCCAAGCCAAAGGCACAGCGTCAACGGATTGCCAAGCTGGTGTTGATTGATGAAGAGGGCGAGTCCATTAAAGAATGGTATATCGAAGGCGAAACGTCGCTCTTAATTGGTAAAACAACGTCGCGTTCGGAGGCGGATATTGATTTGGTAGGTACAGACTATGCCTCCTTGGTAAGTGTGGAGCATGCGGTACTCAACCGGGTGAACAGCGACTGGTTTGTGGAGGATGTGGATTCCGGTAATGGTACAGGCTTGCGGTCTGCCAACGAAAGTGTAACCAAGAAGTTGGAAAGCGGTGAGCCATACCGGATTTACTCAGGTGATTTATTATATATTGCCAATACGAGACTGCTCGTTAAATAGATGAGGGCTACAAAATCCTCAGATAGCTAAAAAGACAATCATGACAATGGGGGAAGGAACCGACTATGAGTTTGACAAGATGCCCGAACGGACACATGTTCAGTACACGAAAGCACGGAAATACGTGTCCATATTGCAACACGGTAGTAAATATAGCTGCACCCAAGAGCGCGGAGCCAGCAGCGAAAACAAACGTCGCAGGAGATAACGACAAAACAATGCCGTATTTGGGCGAGACGGTGGGCATTCATCCGGTAACCGGATGGCTGGTATGCATCGAAGGAGCACAGGTGGGTCAGGATTATCGCATTATGGCGGAGAAAAACTTTATCGGGCGCGCAGAGGAAATGCATGTCCGCATTATCGGGGACAACACGATTTCCCGTAGAAATCATGCGGTCATTGTGTATGATCCGAAGAAACGTAACTTTTACTTGCTGCCAGGCGATTCATCAGGTTTGGCGTACCACAATAACGAGGCGGTATATTCACCAGCAGAGCTGGCTGCCTATGACGTGATTCAGCTGGGACATAGCAAATTTATCTTTATCCCGCTGTGTGGCGCCCATTTTGAGTGGGATAACGAAAACTAGGACGGAATTGGGCAATGGTGCAGGGAGGTAACGATATGCAACCTTATTTTGTTGTAAGTGGAGCTGCGGTACTATTCGCTGTTCTGCTCATGATCCGTATACGACTGACGCGAAGTTCCGGTAGCCGTATCATGAGTGGAATTGAGATCGGAAATGGTCAAACGATCGGGAGCCGGAGCGAGCAGGATGATTATTTCGCCAGTATGACGACACCTGTCGGTACGCTGGCTGTTGTCGCAGACGGTATCAGTGGGCTGGCCAATGGGCGTATGTCCAGCACCTTGGCTGTGACGACTTTTACGAAGGCGTTTGCCAAGCTGGAAGATGCAACGAATTTGAACGGATATTTTGCAGAGGCGGCAACTCAAAGTAATCGCGGCATTTTGCAAAATTTGAATGGACAGGGCGGAGGAACGACGCTGGCTGCGGTCATTGTGTGCGGCTATCAGCTGTATTACGGAGCGGTGGGCGACAGTCTGATTACGATTTACCGCAATGGTCATTTCCAGACAGTCAATTCCAAGCATACAGCAGAAACACTGCTGGAGGAACGAGTGCTTGCTGGACAAATGACTTCGGAGGAAGCCAAAACGAGTCCAGTGCGCAATCAACTGGTCAACTACTTGGGCTATGAGGGCTTTGAGAGCATGGAACTGGGTAATGCACCGATTCGTCTGTATTCAGGAGATCATGTGCTGCTGTGCAGCGATGGCATTCAGGAGGCGCTGACGGAGATTGAATTGGAAGAGATTATGCGCAAGGGTGGAACACCGCAGGAAACAGCGGATGCCATGATCGACGCCATTAATGATAAAGGCTTTAAAAGTCAGGATAATGCGACAGTACTTATTTTGGCGATAGGATGAAACAAGAAAGACGGGGGTAGCGATGCGCAAGGACAACAGCGATTTTAGTACCGCCTTTGTGTCGGAAGCGGGCTCTTACATAGACAACCGGGACTATTTTGCATTCATGGAGACGGACGACATGGCCTGTTATGTCCTCGCAGACGGTCTGGATTCGGATCAGGAGCTGCGCAGCGCAGAAATGGTTGTCAAAACGGTGCTGGAAAACTTCATGGAGAAGCCTTCCATGTCCAAACGGCGCTTGATGAGAGATCTGCGTGAAGCGCAGGAATGGCTGCAATTTGAAAGCCGTCGCGTTCGGCTCAAAGCCAGTCTGCTGATGGTAGTGACCAACTATAACAAAATGGTGTATGTTTCGTGCGGTAATGTGCGGCTATATCATTTTCGCAATGGAAGGCTTAATTTTCGCAGTAAGGATCATAGTCTGGCTCAGTCATTGGCAGATGATGGACGCATTCCAGACGAAGCGACCAGCACACATGAGGAACGAGGTAATCTGCTGGAATACTTGGGAAATCCGAATGGAGTTCATGCCCATTACGCCAAAAAGACCCAGCTTGCAGATGGAGATGTAATCCTGCTTGCCACCTCAGGGATGTGGGAGGACGTCGAGCTGGCGGAAATGCTGGGGGCGCTGGAGGAAGCGAAGGACCCGGTCATGCTGACGGACACCTTGGAAGAGGTTCTGCTAAGCAAACAGCACCGGACGGTGAATAATTACACGGCTGCGGCCATTTATGTAAATAAAGTTTTTCAGGAAAAGCCTAAAAACCGCCGCAAGTTGATCAAACGGATTTTGATTGCGTTGCTTGTCTTTATTGTTGTGGGCGGGGGAGCATGGATTACGCTGGCTCGTATGGCTGCGAATAAGGCAGCTGCACTGGAAACGATGATCGAATCAGCTCAAGCCGCAGATGATTATGCAAGGACAGGAGATTATGCGAAGGCGCTCAAGTCCTACAGCGAAGCGAAAAACGCGGCGGTTAAAATTAACGATAAGATTCATAAGCGACTGTATACAGCCGAGCAGAAACTATCTCAATTGCTGGTGGACGGAGACGGCTACGTGGAAAAGGCGGACTTTACCAAAGCTGAAGCCAGCTACGAGAAAGCACGGAAATGCGCCGGGCTATATCCACCGTTTAATGTGAAGGATATTGAGCATAAAATCGACCAATTGGACAGCTATGCCGAGACAGCGAGCTGGATGAAGGACGGAGATTTAAAATTTCAGGGCGGCGATTACACGAATGCGCTTAAGCTATACAAGAAAGCAAACAAAGCTGCGATGGAATCCGGTTATACGTCCGCGCAAAAAGAACTGGAGAAGAAAATTACCGAGGCCAACGATAAATTGACAGCTATTCAGCAGCAGCTCAAGGAGATTCAAGCTGGCAAACTTCAGGCCAAAGGGGATCGGATGATGAAGGATCTCGATTATGAAGGAGCCATTGATGCCTATAGCGGGGCACAGGAAATTTATCAGGAGATCGATAAGCTCGAAAGTGTTCTGGCATTGGAGCGGAGCATTGCCAAGGCGGAGGAAAAGCAGAGCGCGGAACAGCAGAAAAATGGTCAGCTTCCTGCTGGATTGGGATTGTCTGATGGAGCATTGAACGACACGGACGCAGGGGACACAGCGGGTGGAGCTTTATCTTCCGCTGCTGCAACCCCTGCTGCAGAATCGCAAACGAAGGCTGCGCCAACGGCTTCAGCGGGAACTACACCCGCGAAGAAGGAAGCCTCTTCGGCTGCAAAGAGCAGTGGTACAGGCGATGGAACTGCCCCTTCGGCCAAGGTGGATACCAACAAAGAGCAAGGAACTGCTGATTCCGCTTCTAAAGCAGCAGGGGCGTCTGATTCAGAGAACCAAGATCGGGCTGCTGCGAACGGAGGTTAAGTTTTTCATGTTCAATGAATGCTGGAGCCGGAAAGGAGTGAGACGTCGTGAAAGAGCTGGTACAGGACCGTTTGAGCAAGATGGACGATTTAGAGCAGAGACGTTTACTGAAAAATATGATGGCGGGGGTATTTATGAACCTCGTCGAATATCAGGAAGAAATGACCCGCCAGCTAGAACGGCGGGTATTTGAGGAAATTGAGAATACAGAAGAAAAGATTGATGTGTACGTGTCATTGACATCGCGTGAGGACTATGACCCGATTCATGAATTTTTATATCCTGTGTTACCGTCTGATACGGAGGAAAAGCAGATGGACATCAGCCGTGTGGCAGAGGTAGTACGCGAAGGCGGTGCGATGCCGTTGTTTACGCTTTTTCTTGAGATGGAGACCGAACGTATCTCAGCGCTGGTGCGCAGCAAACGAATTTTCTCAGGAATGTTGGTCACGGAAACCGGCAATTATCCGATTCGTTTTCGTCTGGAGCATAACCGTTCTTATATTTTGGAAATTGAGCAGTTATATCACACGTTTATGCAAAATGGCATGCCGTGGAAAACAATTAATCATCCGTACGCTTATAAGTTTGTGGACTGTGTATTGATTGGTGGAGACGGCGAGCCGGCCGCCCATGAAGAAATTCATGAAATTACAATTTCATTGGAGGAATTCGACGTTTTTAAGAAGGGCGACGTTTTTCCGCTTTGGAACATTGAAAGGCTATCTCTAAAGAACAGCGGTTTTCCTATACCCGCTATGGATCGTGTGAACTATGAGCATGTGCTGCCTTTGCGAAAAACAGGTCCTGAGCATGGTTATTTGATTGACGGGACTGAAGGCGATATCCGGTATATCAAGCGTACAGAAGAGGAACTGACGATTGTCACACCACGCGATAAGTCTGGCGAATGGAATGTGTTGAAGGTTACGAAGCCTGTTACAACGAGACTTAGTCGTCAGACTTATCCGTTATTGTCTAATCGGCGACAGGACAGCTTTTTGGGCCGCTATGCAGGGAAACAGGCCGTGATTGTCCGTGCCAAGGCGGAAATCATGCGCATCGTAAACTCGTTTGAAGCAGCGCAGGGGCTGGAGCTGGAACGTGTGGACATCTGGGGAGGTGCAGGGAGAAATGATGTAAGCAACCTTGTAACCAAAACCCAGACGTATCCGTTAAATCCGTTTGTCAGCGATAACGTACGGACAGAGGAAGGCAAGCAGATCATGCGTTTGGGGTTCAGACGTGGTTCTGACGATGTTTCGCCAACCGCGCCTGCTTATATTTTATCCGATTTAATGAGCTTTCTGGTATCGGAAGTGCAGATGTATTTTCCGGAGTACAAGTGTGAAGGAGAATGGGTGTGAATTACGTCTGGGATTTGCTCATGCGCGCGAGGGAACAGGGGCTGGATGTAGATAAATTCCGCTTCGTACCCGCTGTCAGCTACTCTCCGTATATGGAGCTTAGTCTGGCAGAGTTGAATACTTCCCATTTGGAGCAGGTAGTGGAAATCAATCCGTACTACCGCTTTTATTCTATTTTTCGGGATCTGTTTCCACCGGATGCTGAAGAGTATCTGGAGCTGAGAGAATCGCTATTTGATATTATGATGCATTTTCTGGCGGAAATGGACTTGTATCAAGGGATGAATCGGCGGGAGTACCATATCCGGTTTGTTCGGCGTGATATTGCAGAGGGCATTTTTGGCCTGAAGGTAAAGGAAGGCTTTGGACAATTAAACCGTGAGGATCAGGACGCGATTGCTGAAGGACTGCTGCGCCTGTATGAGACGGGAGAAGCCGTACATCTGCTAAAAGAAACGATGCGGCGCGTCTTTCATCGCTCAATCATTTACACCAATTGTGAGGAAAAAGACGAATTACTCATCTATATCGGCCAAGAGGAGACGCCATTGTCACGGATTAAAGTGGATTTGATTCTGGATTTGTTTCTTCCGGCACGTTTTACGACGGAATTGTATTGGACAAGTCATTTCGGCATTTTAGAGGAAGATCCTACGATGAAAATAGACGCTATCGCCCTCTATTAAGACTAAATGGCTAAGAAAGGACATGTGAACGATGAACGGACCTTATACATACAGGTTGCTAGACCCGCTCACCGATCGAAAAAGCATACGCTTCACGGCGAAATACACGCGGGCGGAATTGGAGCAAATGACGACCTTTCAGTTACGCGGAATATGCGATAAGGAACGACTGGTCGAGGGATTTGCCAATCGCCTGGCACGTGAAGAATTGATTCGCGTGATTTTGCGATTTCGGAGTGCGGAAGAGCATTTACTCATCACAAGGCCGAATCCTGGTGGTTTTGAACGCATGGAATCGGCACTACAGCGAAACTGGAACGACCGTCGGCAGGAGAGCAGCGGTATCCGGGTTCCCGCTAAAATCACACTGTATCAGGGTGTACGCACAGGTCGCATGGACAACTACCGGATCGAATCCGATTTGCCTTGGCTGAGCTCATCTAATGTGCTGCTGGTGAATGCGACAGGAGAACTGTGCGGTGTTTTGAATTTGGTGAAGGATGAGGGACGAACAGGCGTATATTATCTTTCTCGTCATCGCGACGCTGAACTGCGAGAGACGTCCAATCATAGTTATAGCCTGCTATTTCTGCGAAGACAGGAATCAGAATATTTTTATAACCTCTACTATGGAGATAAGCCAATGCTGCCGCTGAAGCTTCAAGGTCACCGGGTTCCGGTGGCAGAGCTGATCATTCGGGGCACGGAAACAACAGATGCGGTACTTGCGATTGATTTTGGCACCTCGAACACCACAGCAGGTGCCTATTTGGATAGTTCCTACGTTACGGCTCCTGATACAGGTATGAGCAGCACGGTAAGGCTGAACGCCATCAATTATGTGTCATTCCCCGGCCCAGAAGGGGCAGAAGGCGACTGGATTGAAGTATTGCCGACTGCTATTCGCGTCGCAGACTGCTCCAATGCAGAACATATCCTTTATGTATTTGGGGAGGATGCACTACGTGGATCTGACGTGGCAGGCAGCCGTGCGACAGTATTGCGGGGGATCAAGCGTTGGGTCAACGATTATAAGCGAATCGAGGAATTAATGGATTCCGAGGGGAATACGGCAACTGCTTCCCGCAGCGATATTTTAGCTGCTTTTATCCGTTATGTGATTGCTACAGCCGAGCAGCAATTTAAGTGTCGGTTCCGCAACCTGCACTTTTCTGCTCCGGTCAAGCTGCAGCCCCAGTTTATAGAGATGTTTAGCGATATTTTGCCGGATTACCAGATTGAAGCGGAGGATGCGTTGGACGAAGGGCTGGCTGTGCTGTACAACACGCTGGCAGACCAGATGGAACGAGGGACTTTTGCGGACGGTGAGGAGTATCAGGCACTTGTCATTGATTGTGGAGGAGGCACGACAGATTTGTCTTCCTGCCGATTCCGAATTGAGGACGGACGTATTGCTTACAAGCTGGATATTCACACAACGTATGAAAATGGGGATACCAATTTTGGTGGAAACAATCTGACGTATCGGATTATGCAGTTTATGAAAATTGTATTTGCAGGTTATTATGCTGCCGAGACTCGTTTGCCTGACACCGATATTGATGCCCTGATCGGCATTCCTTCGGGAGATTTATACCGTCATGTGGATGAGTTTGGTGTAGATGCTGTATATGCGGGACTGGAGGAACGCTACCGTGAGGCAGAGGCCATCTTGCCCACCGCGTTCAAACAGTATGAACATGCTACACGGGATGAATATCAGCGGGTACTGAGTAATTTTCATCTGTTATGGAGCGCGGCAGAAAATATGAAAAAGGAATTTTTTCTGCGTACGGGAATCTTGCGCAGCCGCTTCGAATCCGAGCAGGTATTATCTGCTGAAAGCGACCTGAACATTGCAGTGATGGACCGTTGGCTGGTATCAGTCATCGAGAACGGACGATTTCGTGATGAATATGGGTTGCCTGATGTGGTGTTTAACATTCGGGAGATACAGCAGCTTCTTAAGGCAGACATCTACAATATTGTGCGCAAGTTTCTGGATGAGTTTTATATGGAGGGGCGCTTGCAGGAATATTCGATTATCAAGCTAACCGGGCAGTCCTGCCGGATTGACGTATTTCGCGAAGCACTCAAGGAATTTGTACCGGGGCGCAGTATTGAGTTTCGTCAAAAGGCAGAGGACCTCAGCAGAGTACCTGAGTTGAAAATGGCCTGTCTGCGCGGGGCTATCCGTTACCTGAACGCTAAAAAAATGGGCACGATTGAGCCTGTCATTACCAATCATATTCCGGCTATTCCGTACACGGTCAGCGCATGGACACATACGGGTCGCGAGAAGGAGCTGATTGCGAGTTTGGAAAGCAACCGGGTACGCGGTTCTATTTCCCGGCCGTCTCATGCGGCTGAGGTAGAGTTCTTCCTAACGGCCGACGGCGGCAAGCTGCGTCAGCGTCATGTGTACCGTAGTCGGCCAGAAGCTTTTGAACCCATGCCGTATGAGGAAATTGCCGTGCTGTACGGGCGGGATATCCCGCAGGATGATACGGACTCCATCCGTAATGGGGAAACGAAATATTTTGTTTTTGTCGGAGATAGCCGCTGGGGCTTTTATGTAGTCCCGATTACCCGCCGAGATGAATTGCTGCATCTGGGACCCAAACGCTTTTTTGCTTTCGAAAATGATCTCTCCGAGCTGGATTTCTTTGACGGTACGAAATAGTAAATTAAGGATTTCACAAAATGCTGAAATCAGAAAAGTACACAACACTTGGAGGGGATAACGTGCTGTATGCAGGTTTTTGGAAACGAACTTTGGCTTATATCATCGATAGCCTTATTCTATGGTTTGTATTTATGATAATTGGATTGATCTGGCTTGTGATTCGGACCTTAGGGGATTGGGTACCGTCTCCGGCAGAAAGCTCTTTGCTCTCAGATGGATCGACTTATATTTTTACAATGAAAACAATAGGACAGACCTTGCTGAATTGGGGAGCTATATGGCTATATTATGCGCTTATGGAATCGTCCAAATGCAAAGCAACGGTGGGCAAGCTGGCTCTCGGCATCGTTGTGGTAGATGAGTTTAACCATAAGCTCAGCTTTGGACGTGCAAGTGCACGCTACTGGAGTAAGCTTCTATCAGTCATCATTTTGTTCGTCGGTTTTATTATGGCAGCCTTTACGGCGAGAAAACAGGCCCTCCACGATCTGATTGCCCGTACCTATGTTGTGGACAAACGCGAGTTGAAGTATATCCTTCGCGAGCAGGCTGGGCGCGGAGTTGGGATGTAAAGGTAGATAAATAGATTCTAAGATCATAATGAACCGTAGTCTTCAAACAGGGGGAGCAAGATGAATATACGCAGATTTTTAGAAAAGAATATTCGCCTATTTACTGGACTACTTGGAGTAAGCAAAGCTCAACCCATCGATGATGCAGTTCCTGTTCCACCTCCTGCGCCCGGTGTGAATCGGCTATCTGTTCCCCTAAATAAAGAAGAATAGAGAAAGGAGGGGAGCACCATGTTAACACATATCGTTCCGAAGTTTGAGAAGGGCCGTATTCTAAAAACCGAGATGCTGGAGAACCTGCGAGACTACCCACGCAGTTTTCTGGATATCCGGTATCAGGATTTTTCGGATGGTATTATCACCGGAATGAACGTAACTGTCGGGGAGAACACGCTGACCATTGGTAGAGGCATCGTGAAGCACAAGGATAGACTATACCTGCTGGAGCAGGAGCAGGAAGTGCCGTATGCGGCCACGGGGCGGCTATCGGTGTTGAAAATCAAATTTCAAGAAGAGCAATCCACTGCCGATTTTCAGCGTTATTTGGGTGAAATTGCTCTCGAAGAGGAACAAGTTAATCAGCGTGAGCTGGAATTAGGCAGATTTAAGCTCAAAACAGGCGCTCTATTACGATCTGATTATGTGGATTTTGCCGATTTGGCAACAGAGTTCAACACATTTAACCTTATTCAAGTACAACAGGCAGGTACAACTTTGCCGACGCTACCTTCCTGTATTTTCAAAATGTTCGCACGTGAGCTTATCAGTCGTGGAACGTCAGATCCACTTGATCTGTCCTTTGCGATGCTGTGTCTAAATCAAGGCTTTATTGAACGTGAAGCCGTTCTTCATTATTTGTCATCCCGATCAGGGACAGCTTACCGAGACTACGATTCCAGTAAGTTACATCAGGTCATGTCTCGTGTATTGGAGGAAAAAGGGGGACGCCGTATGAACATGGGTGTCGCTCGCTCAGGTGGTCAACGGATGCTGGTAGATTAGCAGTTTAGAGTCATAGTAGCTATTGAGTAAGAGAATCAATTTGGAAAACGGTCATATTATCGATGGGTTGATAATGAGGCCAAGGAGCTGATGATATGGAGTATATGGACGAGCAAATCTTAGCATTAATGAACTCATTAAAGCAAGAGAAGTTATCTGTATCTGTAAAAGACTGGTCAACGATTTCACTGCAGACGTTAATACATTTAAACGGTGAGACTGTTTCTTTAACTGAACGCATTTTGCTGAATGAGCGTATATCCATGACCATGCCGAAAACGTTTAAGAAAATGGAGGAAGAAGATGCTTTGTTAAAGTATCCATCTTGCCATCGACCGGGACTTATTTTTACGAATAATACGGGTACAACAAATCTTACATTTAACCATACATCAAGTGAGCTTTCGGAGTCCGAGATGGAGCCATTTAAAAATGAAATGGTCAATATTCTTAAAAATACAGAAAAGCTTATGGAATGGTACGGAGACGGCATTATCAATATTAAAAATCAGTTGGCTGGATATTGTGAATTTATAACGCCCACTTTGAGTACACCGCTCTACAATCTGGCTTGTTTTGTCACATTAGAGGAGCGTGCTCTTATCATTACTTTTAGCTGTATGGAAGAAGAGGTTAAACTGTGGCGGCCGATAGCAAAAGGTATGATGGGGTCTTTAGAAATTCAGGCCAACAGGGAAGGTGAACTAATATGAAGGTTTTAAGTACAACATACAGCAATGTGCAAATTACACCCTATCAATTAGTTAATCTACAGGAGTTGACAATTGAGAAGCAATTGAACCATCACACACGTTTAAAATTTACTGCTGTTGTACCCGAAGAACTGAAGGACACCTACGTAGAAATGACTGAGGCAGATTCTTTAATCGAGGTATCCCAGATTACAGAGGAAGGCGAGTATTTATTGATATTTAGTGGTACAGTGTTGGAGATTGAAGTGAAATTCGTACGAGGGGTATACTATCTTGAAGTTGAGGCTATATCTCATACCTACAAGCTTGACATATGTAAGAAGAGTCGTTCATTTCAAGATAAACATATGAAAATGGCTGGATTATTGAAGGTTATTGCTAACGATTATCCTGGAATTGATATTATTGACTCAGCAACCGCAGGAGCATCATTAAATCAACTAACAATACAGTACCGCGAAACAGATTGGGAATTTCTTAAACGGATCGCTTCACGTTATCATACATCTCTCATGCCAGCTTCTACGTTTAGCACCCCTAAATTCTATTTTGGTGTGGAAGAAGTTAATGCCCCAGTGAACTTGGAAAATTATCATTATACCATTAGTAAACGTATGTCTTCCTTCCGCTATTTTTCTGAAAATGGTACAGCTACTATCCAAGAAAACCATTTTATAGACTATATTGTAGAGACTAATCATGTCCTTGAACTAGGGAATCAGGTTACTTTTCATGGGAAAACCTTGTTTATATATAAAGCACTAACTGAAATGAGTAAAGGAATATTGAAGTGTATTTATACATTGACCTCACATGAAGGTCTTCGCCATAGGGAAATTTTTAATGAACAAATGATCGGTTTATCGTTGCAGGGTAAGGTTATAGCGCTTCAGAGAGACAGAGTTAAGGTGCATCTTGAAATAGATGTAGTTCAAGCTAAAGATAAAGCGCATTGGTTCCCTTATGCAACAGGTTATACAGCTGAAGGACATAGTGGATGGTACGTTATGCCTGAAATAGGTGATACTGTAAGAGTGTATTTTCCAGCACATCAGGAGCAAGAGGGTTTTGCTAGTAGTTCGGCCCGTCAAGATCGCACTAAAGATGGATACAACAAGATTGACAGTCCTGATACCAAGATTTTTCGTACACCGCATGGCAAGGAAATTCGAATGACACCTGATGAAATCGTAATTACAGGTAAAGATGGGGCCATTTTTATCCAGTTGAATCAAGGAAGTGGAATTCAGATTGTAAGTGACAAGGCTATCAGTTTTTCTGCTGGAGGAAATATTCATATGAGTGCCGGTAAAAAAATAAAAATTTCTGCTGGAGAGGAAGTTGCCCTATCTAGCCAGAGCAGCAACATCGTGCTCGGTGGTGATACTAGTGTAATCGGTAGTGAAGTGAAAACAAACTGATTGCTTAAAGTATAGGAGGTAGTAGGATGGCAGAAGAACAAATGATTTTACAGGCCAATTCAGCTGACAAGAAAGGTTACGTTGTTGCAGGAGCAATATTAAAATGTAGCTTTGGTACGCAACCGACGCGACTCAAGCGTCCATTTAGTCATGGAGTGTATATCAAGGATAAAGCGCAGATGAATGTGAGTGACTATTTGCCGGGTGATAATATTTCAGGTTTCGGACGTTGTTTCAGCCTTACTAATCCCGCAGTTTTAAATAGCAATATGGTTGATATTTACGGTGTGAAAAAAGCCCCCTGTATTCCAATGATTACAAAGCCATGGATAGGTGGAAAAAAAGATGTCTTGGTAGAAGGACAGGCTTCGCTAACAGACCAGTGTTCAAACTCATGTTTATACTGTGGGTTCATAAGTATTGAGAACGATGGCCAGAATTTGGATTGAATTTTTAATCCCAATAGATATTTTGCAATTTTTTTAGGTGATGTTGTAAGAGAGGGGGAATATACTCAGTGAGCCAAGTTGAGAAAATATCGAGTTATCAGAGTTTAGAATTTGTCGGTATTTATCCTATACAACATATAGAACAACTGCATATTGAACGAAATTTAAATGATCACGCCTTCCTACGAATTCGGGGGATTTTTCCAGAAGGAGAGCAGGCTCGTTTGATTCAAATGGAGGGTGCCTCCGAGTCTGTAGAAGTGTTTCAAAAAGATGAACTTGGTAAGCGTGTAAGGATATTATTTCATGGAGAAATTACGCATGTGGATTTGAAAACAGTTCGTGATATTTATTATATTGAGATAGAAGCGGTATCACATACGATTCAACTAGATATAAAGCCTATTACCCGATCCTTTCAAGATCAGAATCTAACCTATGATAAGTTACAAAGACAGATTCTTTCCAAGTATGAAGGATCGGATATTATTGATACTGTATCTCAAAATACCAAATTAGGAGAATTTACTCTACAATATAGAGAAACGGATTGGGCTTTTTTAAAACGTATGGCTTCCCGGTTCGGAGGTGTTTTGGTACCAGAAGTTGCTGCTGAAACACCTAAGTTTTGGTTCGGTATACCTGAAGGGAATGTAGGTGAATTAAATGAGGTGGTATACAGCACAAAACGAAGTTTTGCAGCAATAGGAGAAACAGAGGACACGATTGAGACATCAGCCTCATTACATATGACCTGTTATACTGTAGAAAGTGGACAGTATTTCCGACCGGGAGATCACCTGCGGTTTCGAGGCAAAGAGCTTGTTGTAACCCGGATTGTATCCAAAATACGAAGTGGATTACTATTGCATGAATACACATTGGTCCAGAGCGAGGGAATACATCAAAACCTCTATTGTAATGCCCAAATTTGTGGGGCGTCCTTGGAAGGTAAAGTTGTCGAGGTTATGGGAGACCAAGTGCGTGTACATCTGAGCATTGATGAACGACAAGATAAGAGCAAGGCAACGTGGTTTCCTTACGACACAGGATTCTCAGCAGAGGGGCATACCGGATGGTACGTTATGCCTGAGCTAGGTGATACAGTACAATTGCAATTTCCAAATGAACGAGAGTCGGAAGGATTTGTGAAGAGTTCTGTACGGCGTAGTAAGTCATCCACTCCCAAATTGACTGATCCTGACGTCAAGTATTGGGGGACAAACCGAGGTAAGGAACTGAAGCTAAGTCCATCTGAAGTTTTGGTGACGGCGAAGATGAGTAAGGTGTATATCCAACTAGATCAAAATGGAGTGCAAGTTCAAAGTGAAGGTGAACTGTCCATCTACGCTGGAAGGACGTTGACGTTGGATGCAGGTACTAAACTGAGTATGCAGGCTGGGGAGTCTATATATATGCAGGCAGCGAGAAGCAGTTTGATACTTGATGGAGAGACTGATTTTCGCTCATCTCAAGTCAATCTGGATGGAATTATAAAGCGTCCTGTATATGTTGCCGATCTAGCTCCTGTACCAGAACCTCCACTCATGACGGTACAAGCCTATAATGAAATGAAGGCATCTCAGAGCAAGCCTGCTCCTGGGAAAACCGTAGCCAAGATGAACCCGAAGTCGGGGATTTTGGACGGAATACTTAACAAGGTACAAACGTGTCTAAGTGTAGCAGGTATGATTCCCATAGTTGGATCTGTGGCAACGGCTTTAAATACGGGCGTAAACGTATATAAAAAGAATTATACGAAAGCAGGTTTATCGCTACTGGCAAGCGTACCTAAAAATGTTGCTCCTCCTAATCCATTGAATGCCCATTATCTATTGACTAATTCTTTACTAGCTCGTGGGGCTGCGGGGGATAAGAAAGCATTAGATGAATGGGTAAAGAGAGTGAATGCACTACCTAAACCACAAGAGAAAATCTCAGAGTATGAGAAAAGACAAAGGGAGCTAACAGCCACTTACCCTTCAAACCCTACATTGAAATGGATGAAGAAGAATATTCTAGTTCCTGGGGTTGATGGGATTAATTATTTTCTACTAGAAACTACTGCGGGTAAAGCAATTGAGCGTTTCAGTACTTCATCTGCTGCTGCTATTGGCAGTCCCGTAGAGTATGAGGTAGCATCAACGGGAAATGAAACGGTAGATAAAATAGGTGATTTTGCAGGGAACGTTGCGGGGAACTTTTTAACTCCGACTGGATCTGGTATCAAAGGGCAAGGATTTTATTCAGGTACAGTCAAAATTGCAGAAAGCACTTTGGCCACCAAAGCAGGACAAGCTGTTGAAAATAAATTAGCAAACGGTATAGGGAAAGTAATGAATAAAGAGGTATCCCAAAAGATTTCTAACGGGGTTCTTACAGGGAGCATATCTGGTGGATTACAATCTGTTGGCCTTTCTCTGACCCATGATCGCTCAAAGAGTGACGAATTAGCAGAAGCCTTAGTGACAGGGACGACACTTGGAGGGGCGTTTGGTGGAGCTTTTGCTGGATTAGGCCCTTTAGTGAAATCGAACATGGGAAAAGTGTACACATCGGCAAGACAACTCACAAGTAACGGCAAGACTGCTCAAATGCTATCGTTGCTCAAACAAAGAATGAAAGTTCAAGCTTCTCCCAAGATCAATCCAGCTAAAGCTATCTCCAATGAGGTGAAAGTTACTACCAAACCAGCCAGAGTTAGGCCTCGTCTTAGCACAGGCGGAACAGGCAAGTATAAGGTTACTTCTCCCGAGATTAATCAGACGGGATCTATCTCCAAAGGGAAGATTAATATAGCTGCCAAGCCATCCAGTTCAAGTATTAAACTTACAGCTCCCAAAGTGAGCAAACCACAGGAGATGCCGCTTGAAACTAAGGGGACGGGGAAAGTTGAAACTCATGATCCAATTCATAATCCCGAGAGTTGGATTAATTCGTTAAGCGAAGCTGAAATTAATGCGTTAATAAAATATAAAGGCAATGATATTTATAAGGAGTTAAATAGAGGGCTTCGGTACGACAGTTTGAATGAAAATCTTAAAAAATATGTACCATTATTAGATTCAGCAATAGTCAAAGGTATATTGTCAGAAGACATGATATTATACCGAGGTTTTAGTAGTAGAGAAATAGGGGATAATTGGAATAGGATTATGGAAATTCAATCCTTTAAGTATTCTGATGACGCTTTTGTCTCTACAAGTACAAATCCAGGTGTAGCAGAGATGTTTGCTATGGCTCACGATGATGGAATTTTTGCTATAATTAAAGTTAAAAAGGGTACTTCTGTAGCTAATATTGGGGCTCTTGATGACATCGAAAGTGAAATATTACTTGGACGGGGACATAGCTTTAAGATTACAAAAGCTTGGGAGGAAGACGGGATGAAAAATATTGAATTGGAGCTCGATAACTAATGGTACCAGAGTCAAAAGATAACAAAAAATTGACTATGACTCAACGATGGGAACTTGATGAAGATATTCAAGTAAGTAGTGTTTCGCAGTGTTTTTATTGTACTAGTTTTAAAGGCAATGACAGTTGTTTAGCGTTTCCACAAGGGATTCCTAGGGAAATTATAAATAATTTAGTCCTTCATAGATCAAAATATTTAAATGATAATGGTATAAGCTTTTCTCCAATTGAGGAAAGATACAGAACAACTAAATTTAAGCCTCTGAGTAGTAAAGGGAATACAGTAATACCTAATACAGTATTAGATGGTTTGATGGGGGTGTGTGTCGGAGATGCATTAGGACTACCGGCGGAATTTAGTTCAAGAGCTAGTTTGAAAAAATCCCCTATTTTTGATATGATTGGTTACGGAACTCATGAACAACCAGCAGGAACTTGGTCTGATGATAGCTCTTTGACTTTCTGCCTAGGAGATAGTCTATGTAATGGTTATTATATTACTGATATTGCTGATAAAATGAAAAAATGGTATGAACAATCATATTGGACTCCGCATGGTGAAGTGTTTGATATTGGAAGAACTACATCAGAATCTGTAAAAAAATTAATTGAAGGTAGGCATCCTTCAGAGACTGGTGGTAAGCAAGTTAATGATAACGGTAATGGATCATTAATGAGAATTCTCCCGTTATCATTTTATTTACAACATGTTGGGGATGAAGAATATAAGTATCAAGTTATTCATGATGTATCAAAGATTACACATGCTCATCCTAGATCAATTTTAGCATGCTCAATATATGTTGAATATGCTTTATTACTTTTAAAAGGGCTCTCCCTTCAAGAAGCTTTTAATATTATGAGGAACAACATTTTGAATTTCTTTTACAAGAAAGAACCTTTTTCCCTTGAACTTGAATTTTTTAAAAGGATACTTATAGAAAACTTAATGGAGCTTGATGAAGAAGAAATAAATTCCTCAGGGTATGTTATTGACACATTAGAAGCAAGCTTTTGGTGTTTGTTAACAACAAATGATTATAAAAGCGCTGTATTAAAGGCTGTGAATTTAGGTAATGACACTGATACTACTGCTGCGGTAACTGGTGGTTTGGCTGGTATATATTATGGAATTCAGCAAATTCCCATTCAATGGATTAACAAGATAGCAAAACGAGAGATGATTATTGAGTTAGCAAATAAAATGAATAATATATTTAAATGTATTTAAAGGAAAAAATAATATGTATTAATTTTTAGTGTAAATTAAGAGATGATATTGAATATAATAAAAATCCTTGTGAGAATGGTCGTCAATACCTAACTTTGCTGACATTAAGAGAATAGCCCTTCAGCAATAAGCTAGCCGTGGTTACTTAACGGGCGTCAGTTTCTTTACTTGATCCTTGCTAAATTTTTTAGTATCGTAAAAATACTGATGGATAGCGTAAGTTATACATTATGAGTACATCTTGATTTCAAGAAAATGTTAATTTGTTTGTCATTTAGTAGTATTAAGAAGTTTGTGTAAATTTAATTGCATGAAACAATAAGTTTGTCCAACATATACAATAATCCAATCACTTAAAACCTGAATAATAGGCTTGGTAACTTTCAAAGGCTTATTCCAACTTGAACAAAGAGGAGGAATGAGTCTTTTTGCATGTTCAAAATCACAAAAAGAAAATAACAAATCAGGTACTAGAAGTAAAAGAAACATTGGGGTTAATCGCTCAAGCCCAAACAGAGTATGAAGCGATTATAGGGCAGTTAGTGCGGTTGCTACGACGGTGGAAATAACAACACTGAAACAGACATGTTAAATAGACGATGAGAATAGATATGTATGCCCCCGATAGTAAAAAGGGCATCACGAAGATTCTGACTAAGGAGGTGGAGACGGGAAAGAGGTCCATTGTATGGTTCTGTGGGCAAGGACAAGCTGGAAAGTGCGCCTCTCAAGGACCGAAAGCTCAAGATGAGACTAGGATTTTTTTAGGAAAGTTTGTTATGCGTCCAGAAGCATTTGCAAAGCCTTTAAGCAACGTGTTGAACGAAGGCTGGTAGTTGGCCGAATGCAGGTGATTATGCGCTTCCACTGGGGATAATGCTGAAATACAAATTGCACTGTATAAGCTAACCGATTAAAATGTGGTCTTTTTTGGCTCGTTTCTCAGTCCCGGTGGCTGATTACATAGACTCCACTCAGTGCCGAATAAATAGATTTACCCTAGATTCACCAACATTAATTGTTTTACCTATAGGAAGTTTTCATGAAATAAGATGCAGGTACAGAATGTCTGGAAAAAGTTCTATTAAACGCAATAGCCTTACATAAGGTGTGTTAATTAATATCCAGATACCACCATGATTGATCTGTTTTTCTACGTTTACCGACGCCAACCATGTGCACAATGCACCTCAAAATGAGCGGGGATGAAGGGATTAAGCAGTGCAGATTCAGTAAACATGACGCAAAACATAATCTCAGGCAGCCTGAGAAGCACGAGCTGGATACGCAACTTGAGCACAACAATATGAACAGATGATCATGGTGACGTTAGACCCGTGAATCATCTGTTTTTCGTTTATTTTATCCTTTGTAATACTTTCGGTACACCGCGGGCGTTGTGCCTTCATACTTTTTGAATATTTTAATGAAATACCCCGGCTCATTGAAGCCGAGCTCGCTACTGATCTGGGATACCGGAATATCTGTAGCTTCGAGCAACTGCTTCGCCCATTTAATCTTCAGGCGGGAAAGATAGCTGGAAAAGTTCTCTCCCGTTTCCTTCGCAAACAGCCGACTAAAATAGCTTGGGCTAATGTGGCATAAGTCAGCCAAGGCTTTCAGAGAAAAAGTTTCACCTTTGTGCTCAAAAATATATTCGAAGGCGGGTTTTAGTACGGGATTTCCGCACGAAATATCCACATCTCCTGAGGAATTCAGATAGGCATCTGCTAAGAAATTATTCATTTCTTTCTTAAGGTTTTCGATATGCTCCAACGAGTAGCCAGGAAGGATCTCGGACAACTGTGGAGTGGACTGTGTGGCCGACGCCTTCTCGAACATTTCTGCGAGAAGATTTTTGTTCATCGCTTCTTCAACAATATAATTACACAATAAGGATAACATGCTGGAGATCGTCTGAATTTCCTGATAGGTCATGGACGGCAGATCGGCGTAGTCGTTCTTAAGTTCTTCCCATTTGGAACTGTACAGTTTTTCATTTTTTGAGGTGAGGATTTGCTCGAGATGTAAGGCGCTCGAAGGATCGGCTAAGCGGACCTGACCTGCCATGACGGCGCCGATGTACTTATCGTCGATAATGATCGGTACCGCGATGTCGATGATATCATAATGACAGAGATAAATATAAGGTTTGTTGGAACGCACCGCTTCAAGTCCACCGCGAGAGTCACATTTTTGGCAGTAGGGAAGGAGATTCTCATCTTGGCGAACCTTCTTGCAAAACGATTGGCATTGGCTGTGGCTAGTTACGGGATTCCCTTTATAATCGACGGTGAGAATGGCTAATTTGGTAACGGATGCTAATGAATCTTGCAACTGCTCCCACTTTTTCAAATCAAAGATTTTCTGGATGCTCAAATGTTCACGTATCAAGATTCTCATCCCTTATAGGTAAATTATTCTGTAAGCAATAACAAAAAAGTACAATTCGTGATCTTCAGTGCAAAAAAATACGATTGTAAATTATAATATATTCCTTGATTCCTCCAATGTAAAGTTTACATGGTTCGGTTATAGTCTTAATCAGAACGAAGCCAACACAATCATAAGGAGGAATTATAGATGAGAAAAGCTTTTATCAGCCCAAGCAAATATGTACAAGGTGAAAACGAATTGTTGAATTTGGGTTACTATGTGAGCACCTTCGGCAAATCCGCTTTACTGATTGCGCATCCTGACGATGTGGCGCGGGTAAAAGATAAGCTTGATTCCACTTTGGGTAAATATAACGTAACCTTTATTGAAAGCGGTTTTATGGGTGAGTGTTCCAGACAGGAAGTGTCCAGACTTCAGGAAATTGCTACTGCAAACGGATGCGATTGTATCGTAGGTCTCGGCGGTGGAAAAGCGATCGACGCGGCGAAATGCGTGGCTCAAGGGGAAGCGCTAATCATCTGTCCGACGATTGCTGCGACGGATGCACCGACAAGCCACTCGGCCGTTCTTTACACCCCAGAAGGCGCTTTCGACGATTACGCCTATTTTAAGCAAAGTCCGAGTGTCGTATTAGTCGACACCACCGTTATCGCTAATGCACCAACCCGATTCCTTGTATCAGGTATGGGTGATGCACTGTCAACTTACTTTGAAGCCCGTGCGACTTCTCGTTCTTACTCCAGGGTCAATGCCGGACTGCCTAACGGAGTGCGCGAAGGACAGTGTGCGCCAGCAGTAGGTACGAATGCGGCGACTGCACTTGCAACGCTATGCTATGAAATGCTGTTGAAAGATGGTGCCAAAGCAAAAGCGGCATGTGATGAAAACCAAGTTACGCAAGCACTCGAAAATATCATTGAAACTAATATTTTACTCTCAGGCCTCGGCTTCGAAAGCGGCGGACTTGCGGCGGCCCATGCAATTCATGATGGACTCACGATTTTGGAAGGCACGCATCATTATTATCATGGAGAGAAAGTTGCATTCGGCACGATCGCACAGCTGGTGCTCGAAAACGCACCCACGGAAGAATTACATCAGGTCCTTGATTTCTGTTTAGCCGTCGGTTTACCGGTCTGCTTGGCTGATATCGGCGTCGATCATATCAGCCAGGAAGAACTCATGGAAGTAGCTGCAAAGGCTTGCATTCTGGAGGAATCGATTCATTCCATGCCGTTTCCGGTCACAGTGGAGCAGGTTGCAGCGGCAATCGCTGCGGCCGACCGTATCGGGAGCCAGTACAAAGCGGAGGTAAAGTAGCATGAAAAAGGTCATCAACCGTGCGGAAAATTTGGTCCTTGAGATGTGCAGTGGTATTGCGCTTGCGCATCCCGAATTGGAATTTCTGCCAAAATACAAAGTGCTCAAGAAAAAGGAATTGAACGCGGAGAAAGTAACGCTCATCAGCGGCGGTGGCAGCGGGCATGAGCCCGCCCACGCCGGCTTCGTTGGCAAAGGGATGCTCGATGCCGCGGTCTGCGGTGATGTCTTCGCCTCTCCTTCACAAATTCAAGTATATCAGGCCATCCGAGCAACAACTGGGAAAAAAGGTGCGCTGCTGATTATTAAAAATTACAGCGGCGATATTATGAACTTTAGAAACGCCGCCCATTTGGCCACTGAAGACGGTCTGGAAGTGGACTATGTAAAGGTTGAGGACGACATCGCTGTAGAAGACAGCCTATATACAGTCGGACGGCGCGGGGTGGCGGGAACGGTACTCGTCCATAAGATCGCGGGTGCAGCGGCGGAAGAGGGCCGGAGTCTGGCGGAAGTTAAAGCAGTGGCCGAGAAAGCTGCTGCGAATGTACGCAGTATCGGATTCGCCCTGACTTCGTGTACCGTGCCGGCGAAGGGCACGCCAACAGTAGAGCTCGGGCATGATGAAATCGAGTACGGCGTCGGCATTCACGGCGAGCCTGGGACCAGCCGCGAGAAGCTGACGGATGCGGACACGCTGGCAGGCAGAATGGTAACCGATCTCCTTCGAGACATGCAGATCGAAACTGGCTTCAGCGGAGAAATCGCCCTGTTGATCAATGGTTTCGGCGGTACGCCTCTGCAAGAACTGTACCTTTTCAACCATTCGGTCACTCGCGAACTAGCAGCGAAGGGGATCACGATCGATCGCACTTTTGTCAACAATTATATGACGAGTATCGATATGGCAGGTATCTCGGTTTCCATCATGAAGCTGGACAACGAACTGAAAACGCTCCTCTCCTATGAAAGCAACGCACCTGCGTTCAAGGTGGCTGGACCTGTTGATCATGTCGAATTCATGGATATTTCAACTGTAGCAGACGAAAATCGGCAAGTATCCTTTGAGGTAGAAACGGACCCTGCCTTCGCGGTTATTGAGAACAACAAAGTTACGTTGAACAATCTTATCTACCTAGTCGATAAGATGAGTGAGGTTATCATCAAGAATGAGGTATCTTTCTGCGATCTTGACTCTCATGCAGGTGACGGCGACTTTGGAATGAGCGTTGCTAAGGGATTTCGTCAGCTGAAACGGGAATGGAGAGACATCCTGAATCAAGATTCTTTGACGATGGGAGCCTTTCTTCATTCATGCTCGCTCGTCATCATGGAGTACTGCGGTGGGGCTTCGGGTCCGATCTGGGGCTCAGCATTTCGCGCAGCGGCACGATCTGCGGGCAAACTCACCGAACTCACCGTTTCTGAATTCGCAAATATGATGCAGGCTGCGGTGCAAGGCATACAATCGACAGGCGAACGTTCTTTCGGCAGAGGAGCCGCCGTTGGCGATAAAACGCTTATAGATGCATTAGTGCCATGTGCGGATAGCTGGGCGGAGAGCGCGAAATTAGATTTTGACGTGAAGACAGCCTTTGTAAGAGGTGCTCAAGCCGCTGTATCAGGGGCCAAAAAGACGGAAGACATCGTGGCGCGCATGGGCCGTGCCGGAACGGTAGGAGAGAGAAGCCTTGGTTATCCAGACGCGGGGGCTTATGCGCTTGGAGTGATTTTTACGGAGCTTGCTGAATGTTTGAACTAATTCTATAAATCCAAAATTACTGGCGCGAATACTTCGTTTAGATATCCATTCCTGCCTGTAACACTCGCTAATTCTTAAAAGTTCAAGGTTTGTTCATTGCAATTGATGTGCATTAGGTTTATAATTTCAGACGGATTCAAAGGGCTTATCCCGGAATCCATGGGAGTTCATCCCATCTGAGCTAGCTTACTGCATGCTCAAATATGAATTAAGCGAGGGATTTACAATGAAAACCTGCTGCACCATCCAAGTTGACGAAGACAGTTTAGTTATTGATTTGCCAGAAGAAGGAACCACGCTAGAGTCCCTGCTCGGTGATATTGAGAGCTGTGGAGGTAGTGAAGAACCTTGGCTGCAACTTATTGACAAGGTAATAGGTAACTCATCTGAGACTGTACTGACAGATCAAGCGACGGATGGCGGCGATATGAAGGAAGATCAGACGACCAAAGAACCTCAAGCAACTGCTCAGGGGTAATAGGGAGATCCTACGTTAAGACGAAATTTGTAACATTATTCGATCACATATAAGATCATCTATAAGACTGCTACCGAGCCAAGGCACGGGAAGCAGTCTTTTTTTATCAAACAACTAAAAATTCTCCGAATTTTGCTATCGGTAAATGAGTCTTTTGTCCCTTTAGTATTCTATAGTAGCCAACCAAGCAGAACTCATCCCAAAACCGTGACTTCCTGTTCATTTTCAATCATAGAGTCGAAATGTAACATGAAACTAACTATAATAGTAGTATCATCCATATACAGGTAAGTGACATCGATGTTTGGACCTGATCCTCTTGTTGTATGAAGGAGGGGGCGAAAGAGCGGAGAACAACGTACTGATAAGTCTCATCTACTTTATAAAAAGGAAGGAATGTGTAAATGATGAATGGGCAATGGGTCCTCCCAAGGATCGCAAAAAGAGTAGCGGTGATGCTAACAGCAGTATTGCTATTAACGTTAACGAACGGATTCAACTGGAATACGCAAACAGCGGAGGCTGCCGGGACGACCCCTGTGGAACGTTACGGACAACTTTCAGTAAAGAATGGTAAACTGGTGGATAAAAACGGTAAACCTGTACAACTCAAAGGGATTAGCTCTCACGGTGTCCAATGGTTTGGGGATCTGGTAAATCAGGACTCTATGAAATGGCTACGGGACGATTGGGGCATTTCCGTATTCCGGGTTGCACTGTACACTGAAGAAAATGGTTATATTGCCAACCCTTCTTTGAAAAATAAAGTGAAGGAAGCGATTGAGGCAGCACAGAAACTGGGCTTGTACGTCATTATTGACTGGCACATTCTTTCAGATGGCGATCCGAACATTCATAAAAATGAAGCCAAAGCTTTTTTTAATGAATTTTCGACTCAGTACGGCCATTTGCCTAACGTAATCTATGAACTTGCCAATGAGCCGAATGGGAATGTGAACTGGAACAATCAAATCCGACCTTATGCGTCTGAGGTATCTCAGGTTATTCGAGCTAAGGACCCGGACAATATTATTATTGTAGGAACAGGCACATGGAGTCAGGATGTACATGATGCAGCAGATCATCCACTTCCAGACAAGAATACAATGTATACCGTACATTTCTATGCGGGTACGCATGGACAGTACTTGCGCGATCGGGTCGATTATGCGCTGAACAAAGGCGTGGGCATATTTGCTACCGAGTGGGGTACAAGCGATGCTTCGGGTAACGGTGGTCCGTTCCTGAATGAATCCAAAGTATGGACTGATTTTCTTGCAAGCCGTGGAATCAGCTGGACTAACTGGTCTTTGGCAGATAAAAATGAGACCTCTGCTGCGCTGTTGCCTGGTGCTGACCGTAAGGGCGGATGGCCTGATTCGCAATTGTCGGCTTCCGGCAAATTCGTAAAACAGGCGATTCTGGAAGGCTCCAGCAACAATGGTGGAGGCGGAAACAACGGTGGGGATAACGGCGGAGATGGCAATACTGGCAATACTGGCAATACTGGCGGTGATAACGGTGGTGGCAACAACGGCGGCAATAACGGCAACGGAGGAAGTACACCAGGCAGTAACGATCAAGGGATTGTGCTTCAGTATCGCACTGGTGACACGAACGCCAAGGATAACGCAATCCGTCCTGAATTTAATATCAAAAACACAGGAAAAACAGCTGTAAAGCTGAGTGATCTAAAAATTCGCTACTATTACACAGATGAAAGCAAACAAGCTCAACAGTTTTTTGTGGACTGGGCTAGGATTGGCACTGAAAAGGTAAAAGCAACTTTTGTAACATTGCCGAATCCAAAGTCCAAGGCTGATAAATATGTGGAGATTTCTTTCACAGATGGAGCGGGAACGATTCAGCCTGGCGAGGAAAGTGGAGAAATTCAACCCCGGATTCATGCTGCAAATTGGAGCAATTTTGATGAGACCAACGATTACTCCTATGGTGCTACCCAAACAGCATTCGCAGACTGGGACCATGGCACTGTATATCAGCAGGGTAAGCTGGTTTGGGGTATAGAACCTTAGAATTTAACCGTTACTAACTTTATCGAAACGAGTAAAGATATGGGACTTTAGGGTGCAATCTTTCTAAGCTTTGGAGTATAAAGCATACGTCTTTGGTATATGGATACTGGAACTTTAGGAGTGGACGACCCACCCTTTAGTGTCGGTTTATATACTACCAAAGTACCATATGATATTCGACTTTTGTGGTGCTTGAATTACTTCCATAGTGCAGAGGGGTTGGTTCCAATGAACCCTTCTCTACGACAAACCCCCGCTGTTGCCATCATAGGCAGGCGGGGGTTTTAATGTTTCAGAAGCTCAGCCTCCGTTCAATTGCGTCTATACCAAAGCAAAAGCTTTGGCCAGCAGACGGTAGGACTGAATACGTTTATCAAAGTCATGAATGGATGAAACGACCAGTAACTCATCGGTACGATACTGCTCAGCCAGTCTTAGCAGTTGTTCTTTACACTGTTCAGGGGTACCAACAACGCGCCAGGCTGCAGACTGACGCAGCCGCTCACGATCCAACTCCGTGTACGGATAGGACATTGCTGTTTTCACCGACGGAAGAGAACTCATTTCTTTACCTTGCATGAGCAAAAGGAAATACAAACTAGCACTGGACGCCAGCTGCTCAGCTTCCTCTTCAGTTTCCGCGCAGGCCACCGTAACTGCCGCCATGGAATGGGGCTTATCACCCAGGATCGAAGGCTGGAATTGCTCGTGGTAACGTGCGGTAGCTTCTACACCACCTGGAGTCCCGAAAAATTGGGCAAAGGCATAGGAGGCACCCATCATCGCGGCCAATCTGGCGCTCTCTCCGCTGGAGCCGAGCAACCATAATTCAGGAACGGTCGATATCATCGGGGAGGCATGAAGACCGGCAAATCGATGATTGTCAGGCACCGAATCATGGAAGTAATCGATTAAATCGAGAATCTGCTGTGGATATTGTTCGACAGATTGATACTTGCCTTCCTGCAGGGCACGAGTAGCCAGGGGTAAACCACCGGGAGCACGCCCTATTCCCAGGTCGATGCGTCCTGGATGGAGCGCCTCCAGCAAGCGGAAGTTTTCGGCGACTTTATACGCGCTATAGTGTGGCAGCATAATACCGCCTGAACCCACACGAATGCGTGATGTGTGAGCAGCCAAATGCGCAATCAGCACCTCAGGGCTGGAGTGCGCTAGTGTTTTGGACGCATGATGTTCGGATACCCAATAACGGCTATATCCCAGTTGATCAGCTTCACGCGCTAAATCTGTTGTATTGGATAATGCATCCTGAGCAGTACCGCCTTCAGGAATATGAGATTGGTCCAATATACCCAATTTAAGCATTTATAATCACCTCTTACACAACTGTATCAGACACAACTCATTAGGTCAAAACTCAAAAATGGATAGGTTGGAGTTTGGGAACCTTTTCGTTATAATAAAGGATGTGTAAAGGATGAGAGAACATCCTTGCTTATGGAGAGGGGATTAAATTTGTGTTAAGAACACCTTTGGGGCGTGTCCGACTCATGCTCTGGATTCAAGCTATAGCTTATTTGGCGATACTATTCACCCACCAGCCCCTGCAAGCTGCGGGCATGACCCAGGCGGTTATGGTGATTGGTAACATATACCGGGTGAGCTTTTTGTTGCTCCTCGTTGCTTTAATCTATGGAAAAACAGCACTGCACTGGTCTATACGGCGGCCTCTTTTTATTATGTTTGCCTCCTTCATCCCGTTTGGTCTGATGATTATGGATTTTGTTTGGGTGCGAAAATGGGCAGGGGATTCGGCAGCAGAACAGCGAGCTGCATCGTAATCTTAGAAGATTTGTTTCGTGTGAGTTGTCGAGGAGTTTGTCGGGCGTAAGCGGGACTGGCCCCGATGCAGTAGAAAAGAACATTACGCAGTTTGATGCGTGGTGTTCTTTTTTTGTGCACCGGAGGAATCATTCTATATATTGTACTTTCGAGCGTTGGAAATCGAATTAAGAAAAATGCTGAACTAAAAATTCTGCCGTTTTGCGTCTTTGAAAGCCTTCAACCCAATGTCCGGTAAACGGATAAATTTCAATCGTTTTCGGTGATTCAATACGGTTATAAGCGGCGAAAATCGTCTCTGGCATACACACCGTATCCTTGAACCCTACCGATACCATGATCGGGGTACGAATGCGATGAGCCAGATTCATCACGTCAAAATAACTTAATGTATGTAGTACCTGCTCCAAATGCTCCGGAAATCGGTTGGCGAATTCAGCTGCTTCCGTCAGGGAACTGGTAGAATTCATCATACCAAAATCCATATGACACATATTGGGGATATCCGCTACCGTAATGGCAGCTTTATCGCTGAGCGCAGCCACCATTAATGAAAGTCCGCCGCCTTGACTGGCGCCACTGATTGCGATTTTAGCCGAATCGACATCCGACTGCTCCGCTACCCAATCTACGGCTCTAAGGGCATCGGTTGTAATCGTTTTGTAGTAGCAGGTATCCTTGTCCAATATTCCTTTCGTTACCCAGCCTTTAACCGTACCATGAGGATCACCCAGACGGTCTCCCGTTTCTCCTCCCTGGCCACGCACATCTACGGCCAATACCGCAAAGCCAAGCATGAGCCAAGAGGAATAATCTTCAGGATAGCCTTTTCCGCCTGTATAGCCATGAAACAGAACGATACACGGCAACTTTTGATCTCCGGCAAATCGGGGGCGTACATACCAGGCATGCAGAGGCGTATCATCGACACCCTCAAAAGTAACTCGGTAAGCAAGAATATGAGGATATGGCGTTTCTACGAGAGTTTTGAACGCATGTACAGGTTTGGCGTGAACTTCTTCCAATGTTTTGGCCCAGAATAAATCTATATCCTTCGGGGCGGTAAGATCGGGCCGATATTGCTTCAATTCGGCAATTCTTTTTTCAATAACATTCATAATTAAAATTCTCCTTCATATAGAATGAACTTCTCCTTAAGATTTACCCGGTAAAGTTGACTCCTCCAGCTCTCTTAGCAGCTCAAATGCTCTTTCATTAGTGCTTCCACACGTATCCTCATCAGCATGGAATCCACTGCATACAACTGGGCGCTCAGGTTTGCCAAACAATCGGCAACGGTAATCGGAAGTTAACTGAGGGCAAGGAACACCAGCTGGTTTTCCATCTGGCATGCCAGGAATAGGGGAAGAAATCGTAATGGCAATACAGCAGGCGGCACATCCTACTCGACACTCCAGTTGGGGTCACTCCTTAATTAATCTGTTATTTTTGTAACTTATGCATGAAGTGACATTAATGAAGCCATAATGTGAGGATGGCACAAAAAAAGCAGGAATACAAGGATAAGCGCATATTAGACACACTTTTCACACAAGGGGTGTATAAATAGTCGTAGAGGCACGTAGGATGGTATCATAGCCCCTAAATCAGTGTTTCGTTCGGTGGTAATATTAACCAATTGTCTTCTGTGTGTTCAAAAGGAGTTCGAGTGGTTAATAATAGAACACAACGATAAAAACTTAAACGAGGTGACGCAAAATGAGTTGGTTATGGGCATTGATTGTTGGTGGTATTATTGGTTGGTTGGCAGGAATTATCGCAGGTCGTGATGTTCCGGGTGGCGTGATAGGTAACATCATCGCTGGTTTTATCGGTGCATGGTTGGGTAGCTTGATTCTGGGAGACTGGGGTCCTGAAATCGGATCGTTCTACATCGTTCCTGCATTAATTGGTGCGATTGTGCTGGTCGTGATTGTAAGCTTGATCTTCCGTTCCGTTGGACGGAGTAGAGGCTAACTTTACGAATCATTGAATAGACTAGCCCTATGGGGCGCAAGGCTAAAATGGAAAAGAAGCTGCTTCCGCAAGGTTCGAAAATGAACCTGTGGGAGCAGCTTTTTTTGAGGAAAATGACGAATTTTTCCTATTGAAACCGCCTGATATGAGGAACACTTAGAACGCCCAGCACGATACACATGCCGATGGTTGCAAACATGCCAATTGTGAACATACCACCAAGCTTATCTGCCACAGCACCTACTGCCAGATAGCCGACAGGGAGCAGGGCAAAGGAAAACATTAGATCCAGACTAGCTACACGTCCAAAAGACTCGGCTGGGACTAATTCCTGGAGGCTTGTCTCCCAGATAATCGCAAATATCATAATGCCAAATCCTTCGAGCATCATGCTCATAATCAGTCCTGGCATCCAGGTGACTACAGACAACAGTAGTAAAGCAAGACCGCTAACAAAAGCTCCTAAGTAAGCGAGTAGACCGCGATGCTTCCAATGCTTGCGTGATCCATACACAAAGGCCCCCAGCATAGCGCCAATGCCGCTACTTGCCATCGCAATGCCGTATACGACTGGATTGTAGCCATGATGAACCTTGAACAGCCACGGAATGAGTACAGCGATAATGCCTGAATAACAAATATTAATGAAGGAAAAGGCGAGAATCGTAATCCATAGCCAAGGATGGCTTTTGAGAATGGTAAAGCCTGTGATAAAATCCTTGAGAAAATGCTGCCTACCCTGATCTTGCTGTTCTGGATCTACCTGACCTTTGCCGATGATGGAGGCCAAATGAGCGCTCAGCATCCAAAAGCAGGCAAAAGATATCAGATAAGCGATAGAATCCAGTCCAAAGCCGACACCAGGTGAGGAAAAAGATACAATGAAGCCTCCTAACGGAGGGCCAAGTAGACGGACGGCTTGTATACTGATCTGACTAAACGCGTTGGCTGCATTGCGTATGTCAGGTGTGAATACCTGTGCACGTAAGGCAGAATAAGCAGGATTAAAGATACCGTCCATCAATCCGTACAAAGCTAGGCCAACGAATAGAACCGGCAATTTCATCCCGCCTGTAAACATCAATACCGCCGCAATGAACATCAGTCCAAACCGGGCGATATTCGTAAACAGAAGGAGACGAATTCGGTCAATTCTATCCACGATCATACCTGCGAAAGGCAGAATAAGTACGTTAGGCAACATATAAACAGTCATCGCCAGTCCCATGATAGTAGTCGAGCCTGTTAGGGAATAGATAACCAGTGGCAAAATGACTGTGGTGACTGAGCTCCCCAACATTGCGATCCAATGTCCAAGCCACAACAAGGTGAACGCTTTGGATTGTTTTAAAGGTGAAGTGAAGGTAGCCCAGGCCGAGTGACTTCCTTCAGGTGATGTAGAGGATAAGGTTGAATTTTGGGTATCCATGATCACACTCCGGTATATTTCTAAACTGCATATTAAAACCTATTATACGAAATCTCTAACGTAAGGGTACAGAAAAAGTTGCTGTGAGGGGAGTTGTAATGAATAGCCTGCCAATGAAAGAGTCAACCTAGAATAACTTCAGGGTGCAAAGATATATAACTTACCTTATGCATAGGGATTATTGGATAAAAGCATTGACGCGTGAAAATGAATGATGTACTATTCAATGACCAGCCGCGTGTTAGGTTATCAAGAAAAAGGGAAAGAGTGTGGATACAATGAAAAAATTTAGTTTTTTGCCGATTGTACTCATCGTGATGGCATTGCTGGTTTCGGCATGCGGTAACAACGATAAAGGCGCCAGTACCAATAATGCATCTACCGGAGATAACGGATCTAATAATGGAAAAGCAGATACCACTGCTACAGCTACTCTTGAATCTGTAAAAGCAAGCGGCAAGCTGAGAATTGGCACGGAAGGCACCTATGCTCCGTTTACCTACCATGATGCTGCAGGGAAACTGACAGGCTTCGATGTCGATATTGCGACTGAAGTGAGCAAACGCCTGGGTGTACAACCGGAGTTTATCGAGACGCAATGGGACGGCATATTCGCAGGGTTGAACTCCAAGCGGTTTGACACGGTGTTCAATGAAGTATCCATTACAGATGAGCGCAAGCAAAAATATGATTTTTCTGATCCGTATATTGTCTCCAAGGCAGTTCTGATCGTAAGCGAAGACAATACAGACATCCAGAAATTTGCTGATCTAAAAGGGAAAAAGGCTGGGCAGTCCCTGACCAGTAACCTGACTCAAATCGCGAAAAGCAACGGCGCAGAAATTGTGGCAACAGAGGGATTCAACCAAGCCATTGACCTCCTGACTTCCAAACGGGTGGATGCGACCGTCAATGATGGATTATCCTATCTTGATCTGAAGAAGCAAAAGCCTGACGCACCAATTAAAAAGGTGGACGAATCTTCAGATGCTTCACACAGCGCAGCTGTATTCAATAAGGGCAGCGAAGATTTGATCAATGAAGTAAACAAAGCGCTGGCTGATATGAAGGCTGACGGTACGTACCTGAAAATTTCCGAGAAATATTTTGGAGCCGACGTATCCAAATAATAAATGAAGACCCAACGTTCGCCAAGTCGAACCGAATCTTCTCAAACCTATCTTTTCAAAGGATGTCTGTACAATGGATGATCGCCAAATACAAATCATTATCGATTCATTATTGCCTCTGCTAAAAGCAGGGGTTTCTTTTACGATTCCGCTCACGCTTATCTCCTTTGCTCTTGGACTCGTGCTGGCGCTGATTACAGCGTTGGCCCGGCTGTCCAAATGGAGAATACTCAAGCTGATTTTCGGCTTCTATGTATGGGTGATTCGAGGAACTCCTTTGCTGGTGCAATTGTATATTATTTTTTATGGTTTACCTTCCGTAGGTATTACACTGGACCCGTTTATTGCTTCAGTGATCGGCTTTACCCTCAGCGTAGGGGCTTATAGCTCTGAAATTATGCGTGCGGCTATCATATCCATTCAGGAAGGCCAATGGGAGGCGGGGTACTCCTTGGGGATGACGCGCTGGCAAGTATTGCGTCGTATCGTGCTTCCGCAAGCATCCCGTGTGTCCGTACCTCCGTTGGCTAATTCATTCATCAGCTTGGTGAAGGATACCTCACTGGCTGCGACCATCACCTATGTGGAAATGTTCAGAACGGCTAACCAGATTGTAGCTACCACATACGAACCGCTATTGGTGTATACCGAGGCGGGAGTTATTTACCTGCTGTTTAGCACCATTTTGACTGTGCTGCAAAATTACCTGGAGAAGCGACTAGGCCGTTTTTCCGTCAGATAAAGGAGATTGTACCGGTGATCCAAATTCGGAATATACACAAATCGTTCGGCTCGCTGGAAGTGCTTAAGGGTGTTGACGTGACGTTGGATAAGGGGAAAGTGCTTGTTATCATCGGTCCTTCCGGCTCTGGTAAAACAACGCTTTTACGCTGCTTGAATTTGCTGGAGGTTCCTGACCAAGGAGAGATCCAAGTAGGGGATATTGCACTGAATTTTGCGAAAGGAACGAAGCTCCGGCAAGAAAACATTTTGGCGCTGCGCAAGCGGACAGGGATGGTATTTCAATCCTACAACCTCTTCCCGCATATGACAGCCGTACAAAATGTGATGGAGGGACAAGTCACGGTTCAGAAAAAGAGCAAGGACGTGGCGCGCAAACGTGCATTGGAGTTGCTTAAAAAAGTGGGGTTGGCTGATAAAGCGGAATCCTATCCGCATCAGTTATCGGGAGGACAGCAGCAACGGGTCGGTATTGCCCGGGCAATGGCGGTCGAACCTGAGGTACTATTGTTCGACGAACCGACTTCTGCGCTTGATCCTGAGTTAGTAGGCGAGGTGCTCAAGGTCATAAAGCAACTGGCTGCTGAAGGGATGACCATGGTTATTGTCACCCATGAAATGAAATTTGCAGCCGAGGTGGCGGACCATGTGATTTTGATGGATCAGGGTGTAATCGTTGAGCAGGGTACGCCGCATGAGGTCCTGGAGCAGCCGACCAGTTCGCGGGCTATTCAGTTTTTGAATCGTCTAAGCGGGGAAGCAGAATAAAGGGAATTTGAGTGTTTGTTAAATATAAGCGATTAGACTGAATAAAAAGGCAGCTACAGGCGGGCATTGAAAAATAAGCCCCGCACCCGTAGCTGCCTTTTACTCATCATTTGTCCTCTTTTATTTCATTTTTAATGTAAGCAAAAAAGTACCCAATAGGATACAACAGCCTGCTATGAATGGTGCGAACATATTTGTATCAAATAAAAATCCCGCTAGAGTGGGGCCGACAATATTCCCGACACTCATATAGGCATTATTCATACCAGCTACATATCCTTGCTCATTCCCTGCCATCTTCGATAATTGTGTATTAAGAGCTGGACGAAGCATAGCGGTAGCAAAGAAAATAAGGGAAGTGAGAAGGAAGATACTCCAAAAATCTATGGCGAAGAGAAACAAAATATAAGCAGCTGAGGTGAAAAGAAGCGAACCTTTGATCACCCTTTGTTCACCAAACTTATTAATTATTTTAGCAACAACTAGTGCCTGCATACCTACTCCGATCACAGCACCTGCGGTTAGAATAATTGAAATATCTTGCGGCGAGAATTGGAAGCGGTTCGTTACATATAAACCAAGAACAGATTCAAAATTAGCGAGTCCAAAGGTCATCACCAGAACAAGTACAAAGAGCATCGCATACTTTGACCTTAACGATCTCACATATTGTTTGTACATAGATTCCTTCCGAGAAATTCTTGCCCGAGCTGCCTTCATTTGTTCTTTCGTCAAACTTTCAGGTAAACAAATCATTGAAAAAATAACTGCAATAATAGCCGCACCCGTTGCTATATACAGCGGCACTCTCGTTCCATATCCTGCAAGAAGACCACCAAGTCCAGGACCGATGACAAATCCGAATGACATGGCTGCGGCTAGCAGGCTATTTCCTTTGGCGCGTTCTTCGGTTGTTGTAATATCCGCCACATATGCCATCATGGGCGGAATAATCAGGGCTGCTGCCATTCCTTCCAGAAGTCTTGAGGTATACAGCATCCATAACTCATCACCGATAGCAAAGATAAATTTAGCTACAGCAAAAACAATGCCACCTACGACAATGAATGCTTTTCTCCCATATCGATCAGACAGCTGTCCAGTCATTGGAGAGAGCAGGAATTGTGTCACTCCATAGGCTGCTACCAATAAACCGATCGCCCGCCCACTGGCACCAAATTCAGTGATCAATTCTGGCAGGATGGGGGTAATTAAACCAACGCCCACCATAACGATGAAGATATTAATCATTAGGATTCCAAGTATTCTTTTCATGCAAAAAACCTCCTGATCCATTGGTTTCTGGATAGGAGGTAGACGTATGAACAAGAAGATACACTGCTCCCGTCAAAGAAGCAAGGCGCTTATTGTTAATACCCAAAGCCTACACTAATCCTATCCAGAAAATTCGTAAGATTACGATTTTTTCTTTGGTGGGATAGGATTAGTAGATCATTGGCTTAAGGTCACCCTTTCGATACTTTATTGTTTATCAACATAACATAAATTTCTTTATAAGGCAATGAAAGGATGAATCAGAAGAACCCAACACGTCCTTCGGCCACGTTTTTTAACCAGTCCTGCTTACGGCTCTTATCGAGCTCGCCTCGCATACCTTTAATAATCAGCTCAATATCGGCTTTTCCCTGCTCATGCCACTCCAGAGCAGTGCTGACATACAGTTCTCCGAGCTGTGCCAGCGAAAACCCGTCAGTCATGGCTGCCGCCTTCTGTGTACCTGTTTCCCCTGCAAAAACAAGGAAGTTGCGCAGCTTGAGATATGCCAGTCGCAGCGCTTCGTCAGGCAGACTGATTTCATAGGCCCGATCGAAACGCCCTGCCCGGTTCATCAGACCCGGGTCGATTTTTTCGGGATAATTGGTCGTTCCGATCAGGAAGATGCCCTCCTTGGATGTAGCACCGTCGAGGGTATTCAGGAAAAAGGAACGCACCTCCTGAGGCATGGAATCAATGTCCTCAATCACTAGCACCATCGGAGCCAGGCGAGTAGCCGCCTCGAACACCTCTTTGACCGATTCACTGGTTGTATACTCCGTAATTTGCCAGTAGGCTGCCGGACCCGGTACACTGCTGGCAATAGATTTTACAAGTGTTGTTTTACCGTTGCCCGGATGGCCATATAGCAAAATACCACGCTTATAAGGAATGTTATAAGTCTGATAGAAGGTACGATCCGCTTCAAAAAACTGATCAAGTGATCGGAAAATATCCCGTTTGATTTCCGCTTTCAAAATCACGTCATCCCGCGTAATTGCGCGGGTTATCGGCTCTGCCTGCCGAGAAAGTCCACGGCTTGTGTCGGTAAAAACGGTGACACGCTTCATATTCTGCTTACGTTCACGACCGCGTACTCCCGCGAGGAAGCCTTGCAGCTCCTGGTCGCCTATCGCAAATACGTAATCTTCATTGTACACGCCATTCTCACGGAAAAAGGGAACTCGCGCCAGCGCGATGCCCCACTTGGGGTAGGCGAATACATTATTACGCATCGACAGATGCACGCCGTATTCAGGAGTCGGTCCGTCATCGTCATACTGGATGGTGCGTTCCTCCAAACGATCGAAGACTCGTGCCACATGCTCCAGATCGGGACTGCCTGAACGAATGTCCTCCTCCAGCAGATCCCAATACTCAATATTGGGATCATCGCTGGCATACAGCACGTATTTTACGCCGTAGCGGTTATAGAGTGCTTCACTGATACCGTCAATCAGACGAGCATAAGCGGCATAACCGGTAATGCGTCCATCTGTACGTTCATCAAATTCGTAGATAGCTGGGATGTCTATACTCAAATTATTTGGCTCCTTTCAGGGCGGCCAGCGGCTTGCATTTGGCTACAACTGCTGCGAGTCCTGCCCCGGTGACACTTTCGATAATATCATCTACATTTTTGTAGGCCTGTGGAGACTCGTCGATAATGCTTTCCAGTGATGCCTGATTGACCACAATTTCATCGTCTGTCCCTACACCCAGGGCCCCTGCAAAATCGTCCACACTGACGAGTCGTTTGGTCGCAGAACGCGAGCGAATCCTGCCTGCTCCATGGCAAATGGAGTGGAAGTTATCCTGACCGCCCGGTAAACCTACCATAATATAAGAGGCTGTCCCCATAGAGCCGGGGATCAGGGCTGGATGCCCTGTCGCCTGATAAGGCCGCGGATTGTCAGGGTGTCCTGCTGGAAGAGCACGCGTAGCACCTTTACGATGCACAAACACGCTGCCGTGATCCGGATGGGATTCCTCCCAAGCATAATTGTGCATTAGATCGTACAAAGTACGCAACTCGCACTTTGTACCAAAGACATCGCGGAAGGCTTCACGCACGGAGTATGCGATGAGATGTCGGTTCACCACAGCATAATTCAGCGCCGAATACATCATATCGACATAATGTGCAGCCTCGGGGTGATCCAGCGGTGCGAATACTAGTCTTGGGTCGGAGGTACCGAGCCCGAGACGGCTCATTGCCTTGGCAATGGCAGATGAACTGGCCTGGCTGACTGCTCCACCCCAAGCCCGTGATCCCGAATGAATCATCACAGCCACCTGACCGTCGAACATACCCCAAGCTTCAGCTGTTTCGCGGTTTTCCTCCGCGATTTCAATCGCCTGAATTTCGACGAAGTGATTGCCTCCACCCAGCGTGCCAAGCTGTCGGTGAGCCCGATGCCACGTACGATCTTCGACAAGATTCAGCACCTCCTCGTCAAAGGAGAACTTACTGTGCTCTACATGGGTGAGTGAGGTGGATTTCTTAGGAGTGTAGCTGTCCGGAATATATTTGTTGGGTAAGCCGTGCAGACCCTTGCGTACAATATGCTCCAGTCGGATATCCGAATAATGCCCGCGCTGGTGGGCTTCCATGGGCAAGTATTTGTCAATGGTTTTGACCAGCTTACGGCGCAGCTTGGTTTCCTTCAAAGCATCCTTGTGCAGATTGGTCAGGTGTACGCGCATGCCGCAGCCAATATCACTGCCAACGATGGAGGGAGATACATAGCCGTCCTCCATTCCCCATACAGCAGTCGTACCGATGCAGGTTCCGACGCCTACATGTACATCTGGTGTGTATCCCATATAGCGGATGCCCGGAATTTGTAAATTGTTGTTAGCCATCTCGAACACCTTGTAATCTAGTGAGGAGAAAAGTTGCTGAGAAGCATATACGGTCAGATCACCTGCCGGAAGCTTCATCAGATGGCTGTATGGTCCTTCATGCAAGGACGAGTCGGTTGTATGTTGTATATTCATATAAATGGGTAGTTCCCTTCTTCAAGTAAATTCATAAATACTTGCATAAAAGATTAAAAAACAAAAAAAACCGCAGACTTGTCGTCTACGGCTTCCTGCACCGAAAGTGTCATTACATTTTATGATCAACACATCATAAATACGTAAAATAACCTGTTCTTCCAATAGCATAAAAAAATAAAAAAGCCTGGCTAATCACGCCGTCAGACAGCGTGATATCACCCATCATGTCGCCCGAACGGGGCCGATGAGACGAAAACTCAAATATGTGGTTGTATCATGCTGTCTGTCTGTCGTTATCATGTAAAGCTCAGTCATGTCTGTCGGCCCCCTTTTCTTAAAGTTAACTGCTATATTAATGGAAACCTGTGGAAGCTGTCAACCCTGAAAGGTAGAAGTGTGGGAAAATGTGACTTTACTCACGGTGAAGTGTGAGTAACATCATAGTTCAATTGGCCCAAAGCTGTTATTGTACTAAATATTCAAATATTCAGATATTGTTGAACGTTTATAGGACATTCTGTGAGGGGGACGGAGCAGGCATGGAAGGAGATCTCCAGAAATTTAAGGCCGACTTTTTCAAAGCATTGGCTCACCCTCTGCGCATCCGCATTTTGGAGGTGCTGAGTGAAGGGGAACGGAATGTGAACGAGCTACAGACTGCGCTCGGTTCCGAAGGTTCTGCCGTATCGCAGCAATTGGCCGTTTTACGAGCCAAAAATTTGGTGAACAGTTTCAAGGAAGGTACATCGGTCGTGTATTCACTACGTGATCCGCTTTTGAAGGAGCTGCTTGCGGTGGCGCGGCGGATTTTTGACAATCATTTGGTCGAAGCGATCTCGTTGCTGGAAGGTATACGTAACGAGAAGTAATGCTATTACAGAAAAGAAGGGTTACAGGAATGAAGTGGATAGGAAGGTTCGAAGGCTATAACGCAGGGGCTTTGCGTAAGGATCTCATTTCCGGAAGTATTGTAGCGATTGTGGCGATTCCGCTTGGTATGGCGTTTGCCATTGCATCAGGAGTAAAGCCGGAATATGGGCTGTATACGACCATTGTTGCGGGAATTTTGGTTTCGCTGCTGGGAGGGTCAAAATTCCAGATCGGAGGACCTACGGGTGCATTTATTCCGATTTTGCTGGCTATTGTCATGCAATACGGTTATGAGAACCTACTCATAGCCGGTTTTATGGCGGGTATTATGCTCATTTTAATGGGAGTGCTAAGGCTGGGGGCACTGATTAAGTTTATTCCCAAGCCAGTAACAATTGGCTTTACGGCCGGTATTGCCGTGACGATATTCAGCGGTCAGATTGCTAACTTTCTCGGCTTGCGTGGGGTAGAGCGGCATGAAACTTTTCTGCCTTCCATGGCAGAGCTCATCCATCGACTTCCTTCACTGAATGTATATAGTATCCTGACGGCTTGTATCTGTCTTGCCGCGCTTATTTTGGTGCCTAAAAAATGGCCCAAGATACCCGGCTCACTGGTTGGTCTACTCTTGTCAACACTGGTGGCAGCTTTACTTTTTCCAGGGCAGGTGGCTACGATTGGCTCTGCGTATGGCGCAATTCCAGCATCTTTGCCTGAGCTACATATTCCTGTGATGACGTGGGATTTGATCGTGAAACTCTTGCCGCCAGCACTTGTTATTGCAATGCTGGGAGCTATTGAATCTTTGCTTTCAGCGGTGGTAGCTGACGGTATGACGGGAGCCCGGCATAACAGCAATCGTGAACTGGTTGGACAAGGGATAGCTAATTTGCTGACACCGCTGTTCGGCGGAATTCCTGCGACAGGTGCAATTGCCCGCACCGCCACAAATATCCGTAACGGTGCTGTTTCTCCTATGTCAGGCATCGTACATGGGTTCGTGGTGCTCCTCATCCTGGTGCTTTTCGCACCTTATGCGTCTAACATTCCGTTGGCCAGTATGGCTCCGGTGCTGATGGTAGTAGCTTGGAATATGAGTGAGCGCAAGCATTTTGCACACATTCTCAAAACGCGGACAGCGGATTCTATTGTGCTGGTTGTCACCTTTTTGCTGACAGTTTTTACGACGCTGACAACGGCTGTGGAGGTAGGTTTAATTCTGGCAGTTGTATTGTTTGTTAAACGTATGAGCAGTACACTTTCAGTAGATAAGGTACTTCCTGATCCTTCTGTAAAACATGAAAAAGTAGGCGCCCATATGGTCACAGATCAGCATGATTGTCCACAGGTGGCTATTTACAATGTGGAAGGCCCTTTATTTTTCGGTGCAGCCTCGGTATTGGAAAACTCAGGTGTGGGAGGTCGGACTGACCACCTACAAGGGATTTTGTTGTTGCGTATGGGGAAGGTCCCTTTTATGGATATGACGGGAGAAGGTAACTTTACCGCATTAATTCAGAAATACCGGCAGTCTGGCGGAACGGTGCTTGTTTCCGGGCTCCAGCCTCAACCGCTAGCATTACTACAGAAAACCGGATGCTACGACATGATTGGACAAAAGCATTTTTTCGAACATACAGGAGAGGCCCTGACGGCTGCCCTTGCGCTGGTGAATCAGGATCATTGCTGTGGATGTAGGCAAATGGCTTTCCGAGAATGTACGAGTCTGTGCCGCAGATCGCTGCAAACCAAATCTTCCTTTCCAGATGGAGCCGTTTCGGTTCCTATACCTGTAAATAGCGGCAGATAACACTCTTTTAAATTTGTTGCTGAATGCCGAAAAATCTCTTCTAATCCCCGAAACCAAGTGCATAATGAAGACTTGCATTTGCTTCGAAAATGGAAGAGGTTTTTCTCTTCTTCAAGAAAAAAAGGAATAAAATTCAAAAAAATGCTTGAATATCTGATTTTATGACACTATACTAGATTCAAAAGATACCATATGTTTCATTCTTTTGTTTTAAATTGTATTTTAATACTTGCACATTAACCTCCTCGATTATTTCTAAATTTCTTATCCTACCTTTCTCTTCATTTTTTTCACTTATCATTTTCAAACTTGTCCACCTGTTTCTACCCGATGCTCGTTCTTTACGGTCTGCACCAAGGGTTGTTCACCTCAGAATGATGACCTATGGATATCACCCCCGCGGAATCTATATTTTTTAAAGGAGGTGAGTACCAGAGGCTATTTTGTGAGCTTTTGACGTAGCTGCTCGGAAGGTTGTCCTTGAGAATTAAAAAACCAAGTAAAGGGAGATGGAAAGTATTGATTAAGTCGAAAAATATCAAAAAGACGCTGTCGGTCAGTTTTACCGCTCTTCTTGCTTTTTCTCTGATTTCTCCGGTATATGGTGATTCCAGCACAACCACCTCAGCAGGAGCATCGACGATTTCTGCCAAGCTGAACCAACAATTCAGTGCCAGTGAGTATGTCACCTATCTGGTTAAACTAAAAGATCAGGTGGATACGGAGTCAGTTGCCAAGCATGCTTTCCAAAAGGCCTCTGCAGAGCAAATTTCACCCGCTGCTGCTAAGCTTTCTGTACGTACAACGGTTGTGAACTCTCTCATGGATACAGCAGAAAAAACGCAACAATCCGTGGAGGAATACTTAAAGAAGGAAGTCAATAACGGAAACGTCAAAAAGTACAAGAGTTACTTTATCGTGAACGCATTTGCGGTAACCAGCACCAAAGAGGTCATGGATAATCTCGCCACACTTCCTGAGATCGACAAAATTTTACCGGATGAAAAGCGGGAACTGCAAAAGGTAGAAATAGATAAGGATGCCCAGCCCGTAGTTGAGGAATCTACAGCTGACCAAGCAGTTGCAGATCAAGCCGCTGTAGATACGGCTGTGACGGAAGAGAATGCGCAAAAATCAGTGGAAGAATCCGTGTATAAGGATGCGGTAACACCAAGCCGTGTCGAGTGGAATATCTCTAAAATCAAAGCACCACAGGTCTGGGCCAAAGGCATTGACGGCAAAGGCATTGTAGTCGCCAATCTGGATACAGGCGTTGAATATACTCACCCGGCGTTGAAAAGAAAATGGCGTGGTCTGAATGCTTCCGGTCAGGTCGTTAATCCAGAACTGAGCTGGTATGATGCGGTTGACGGAGCATCGCTGCCGACTGATTCAAATGGACATGGTACACATACGATGGGTACGAGCGTTGGCTCGGACAGCAACGGTACGAATGAAATCGGTGTTGCTCCTGGCGCCAAATGGATTGCGGTTCGAGTATTCAATCCAGATACGACCGACTCCATCTTGCTGGATGGTGGACAGTGGATTCTTGCTCCTGTAGATAAAAACGGTAAAAAGCACCCTGAGCTTGCACCGGATGTGGTGAATAACTCTTGGGGCGGTGGACCTGGCCTGGATGAATGGTATCGTCCAGTCACCAAGGCGTGGAGAGCGGCTCAGATTTTCCCTGAGTTCTCCGCAGGCAACACAACATTGTCCAATCCGGGTGGACCTGGGTCTGTAGCCAATCCGGCAAATCTGCCGGAAGCCTATGCGACAGGAGCCACGGACATTAACAACAAGCTGGCCAGCTTCTCACTGCGCGGTCCTTCTCCTTATGGCGAAGTGAAGCCTGAAATTTCGGCTCCTGGTGTCAACATCCGTTCTTCTGTACCGGGCGGAGTGTATGAGGGGGGATGGAACGGTACCTCCATGGCAGGCCCGCATACTGCTGGATTAGCGGCATTACTGCTTCAGGCCAAACCATCATTGACCGTGGATCAACTGGAGGATGTTATTTCAAAAACAGCGACGCCGCTGACAGACAGCCAGTATCGGACTTCACCGAACAATGGTTACGGATATGGTCTGATCGACGCGCTTGCTGCGGTGAACTCCGTACTTAAGTGAGGATTTTGCAAAAATCCCATAAGCGACTTCCAATGAACAAGATATAGAGCGAAAGATAGGATTAAGAAAGACCCCCGAAATCCCTTTGAGCGGCTCGTACAGAGATTGCATACACCTGTTAACCGTGTAATGCACTATTACGTAGCCGCAAAAAAGGGGTTTCGTACATAAAAGAATATAAAAGTCATAGAATTTCAAGAAAAATGCAAAAAAATGACTTGTATATCTGTTTTGATAACTTTATACTATTCCATAATATATGATTATATATCAATTTTTAATATAAACTGTAATGATATAACATGTTTTTCTTCGAAGTTCTCCTGCTTTTTCTCCTTGGTTTCTACTGAATTTCATCGCTTCCTATTGGGATAGTAAACTCACCTATGAAGTACCACCATCTATGAACAGCCAAATATTTTTGTGCCTCTATATTCTATGAAGGAGGTGGTCGCCAACCACATCGTGTTGCGCAACCCGTGTGTTTGATGTGTAAGGTATGAGGTCTTACTCTGTACAGGTTATTCCAGAAACATTAAACCTAGTAAAAGGAGTGGAGAAGTAATTGATTAAACCTAAACGATTCAAGAAACCACTATCTATCGGACTATCTTTGCTAATGGCCTTTTCCTTTGTTCAACCTGCTTTGGCGAATAACACACCGGATGGCTCCAAGCTGGAGCTGAAATCAGCCTCGCACAAGGTCACGACCGCGAAGGTATCCCCGAAACTGACCAAACAGTTTGAGGAGAATAACTATGTTACCTATCTGGTCAAATTAAAAGAACAGGTAGACACCAACAAGGTTTCTAAAAATGCACTCCAAAAGGCCTCGCTTGAGAAAATAACACCTTCCGCTGCCAAAATGGCTGCACGCAGCCATGTGATCAGTTCTCTGCGTGAAACGGCTTCAAGAACCCAATATGGGCTTGAAAATTATTTGGATAAGCAATCAGAGAGCGGCGGAGTGAAGGAATATAAAAGCTTTTTTATTGTCAATGCATTGGCTGTAACAAGCACCAAGGAGGTGCTGGATCATATTTCACAGCTGCCTGAGGTCGATAAAGTCTTGCCTAATGAAACGCGTTATCTGCAAAAGGTGACGGTTGACAAGCAAGCAGAGGGAGCAAATGCCAAAACGGCTGAAACAGCCACAGCAACAACGGCGAAGTCTGCAACGGTAGAGAAGGCTGTAGAGCTGGAGAAGGACGATGGCAAAACATCGGCAAAGCCTGGCAATGCAGGTAAGAACGCTGTAGACCCATCTACGGTGGAATGGAACATATCCCATATTAACGCACCACAAGTGTGGGAAAAAGGAATTGACGGAACCGGAATCGTGGTTGCCAATCTGGATACAGGTGTAGATTATACACATCCGGCCCTTCATCGCAAATGGCGGGGTTTGGACGCGGCAGGCAATGTCGTGAATCCCGAGCTAAGCTGGTACGATCCGCATAGTCATGCGACGCTTCCGGTCGATCAGGAAGACGATTCCCATGGTACACATACGATGGGCACGATGGTCGGCTCTGAAGAAAACGGAACGAATCGAGTTGGCGTTGCACCTGGTGCGAAGTGGATTGCGGTTCGGATTTTTAATCCGGAAACGACGGATGCTATTATACTGGATGGCGGTCAATGGCTGCTTGCGCCAAAAGATGCCCAAGGGAATCTTCATCCCGAGCTTGCTCCAGACGTAGTGAACAACTCGTGGGGAGGCGGACCGGGTCTTGATGAATGGTTCCGGCCTGTGGTTCAGGCATGGCGGGATGCTCAAATCTTCCCCGAATTCTCCGCAGGTAATACCTCTCTTTCCAATCCGGGTGGACCTGCCTCGGTAGCCAATCCGGCAAACTATCCGGAATCTTTCGCTACTGGAGCCACGGATAGCAATGATAATCTGGCAAGCTTCTCATTGTTAGGACCCTCACCCTATGGTGAAATGAAGCCCGAAGTTTCCGCGCCGGGTGTAAATATCCGGTCATCTGTTGCTGGCGGCGCCTATAAAGGTGGATATAACGGTACTTCCATGGCAGGTCCGCATGTTGCGGGTCTTGCAGCACTGTTGCTGCAGGCGAATCATTCTCTTACCGTAGACCAGCTTGAGGAAATTTTGATGAACACAGCTACACCGCGTACAGATAGCACATATCCTACTTCGCCAAACAATGGCTACGGACATGGTGTCATTAATGCGCTGGATGCAGTCGGTTCGGTCATGCAAGGTCTGGGCTCCGTGTCTGGTAAAGTTGTAACGGGTGGCGACGATCTGGAAGCACCTGTTCTCGAGCATACACCGCCCGCAGCCGCATTCGAGGGTATTGATATACCTCTGACTGCTCATGTAACGGATGATGTCGGCGTGACAGCCGTTGAGGCATTTGCCAAAACAGCAGGTACGTCAAACTATGTATATATTCCGTTGGAACGGACTTCCGGCGACAGCAAAGATGGTACATATCAAGCATCCATCCCGACTTTTTTGGTGGACAGCGCTGGTCTGGAATACTATATTCGTGTAAATGATTACGGAAATAACGGATTTGAAACTGAAGTATACAAGGTTAAAATCTCCAAAGGCGTAAAACCAGGCTACACACAAGACTTTGAAAAAGACATTGCCGGTATTAATGTCGGTGGACAGGGCAGTGTTTGGAAATGGGGAACTCCGACAAGCGGCCCTAAAAGCGCACATTCGGGTACAAAAGTCATCGCGACTAATCTCGAAGGTCAATATCAGGCTAACTCCAACAGTTATTTTATGGCCCCTCCGATTGATCTGACCGAGAGTTCAAAAGGGGCATTGGTCAGCTTCAAGCATTGGTACGATCTTGAAAATAATTCTGATTTCGGCAAAGTGTACGTAGCAACCACAAACAATCAGAATGCGTTTGAACAGGTATTATCGTTTACCGGCACCAGCAATGGCTGGAAAACACAATATCTTGATTTGCGGGCATTCGCGGGTCAAAAGGTATACCTCCTGTTCAACTTTACTAGTGACAATACGGTTGTGAAAGATGGCTGGTATATTGACGATCTGTCGATTCAGGAGCCAGACACTGTTGCACCTGCTGCGCCGAGCAATTTGACTGCTGAAGCAGATACTGTAGGCAACGTCACACTGGCCTGGAATGCTTCCTCCGATGAAGATGTGAAGCAGTATAAGGTGTATCGTTCTACCCAATCAGGCAAAAATTATACTTCCATCGGTACAACCTCAGCACTGACACTCACAGATACCATCACGGTCGGTGGAGCGACCTATCATTATGCAGTGGCGGCTGAGGATTATAGTGGCAATGAAGGAATCAAGTCGAATGAGGCTTCTCTGAGAGTAGACGTGCCGGATACGCTGTATAGCGATCATTTTGACGGCAGCTCGGATAATGGCTGGACTCATTCCGGTACTAAGGATGAGTGGGAACGCGGCATTCCCAAGGAAGTAGGACCAGAGAGCGCAGCGTCCAGACCCAATGTGTGGGCAACCGATCTGGATAGCAATTATGAGAACGGAGCTGAATTTTCGCTGGTTTCTCCAAAAATTAATTTGCAGGCTGTACGCAACGCAACACTGACCTTCAATCACTGGTTTGAAATTGAGGCCGGCTATGATTACGGTTATGTGGAAGTGTCCAAAAACAATGGCGACACGTGGAGCGAGCTGGGCAAGTTCTCTCACAACACGAATGGGAAAAAGTGGACTCCGGTTTATTACAATCTGGATAGCTACACCGGCAATGAGATCCAAATTCGCTTCCGTTTGAAATCGGATAACAGTGTCAACAAGAATGGCTGGTACATTGACGATTTCCGTGTGCTGGGTATTCCAGCTGCGACAGTGACCAAGGATATCGTACCTGAGTCGAATATCAAGCTGGAAAAAGCGGAAGAACAATTCCCGCTGTACAAAATTACAAGCACTGAAAAGAGTGAATTCCAGGAGAAAGTGAAGCCGGCAGAAACAACGGTGGATAGTGGACGTGTCGGTCTCGACAGTCTTCCAGCCAGCGCTACGGTTACGGTATTGGAAACCGGACGTTCGGTGAAAACGGATCCGACCACGGGCAAATACAGCTTCACCCATGTGGCAGGCGACTATACGCTGAAGGCTGAAGCCTATGGTTATGTGCCTCAAACGAAAGCAGTCACGATTGAGAATAACAAAGTCATAAGAGCAAACTTTAGTCTTCAGGCCGTACCTCACGGTACGATTCATGGGGTCATTACCGACAAGCAATCCGGTGAACCGATCCAAAAAGCGAAAGTGTTGGTGCTGGAGGATGCGCGTATTGCTCCGGTAGAGACGAATGAGGCTGGAGAATTTACGCTGGACGTGCTGGAAGGAACATACACATTGTCCATTTCAGCTGAGAATTATTATAGTGACAGTGTATCCGTTACTGCTCCTCCGAACGGTAGTGTGGTAGCGAATGTCACGTTGAAACCTTTCATCGGGTTCCAGGGAGGCATTGCCTACGATGATGGGACAGGAGAAAATGCTAGAGCCTTTAACGCGGCAGGCAATTCATGGGCAGTCAGAATGACGCCTGAGTCGGAAGTGGCTCAAGTGACAGGAGCATCGCTTTTGTTCTGGAACTCTGCCTTCCCGAATCCGGGAGGAACGGCATTCCAATATTCTATCTATGACGCCTCCGGTGCGGCAGGAGCACCTGGACGATTACTGGCTGGTCCATTCGACGGGACTGCCGTAAGGGATGAGACACAATGGACGACGGTGCAGCTTCCAGAGCCGGTGACGGTTCAAGGTGACTTCTATATCGTATATACACAGTCTGCTGTAGGCACACAGTCGCCAGGTCTTGCTACAGATGAGAGTGGCCCGAATGCACTTCGCAGCTGGCAAGGTGTAAGCGGGGCGTGGAGCCAATCACCTGAGGAGGAAGGGAACTACATGATCCGGGCTATCGTCAGATATCCGGTGAATGCTCCAACGATTACGACTCCTACGAAGGCTACGTATACGCAGGAAGAGTCGATTACCGTAACAGGAACTTCCCCGGCAGAAGGAGCCGATATTCAGCTTTTTAACGGTAAGGAGCTGGCTGGCACAACGAAAGTGAAGGATCGTCAGTTCAGTTTGTCGGTTGATCTTCAGCCAGGTGCTAATCCGCTAAGTGTTCAAGCAGCGGTATACGGCAAATTAACGGATCGTTCCGAAACGGTAGTTGTGACGCTCGATCAGACTAAACCGGGTCTGATCCTGACTTCTCCTGATGAAGGAGCCCGTACGAACGCAGGTGTAGTTAGTGTTGTTGGTACCGTGTACGACGAGTTCCTCACCGAATTGTCGATTAACGGTGAGCCTGCTGAATTTGGAAGTGATGGCAGCTTTAACAAGAGATTGCTTATCAACGAAGGTGAAAATCAAATTACGGTGACGGCCAAGGATCTTGCCGAAAACGAAACAACCGTTACGCGCTCGGTGTATGTCGATACAGCTCTGCCGAAGCTTGAAAACATTAGCCCTGCTGAGGATGTGCGTATTACTCCAGGGCAGCCGGTACGAGTATCCTTTGACAGTGCATCCGGTTTGGAGGCATCCTTCCATGTGGAGCTGCCTTTCAACCTGTCCACTTTGGGCCGCAACGATATTCCATTAAATGAAACTTCGTCAGGCCACTATGAAGGTACTTATTTCACTTCATCTTCTCTGAATCTGGAAGGCGGAGTCATCGTGATCCGGGTAAGGGATGCAGCGGGAAATGAAGTGGAGACGGAGGCGCCAGGAAAATTGTATGTAACCAATGGTGGAGGACAGAACCCTGATCCGAATCCACCTACATCCAATGAAAAGCCAGTAGCCATTATTCAGGCTAATGAATCAGCTAAGAAGAACAAAAATGTACAATTTAACGCCAAAGCTTCCCGTGATATAGATGGTGAAATCGTCAGCTACAGCTGGAATTTTGGCGATGGCGATACGGCAGTCGGTTCCAAGGTGAAGCATAAATTCACCACAGCTGGAACGTATACCGTAGAGCTAACGGTGACGGATAATGACGGCGCAAGCGGTAAGACTGTGCATACGATCACAATCCGTTAACAGCCAGTAGGAAAGGGAAGGCTTCTTTTAGAATAGCAATGAAGGCCCACAGCAAGCCACGGTTTATAGAGGCTGCTGTGGGCCATTTTTAATTGTCGAGCCGTTCAGGAAGCGATACAATGAATAATGCTCATAAAGTGAATCGTTTCACAATAAAATTTTTAGCAGGAGAGGATTATATGATTCATTTGCAAAAAGAAAGCGGACGTATCCGTCTTGTGCTGGATGCCTATTTTATGGGAGAAGATATCATTGTACTCATTTCTGGCGGTGATCAGCCCCATTTGGGAACGATTACAGCAGGGGCCAGGCTCGAGCCGATTCAAACTGTGCAATTACAAAACCATAAGGAATTTTATATTACCGAGGAAATTGCAGTTCGCTTGCGAAAAGAGTTTGCGGGCAATTTTGCCATTTGCTGCGGGGCACATTTGGATCATGCAACCAAGGATGAAATCCGAGTGCTGACAGATATGGCTATACAACTGGGAAAAGAGCTCATTGGAGAACTCAAGCAAGCACGCTAGTAGCGACCTTTTTAAGTGAACTCCTGAAAGAGCAGATTGCGATAGGGATACTTGCTAAAGGGATACTTAAAAAGCAAGGCAAAGCCATCATCCTCAATTTGTACGGATTTCAGCGCAGAGGATGGAATTAAACTACGGATCATGACATGAACTGCACGCTGGTCTTGTCTGTTGATCGCTTTAGCTAAGGCAGAAGCAAAACATGGATTACGTGCCAATTCGCGATACAGCGGAAAAACGGCTTTTGCGATGGCGCGATGAACTCTCGGCTCAAACGTAAACTGCACAGTCCCTGGTGGAATCGTCGTTCCATTCGTATAATAGAGCATCGGTGGCTGAGCTAAAAAGGAAATGAAGTAGCCGATGCCATTCGTGCCTAAGCCTTGTTTGGCGGCAAATGGCGCTACTGAGCAGAGAAGGGATTTCATCCGATCCAAATTGCCCTGAACGACAGCTCGTGACCATTGGACGGCAAAAGCACGTCGGGTTGCAATAGCTTTGTAAAAGGGCAGCATGACAGCGGATATTTTCCTAAGTGTTTCTGCATTTAAACGTTTGTGAGGCGAGCCCTTTCTGCGGGATGTTGCACGATATAGCATAGCTCCGACCTCCTTGGCAGGATGCTCTCATGGAGCGCAATTGATCTGTACCAGGTAAAATACTGTATGCCCGGTTACCTCAAAAAGTGCTAATATCGCTATGTTTCTTCTTTTTAACGTTCTAATTTAAAAAATTGAAATAAGTACTGTCCTGATTTGTAAGATTGTGGTACCCTAGAACTTATATAATTGCTATTTTTCGTATTGGAGTTGAATTTAACAGATGAGTGATTTGTACAAGGAGCCTCGATCTTCCGATCCTTTTCAGGAGACGAACGATTATAACGCCCCATTTAACCCGCCCCCAGTAGTTCCACCTACGAATAGTAAAGCTGTTGCCTCGATGGTGCTCGGGATTTTATCTGTGGTCATTCCCTATATCGGGTTGATTATCGGAATTGTGGGTATTATTTTGTCCAGTCTTTCCCTGAAGGAAATTAACCGTCATGGCGAGCAAGGCAGAGGTATGGCCATTGCTGGATTGGTATGTAGTATTATCGGTACACTGATTTATACACTGATCATCATTTTTATAGTTATTGTTTTTATTGTAGCGGCCTCCAGTGGCGATCCGGATATTTTTTCAGACATTTAATGAATTGAAGAATGCTTGAGTCAGACAAACCATTCACGATTTGACTATTGGATGTTATGATAAAAGGAGTCCAATGAAGGAGAGTGAAGCCGTATGGCACGTACTCAAACACAAAAAGCGCTGAGCAAGGCAAAGCGCGCTGGAATCTATTGCGCGGCACAAAGCCGCAAAACGAATGACCATTATGGCGAGATTTCACAGCACATACGAATGAAGCCGACCAAGCAAGAACAATTACAAAAGGTCAAGCACAAGAAGCGAATCGTTCAGAGCGACGCTTCTTTTTTTGTTTTTAGAGAGAACAGCAAGGTCCTTTTCGGCATGACTTTATAAAGTAAGCCTGCAACCAAACGTTGAGCAGAGAAATGATTGTATGGATCGAATAGCGTTTTTCTGTACCGAAAAAGGACTTGATAATAATTATCATTCTTGTTAGAATATCATAAGAAAGAAGGAACCCGGGCATGGGCTCCTTCATTATAAAGCTTAGGCTTGAAATCAAAGATTTACTTGGCTTCGAAGGTTTTGCAGTCTGTTTCTTCGGATTTGTGAGTGTCTTCAGGTCTGTTGCTTACGATATAAATGGAGCTAGCGCTACATTTATTTTCTTGGGCCCAGTACGTACATGAATTGACTTCACACAGCACGTCTTTTGCCATGTTGTACACCTCCTTATATGGTTGTGATGGGCTGAGCAAATAGTATCACGGTCAGTCAAGGTAGGACTTGTCCAACCGTGTTTACCCTCTTGTCAGGAAGAGGGACTTTGCTATGCCTACTGGTACAATATCAAATGAAATTTAAAATTGCAATGTTTGCTTCATTTTGCAGTTTGAAGCGCACACAAGTGTCCCTTTTAATTAAAAAATAAAAGCTGTCCTCCATGCAGACCGAAATGTTTCTCTGCTGGAGAACAGCTTTTTTTGTTTTTCTGACATAATGACGATATGAAAAGACTTAGCGCACGATAGGAATATTTACGATGGGATCGATGTCAGCATCATAGTCTACGCCCTCAAACTCAAAGCCGAACAGTTGGAAAAATTCGTGACGATATCCTTCAAGATCTGACAATTCGTAGATATTGTTGGTCGTCAGCGCCTCCCATATCTTCTCAACCTCTGCCTGTACGTCTTCGCGCAGTTCCCAATCATCAATACGAATACGTCCTTCTTCATCTACAGGAGTTTCTGGTGCGTATAGACGCTCAGCAAACAGGCGGTAGCTCTGTTCTACGCACCCTTCATGCAACCCTTTTTCCTTCATTACCTTATATAAAGCAGAAATATACAGAGGAACGACAGGGATAGCGGAGCTAGATTGGGTAACGAGTCCTTTGGTGACTGCGACGAAGGCGCGTCCGCCTGTAACTTTCAGCTGATCGTTCAGCTGATGCGCTGTCTCCTCCAAATGATCCTTTGCACTTCCAATACTGCCTTCTCTGTAGATGGCTTGCGTAATATCTGAACCAATATACGAAAAGGAGAAGGTTGTTGCAGTATCAGCCAATACACCGCCTTCACGCAAGGCGTCAATCCACAATTTCCAGTCCTCACCACCCATAACCTCTACCGTTGCTTGTACTTCTTCTTCTGTTGCGGGTTCAAGCGTCACGCTGCTGACTTCCCCGGTGTGGAAGTTAACGGTCTTGTTTGTGTAAGGCTTACCAATAGGTTTGAGCACGGAATTAAACGTTTCGCCTGTGCGAGGATTTGTACGACGACCTGAAGCGACACTGTAAACCACCAGATCGACTTGTCCCAGTTCTTCGCGAATGGCTTCCACCGTTTTGGCTTTGACCTCATCCGAGAAGGCATCGCCTGTCACGCTTAAGGATTTAAGCCCAGCTTCCTGAGCAGCTTTTTCAAATGCAGCAGAATTGTACCAGCCTGCCGATGCTGTACGTGTGGCCGTAGCATTACTAGGGCGATATACACCAATTGTATTGGCACGCGCACCGAAGGCGGCAGTAATGCGAGAAGCCAACCCATATCCGGCAGATGCCCCGATCACAAGTACATTACGGGGTCCCTGGATAGCAGGAAGGGCCTGTACATAGTCAATTTGCTCCTGAACATGTTGGGCACAGCCCACCGGATGAGCAGTGGTGCAGATAAAGCCACGTGTTCTTGGTTTGATAATCATGTTATTGTAATTCCTCTCTTCTTGTAGCGATCTTCACCCTTACTATTTTAACTTTTAACTATTTTTTTTCAAACGTGGATTTCAGTAAGTATCCTTTTTACCCAAAAGTGTATCCTTGCACGGGGTGGCAAGTGCCTAAGGGCCTGCATATGATGCTGTAACGATAAATACGAGAAGGGAGAGAGCTGCTTGAAGAATAAGAGCCGCAAAACCATAAGAAACAAAAAGCCGCTCTATAGTGTAATTGACCCGGATATGAATGAATTAAGTATGATACAGCGCGTGAAGCCACAGCCTGCGGAGAGGGAGACAGAAGCAAGACTTCATCAAGTTGCTTCTCCGCCTCCCCCAACCAAAGAGGAGCCGGAGCTACAGACTGTTGTCGAACCTGAAATCGAGGTTTCGCATGAGACAGAGGTTGAAGGTGCGGATGCTGAGGAGACTCAAGTGTCGATAGAGGAACCCCAAGAGCTAGAACCAGAACCAGAGCTGGAGCCAGAGCCAGAACCTGATCCAATTGATGTGGAGGAAATTTTGAGCAATAAGAAGGCCCCACATGTAAACAATGCTTTCATCTATACAGACGATTTGAGCGATTTTGCTGTGACGGGTGAGAAGATCGCTCCCGCTTCCATAGATTTCAGCAAGCTGAAACAAGAGAGCATCCACACGGAATCTCTGGCGGATTATGCCGTTCAAACGATTAAGATAGCCGACGGTGCTGTGACTTCTTCGAAGATTGCCGCAGACTCCATTACGGTGGAACATCTGTCGGACGCATCGGTGTCAGGCAGTAAATTGCAGGATCGCTCCATCGGTGGTGAAAAACTTCGAGATGGCAGCATCACTCCTGAGAAGCTGGCTGATAAGATTATCAGTGGTGATCATATTGCGAATGGCTCCATTGAGAGCCGTCACTTCAAGCAATGGATCGTGTCTTCAGATATGCTTCAAGATCAGTCGGTCACCTCGGATAAAATTCGCAGTGGTACGATTCAATCGAACAATTTGGCTAATGAAGCTGTCGACAGCTCCAAGCTGGGCGATCAATCTGTGACCACTTCCAAACTGCGGGATGGTGCTGTGGATGGAGCTAAAATCCAAGCTGGCAGCATTGAGAGTGCACACCTGACCGAGCATGCCGTTCATGCAAGGCATCTGGCCCCCGGTTCGATTAATCGTAAGCAGCTATCCAATGGAATTGTGGGCAAGGAACAATTGGAGGAAGGCGTTGTCAGCGGGCGCCATCTGGAGTCTGAGGCAGTGACCAGTGCGCACATTCAGGCTGGAGCGATTGAAAGAAAGCATCTGAGTCCTGGCTCCATCGGGGAAGAGCAGCTTGGAACGGGCCAAGTGACAGCCCGCCACCTGGCGGATCGGAGCATTCAGTCCAATAAACTGGCAGATCAATCTGTAGGCTCATTGCAAATTGTCGATCAATCCGTCACTTCATCCAAGATATCGGATCAGAGCATTTTACCACACAAAATTGCCGACGAGGCGGTACTTACCAGACATATTGCTACAGCAGCCATACAAGGTCCCCAAATTTCTCCGGAGGCAGTCTCTTCCGTACACCTCCAGTCCGAAATCATTCGAAAAGATCATATTGCATCGGAGGCGGTTACGGAACAACATTTGCATTCCGGGGCTGTGACGAGCGAGAAATTAGGGAAGGGGGCAGTGCTGGAACACCATGTGGCGAATCAGGCTGTCAAGGAAAATCACATTGCTTCGAGCGCGATTAAGTCTGACAAAATTGCTGACGAAGCAGTGACAGAACCTAAAATTGCCACAGGAGCGGTAACTGGAAATAAGATTGCCCCTCAAGCCATTACACACGCACACATTGCAGCGGGGGGAATTCGTGAAAACCACCTTGCCGACAACAGTGTGGGTGGAAAGGCATTGCAGGCTCAATCCGTCGATTCGACCCATCTGGCCCAGAGTTCTGTGCTGAGCAAACATCTTGGGGAAGACAGTGTTGGAACCTCAGCTTTGCAAGAACAGTCCGTTACCGCAGACATACTAGGGGAAGGCGCTGTTCAAACCGCGCATTTGGCCAGCGGAGCGGTGTACTCCCATCATTTGCAGGATCATGCCGTTACTTCACTGAAACTATCGCCGGAAAGTGTGGCCACGGATAAAATCAATGATTTGGCGATTACAGCTCCTAAGTTAGCTGAGGGTAGTGTCACTTCCTCTAAGCTGTCTGCTCGTTCCGTGCAGCCGTGGCATATTACGGATAAAGCGGTGCAGAGTAACCATCTGGCTGTTGAAGCGGTGGAGGCGAATCATCTCGCTCCGGAATCCGTCACCTCTAATCATTTGCAATCTGCATCGGTCCAAACCAAACACCTCGCCCCTGACAGTGTATCCGGTCATGCACTTCAGTCAGAAAGTGTCACCTCTGAGAAGCTAGCGGCCCGTGCTGTGCAGGCTTCCAATCTGGCAGAAAACAGCGTGGGTCCCGGACATTTGGCTGCGCAAGCCGTACACACTCAGCATTTGGCTGCAGGAGCAGTACAGGAGACGGAATTAGCCCAGAACGCTGTAAAGTCTGTACATCTTGCGCCCGAATCCATCCAATCGGAGCACTTGCAAAGCGGGGTCATTCAGGGAGAGCATATCGCATTGCAGGCTATAGCGACTCCGGCCTTACAGGATGAATCGGTCACCTCTGCCAAACTGTCGGAGGGAAGCGTAACTCCCACCAAACTGTCTGCCCATGCCGTGCAGTCCGGACATATTATGGACGAAGCTGTACAAAGCAACCATTTGGCTGTGGCGGCCGTGGATTCGGCACATCTGGCTGCAGGAGCGGTCACCTCGGTGCATCTACAGGCTTCCTCGGTGCTCACGAGACATTTGGCCCCGGATAGTGTGTCCGGTCGTGCGCTTCAAGCGGAAAGCGTCACCTCGGAAAAGCTGGCAGCCCGCTCGGTACAAGGAATGAACCTCGCGGAAGGCAGCATCGGCCCTTCACATCTTTCTGCGCAGTCGGTGCACACTCGGCATCTGGCAGCTGGAGCAGTACAGGATAGAGCACTGGCAGAGGGGGCAGTGAAGTCCGTGCACATCGCACCGGAATCCATCCAGCCACATCATCTGCAAATTGGAACCTTTCAGGGAGAGCACATCGCGTCACAGTCCATATCGACAGATTCTTTGCAGGATGAGTCCGTTACATCCGATAAACTGGCGAATGAGGGTGTGACTGCCGCCAAGCTGTCAGCCCACTCGGTCCAGCCGTGGCACATTACAGACGAAGCGGTGCAAGCCAAACATCTGGCAGAAGAAGCCGTCCAGTCCAATCATCTGGCCCGGGAATCTGTCACCTCTGCCCATTTGCAGGCTTCAGCGGTGCTTGCGAGCCATCTGGCTCCAGATAGCGTATCTAGTAGTGCGCTTCAAGCAGAAAGCATCACCTCGGAAAAGCTGGCGGCACACTCGGTGCAAGCGACGAATCTCGCGGAAGGCAGCGTCGGCCCTCCACATCTGTCCACGCAAGCGATACACAGCCGGCACTTGGCAACGGGCGCAGTACAGGACAGAGCGCTAGCAGAAGGGGCAGTGAAATCCGTGCACATCGCACCGGAGTCCATCCAATCGCATCATCTGCAAACGGGAACCATTCAGGGTGTGCATATCGCCTCACACGCGATATCGACCGATGCTTTGCAGGATGAGTCCGTTACGTCCGACAAGCTGGTGGATGAGGGCGTGACTGCCGCTAAGCTGTCAGCCCACTCGGTCCAGCCGTGGCACATTACAGACGAAGCGGTGCAAGCCAATCATTTGGCAGAAGAGGCTGTCCAGTCCAACCATTTGGCCCGGGAATCCGTCAGATCTGCCCATTTGCAAGCTTCGACGGTGCTTGCGAGCCATCTGGCCTCGGATAGCGTATCCAGTAGTGCGCTTCAAGCAGAAAGCGTCACCTCGGAAAAGCTGGCGGCACACTCGGTGCGAGCGTTAAATCTCGCGGAAGGCAGCGTCGGTCCTTCACATCTGTCTGCGCAGGCGATACATCCCCGGCATTTGGCACCCGGCGCAGTACAGGACAGAGCGCTGGCAGAGGGGGCAGTGAAGTCCGTGCATATCGCACCGGAGTCCATCCAGTCGCATCATCTACAAATTGGAACCATTCAGGGTGTGCATATCGCCTCACAGGCCATATCGACCGATGCTTTGCAGGATGAGTCCGTTACGTCCGACAAGCTGGCGGATGAGGGCGTGACTGCCGCCAAGCTGTCTGCCCACTCAGTCCAGCCGTGGCATATTACAGACGAAGCGGTGCAAGCCAATCATTTGGCAGAAGAGGCCATCCAGTCAAACCATTTGGCCCCGGAATCCGTCAGATCTGCCCATTTACAGGCTTCCTCGGTGTTTGCGAGACATCTGGCTGTGGACAGTGTGTCAGGTCGTGCGCTTCAAGCAGAAAGCGTCACCTCGGAAAAGCTGGCGGCACGCTCGGTGCAAGCGGCGAATCTCGCGGAAGGCAGCGTCGGCCCTTCACAGTTGTCTGAGCATGCCGTATACCCCCGGCACTTGGCAACGGGCGCAGTACAGGACAGAGCGCTGGCAGAGGGGGCGGTGAAGTCCGTGCATATCGCACCGGAGTCCATTCAGCCGCACCATCTGCATCTTGGAACCATTCAGGGTGTGCATATCGCATCCCAAGCAATATCAACCGATGCTTTGCAGGATGAATCCGTTACGTCCGACAAACTGGCAGATGATGGTGTGACTGCTGCCAAAATATCTCCTCATTCGGTCCAGCCGTGGCATATTACGGACGAAGCGGTGCAAGCCAATCATTTGGCAGAAGAGGCCGTCCAGTCGAGCCATCTGGCTCCTGAATCTGTCACCTCTGCCCATTTGGAGGCTTCGGCAGTGATGACCCGGCATATTGCACCCGGGAGTGTATCAGTTCACGCGCTTCAGGCAGGCAGCGTGAACGCTGAGAAGCTTGCGCTTCGGGCGGTGCGTGCTTCGAATCTGGCAGAAGCTAGCGTAAACTCCGTGCATTTGACGGAGCATGCCGTACACGCTCAACATTTGGCCGATGGGGCGATCCAAGGGTCAGCACTGGCAGAGGGAGTGGTGCAGTCCAGGCATATCGCGCTGGATTCAATCCAGTCGGAACATCTGCAAGCAGGGGCAATTCAGCCACAGCATGTAGGCTGGCAGGCGGTAGCTGAGGATGCTATACAGGAAGGTGCGGTGACGTCCAGCAAGCTTGCAGATGGAACGATACAGTCCCGCCATGTGGCTGAGGAAGCTATTGAAAGCCACCACATTGGAGAGGAAGTTATTGATTCGCATCACCTAAAGTCGGGCTCGGTGACACTGGCTCAGCTGTCCACAGATATTCATCTCTCCGGACTTTTGCCAGAGGAAGGTGTCAGTGGCGACAGACTTCAGGCAAACAGTATATCTCGCAGCCATCTGCAAGCTCAGGCCGTCGACAGCGAGGTACTGAGCCCGGAAGCTGTGGGTCCAGAGCATCTGCAGGCTGCTGCGGTACAAAGCCATCATGTGGCAGAGCAGAGCATTGAGGGTCATCATCTGGTGGAAGGCTCTGTAGGCTCACGTGAGCTGGAGCTGAACGCAGTGAAGCCGGAGCATTTGAGCATCACTCCGGTCCGTACTTGTGCGAATCAGCCCGCATTGCAGCAGTTTGGCAGAGCGCCGTTTCTTTTGAAAGGTAGTGAAGGAGAGACGGAAGTGACCATTGTATTCGGGGAGCCTTTTGTAAACCCAGACTACACGTTGGTAGCGATGACGAACCACCCTCTCTTTCATGCGACGTTGAAATCTCAGACGCCGAATGGAGCAGTGATCGTCGTAACCAAGTGGAACGAAACCGCGCATAACTATGGTATTATTTCCTGGATCGCCATTGGCTAGTGAAGATGGTTATTGTAGAACTCATAGCGTGCAGACTCATGTATTTTCTAAATACAAAGCTGCACGCTTTTTCATATACTTTTCACACAATTGCTCCACAATTATCCCGAATTCTCCTGATAAGCTAAAGATACTTTAAAGGAGAGGTGATTCAATCATGAAAAAATGGACTAAAAATGCAGCAGCCGTATTGACCGTAGTAAGTGTACTGGGAGGAGCAAGCAGTGCATTCGCAGCTACAGCAACAACGACTCCAGCGAGCACTGCACCAGCGATCAAAGCTCCCGTGGTTACGACTCCGGCTACCAAAACACCGGCAAAAGCACCTGTGACGAAAACACCTGTGGTGAAAGCACCTGTTAAAAAAGCTGTAACGGCTCATAAAACAACAACCCAAGCGAAGAAAGCCCCTGCTAAAAAATCCGTTGCGAAAAAAGTGGCTAGCCACAAAACAAAAGCAGTGAAAGTGCAGCACCGTACAGTTAAACATCATGCAAAAAAACATAATGTTGTTAAACACAAAGCAACAGCTCATAAAACTCGTGCACATCATGTCGTAGCTAAAAAAGTGACTCACAAAGCTCCAGTTAAAAAAGCAGTCCCAGCAAAAACAGTGAAAACAGCGCCAAAAACAGCTGCTAAAGTAGTAACAACCAAGAAATAAGATTGATGTGTAATTAGCTTTCAGCTCGCCTGGCATATACAGCAGCGATTCATGATAAGAAAGACGGGACCGGGAACGGTATACCCGTCTTTTGTCTATTCTGCTGGGCTTCTGTTAAGCTTAAAGAGAGGATGGAAGCATCCAGAACAACGGCAAGGGGTTAAGGCCATGACAAAAATAGTAGTAGTGGATGACGATGTGTTCATTTTGCAATTAATATCTGAATATTTGAAAAAAGAATCCTACGAGGTCACTTCCTTTTCCAGTGGTAAAACACTGGTAGAGCATATCCGTACGAACCGTCCGGATTGTCTCGTTCTTGATATTATGATGCCTGGCATTGATGGGCTTTCTCTACTGACTCAGCTTCGTGATTTTACAGAAATGCCGATCATTATGATCTCTGCCCGTGGAGAAGAAAACGACCGTATTCACGGGCTGGAGCTGGGATGCAGCGATTTTTTGACCAAGCCCTTTAATCCAAGAGAGTTGGTAGGAAGGGTTAAAGCGATGCTGAGACTGAGCAAGGCCGGAATGTCTGCATCGGACGATAGGCAAGCGGCAGGAAGCGCAGATCTTTGCCATGCGGGCAATCTGTGTATTTTTGCTGACTTTCGTAAAGTCACAGTGGACGGACAAGAGCTAAATTTGACCTCACGTGAATTCGACCTGCTGCTGTTTCTTGCGAATCATCTGGAAAGACCTTTTGGCAGGGAACATCTGATTCAGCAGGTGTGGAGCTATGATTTTATAGGTGATGTGAGAGTCGTGGATGATCTGGTCAAACGGATTCGTAAAAAGTTAGCTGAATATCACTCTACGCTCGTCATTAACACCGTATGGGGGTTCGGATATAAAGCAACGGTTCAGGAGTTGTAACCATGCGTACGATGAGAGCTAAAATACTGCTTTCCCTGTCCATCGCCATGCTTATTACCGTCTGTATTACGGTTGTTTTATTCATCAGGCTTATCGACGACATTCTGGTGAATCAGGCTAAATCCAAGCTTCATGAGCAGGCGCGTAAAGCCGTCCATATTATGAGCGACGGAGGCTTTGATCGACTGGATAATGCTGAATTCAACTATGTTATCAAGGGCGTGCTTTTATCTGCCGACTACTTTATTTTAAGCACGGATAACCGTATCATCGACTCAAGCGTCTCTGGAATGGAAGGCAAAAAGATCGAGCGTTTGCTTTTGATCCGCCAGGGATTTTTTGCATCGGTTCATCCGTCTCCCCAGGATCTGACCGCTACACATGAAGGGGTAGCTGTGCTTCAAGGTAAAAAGGTACTGTTTACGAATGAAGAATTGCCCGGACAACCTTTTCGTATTTTTGTATACTCACCCTTATCTTCCTTGAGAGCACTGTATGTACCGTTAATGAGAACCACATTACTGTCTATCATCGCGGGATTTTTGGTGATTCTCGTCATTGGTCTGATGGTTGTCTCACGTCTGGTGCGTCCACTCAAACGATTGAAAGAGGCGGTAGGCAACTACGAACCGAATCAGCCACAGGATAGTGATTTTCCGCAGGCGGATAAAAGTGAGATTGGCGAGCTGATCGGTACCTTTCATTCCATGTCTGCCCGTATTCAGCAGCACCATCAGGGTCAAATTGAATTTCTACAAAATGTATCTCACGAGCTAAGGACACCGTTAATGTCCATTCAAGGCTATGTATATGCCATTCAGGATCAAGTGGTATCCCAGGACGAGGGGCTGAGTATCATCAAAGTGCAGTCCCAGCGGTTAATTGATATGGTGGAAAAGCTGCTGCAGCTATCAAGGCTGGAAGCGCTGAATGAGGAATGGCCTGTCTCTCTGGTTGATCTTAAAAGCATGGCGGAGGATGCTGTTCATCTATTGATGCCGGTGGCTGCTGAACGTTCTATCTCGCTTCGAGTGGAGGGAGAGGGCCTGCATGTGGCCGTTCCGGCCGAGCAATTGTTCCGTATGATGTTGAATTTGTTGCAAAATGCAGTTCGGCACACCTCTACGGAGGTTGTCATTCATTTGGAGACAGGGACAACACCGGAGGTTGTATGGGTTATGCATGTGGATGATGATGGAGGAGGGCTGACCGAACAAGAGGCAGCCGAGGTGTTCGGAAGATTCTATGCGGGCTCGAATGGTGTCACAGGTCTTGGATTGGCTATTTGTCGTCAAATTGCTACCCGATTGAACGGAGAACTACTCTGCACCCGTTCGCCATTGGGTGGAGCACGCTTCAGCTATATCCAACACATGTTATAAATGAGTACAAAAATGGGTAAAAATGATCGTTTTTTCGGCCTAATATCCCATTTATCTAACATAGTATGAGAGGTTTTTGGTGATATTTTAGATATAGCTTGACTGGTAGGTACTAAACTGAGTAAAATTAATCGTATATACCTTGACTCTTGGACGTCGTTTTTTTAGATAGTGGTCAATAATAGTGATGAATAATAAATGAAAGAGTGATGAGATGAACCGCCTTTTGGAAGTGAAGGACTTAACGATATCTTTCAAGACCCGTCAGGGACTAGTGCAGGCCATTCGTGGCGTAAACTTTCATGTCAATAAAGGAGAGACGCTGGCGATTGTGGGCGAATCCGGCTCAGGCAAAAGCGTAACCTCACAAGCTGTTATGAAGTTGATTCCGACCCCTCCGGGCATCTATCAAAAGGGTCAAATTATGTTTGACGGACAAGAGCTGATTAATAAAACAGAAAAACAGATGCAAAAAATTCGTGGTAAGGAAATTGGACTGATTTCTCAGGACCCAATGACTTCGCTTAACCCGACGATGAAAGTCGGCAAGCAGATCACGGAAGTGCTTTTCAAGCATGAAAAAATATCCAAGGATGCTGCTCGCAAGCGGGGTATTGAGTTGCTGAATCTGGTAGGTATTCCACATCCTGAACAGCGTTTTAACCAATATCCGCATGAATTTAGTGGCGGTATGCGTCAACGTGTCGTCATTGCGATGGCATTGGCTGCTAATCCGAAACTTCTGATTGCCGATGAGCCGACGACAGCGTTGGACGTAACGATTCAAGCTCAAATTTTGGAGCTGATGAAAGATCTTCAGAAAAAGATTGATACTTCCATCATCTTTATTACGCATGACCTCGGTGTTGTGGCGAAGATGGCGGACCGTGTTGCCGTTATGTACGCAGGACAAATCGTGGAAACAGGTACGGTTAATGAAATTTTCTACAACCCGAAACATCCATATACATGGGGCCTTCTCGCTTCTATGCCAAGTTTGGACAGCCATGGTCAGAAGCTGGCAGCTATTCCGGGGACGCCTCCGGATCTGCTTCACCCACCTGTAGGGGATGCTTTTGCAGCCCGCAGTTCTTATGCTATGAAAATTGACTTTGAGAAAGAGCCTCCACTCTTTCAATTATCCGATACGCATTTTGTAAAATCATGGTTGCTGCATCCAGATGCGCCTGCGGTTGAGCCACCAGAAGCGGTAAAGGCTAAACTTCGCAAGCTGGATAACGCATTTGAAAAGCCGGTTTTGGTAGAACAATACGGCAGTTAATGCGCAACGTAATTTATAACTAAACCAATGAGAAATAAAAAAAGGCTGTTCTCTCCGTGTGGAATCATTCTACGGAGGAAGCAGCCTTTTTGGTGTAAAATCGCAGGGTTGTATGCGCCTGTGGTTATTGGTATTAGCGGGCAGAGTTTACAGCTTACCGGAACCGGCTTGGGAAGTGACTTCTGCCTTCACACTGGCGGATGGGGAAATTTTATCGTTCAGCGATGGTTTCCAGCCTACAGAGGAGCTAAGACCCACGCTGGAGCCTGCGTTAACAGCTTGTCCATTCAGGATTGTGCCCGTATCTGACAGGGCAGTTCCTCCAAAGACAGTCACGATTTTAGCTGCAGATAAACCGGCAACGTCAATGACATTGTTTTCGGCGAAGATTTTGGAGGATTTACCTGCACCCCATATATACAGTGAAGGATATTCGGAGCGTTTTACATCACCTGTATAGTAATTGTTGTACAGATGGACTTGTCCATACCGTACACGTGGTGTGCGTTGTACCGTGTTTTCATAATAGTTGTGATGCAAGGTTACACGTAAAGCTCCTTCATCTGCTGTTTTGCTGTCACTGTTGCCAATAATCGACGATTTATCATGATCGTAAAAATGATTGTAAGAAACCGTAACCAGATCGCCTTGGTTGATCACATCGAGAAGTCCATCATGATGCTGGTATTCTTGACCGTAAAAGGTGCCATTTTGGCTATCGGGGTGAGACCCATCATTGAAGGTATTGTGGTCTACCCATACATGTGTGGCGCCGTTAACTGTAATACTGTCATATTCCGAATTCCAATTGCCTGTGCTGCCGTCTGTTGGGTCCCACTGAGGGAAATAATCGTAGGCATCCTGAAATTCGATATTACGGATAATAACGTTGTCTGTCCCTTTTTTCAGCTGGAGGTTTGCACCGTTAATGACGGCGTCGCTACCCAGCCCGACAATGGTTGTATTGGACGGAATATCAATAATAACACGACTGGCTTGATTTTTTTGTGAAGCCTCACGTGCCTTTTCCAAAGTGCCGGACGGAGCCTTTTTCCCCCAGGTGGATGGGTCATACGCTTTGAGGTAGGCGTCAAAATTATATTTAGGGTCCTTGTAGTCGTCCAATCCTAACGGTTTATTATTGTCATCGACGTTGGCATTGATCGTGCCTTTGACATAAATAATTTTAGGCGCTGTGTTGCTGCTTTTGCCTAAGGCATCGACAAGTTGCTTTCGATTCGTTACGGTGAAAATATTGGAGGTAGTCGCCGTAGCTCCACCTGTTGTGCCTGTAGAAAAGGCTGCCCATCCGTTTTTGCTGCCGAGCGTCTCCTTGCCAATATCGCTGGCTGCATGAGCAGGTGCACCTATAGGAGCCAGAGTAGTGAACAGTAGAGCCGCTGCGATTCCGAGTGAAAATCTCTTTTTCATAAAATACCTCCGTATATTGGATTAATGGAGTAGATGAACGAAGGGAGTCCCGGGTGCTCCTGTGGTTTCTACATTTTCTATCATACTTTGTGTTCCAGTATTTGTTAATATAATAAAAGTTACATACTAAAAATTTTGTCGAATTTTTTATATAATTCAATATACCCCTTCTTTTTCCAATCAAGACGTATATGTAAAAATGAAAACGTTAACAATCACACGGAATAGGAAATGTATATATGAATATATGGAATTGTTTATGTGTTTTTCTCAGAATGTTAACGATTTCATTTCGATTTATAGATTATTGAAGAATCCTCAGGTAAAATGGCTTGTAATAAAGCTGAGGAGGAATGGGCATCATGGCAGAGCATTTAGTAGATATCTTGAAGTTGTTGAAGCAAAAAGAGTGGGTAGATTTGTCTCACGCTTTTTATCCTGAAATCCCTCATTTTCCAGTATTCGATAATGTTCAGGTGGATACCCTGTTTACCCACGACGATGGCTTTTTTGTAAAACAATACTGCTTTCCCGGTCAGTATGGGACTCATATTGACGCACCCGTTCATTTTGTGAAGGGCAAACGTTACTTGCATGAGCTTTCGTTGAAGGAACTGGTTTTGCCGCTAGTTGTCATTGACCGTTCAGCAGCCGTTGCAGCCAATTCTGACTATGAACTTACGGTTGCGGATATTTTGGACTTTGAGAAAGAGCATGGACGCATTGCTGATCAGTCCTTTGTCGCTTTTCGCAGTGATTGGAGCAAACGTTGGCCTGATTCAGATGCCTTCTCAAACAAGGACGACGCTGGAGATGCACACTGTCCGGGCTGGTCGCTGGAAGCGCTACGCTTTTTGGTAGAAGAACGGAATGTAGCTGCCATCGGACATGAAACACTAGATACTGATTCCTCTGTAGCTTATCGCAATGCTGGCAAGCTGGCAGGGGAATATTACATATTGGAGCAGGATCGGTATCAAGTTGAGGTGCTGACGAATTTGGACAAGCTGCCCCCGACGGGCGCGGTTATATATAATATCGTTCCGAGCATTCAAGATTCCCCTGGATTTCCGGTGCGCTCCTTTGCTATTTTGCCTTAATCATACAGTACCCAGTCATTTGAAAACGATTATATAATCATCTTGAACTAAAAGACCGATTCAGATATCGACATCTGAATCGGTCTTTTCTAGCTTATATGGGGTAATGTACAGCGTGAATGACCGTTCAGTCCATCTTGAATCAAAATGATGAAACGTCTTAAGTGATAATCGTTACGGTAGGGGCAGAGATGGTGGGCTGAGTTGATATGGTGGAGGTTGTACTGCTAAAATCTGTTATTTCTATAACAACTGGGACACCTGGTGTAATATCTACGGAGGCAATGACCAAACTTGCTGTGGTTAGAGTGAATAAGGAGCTCTGCTGAATAACTCCGTTAATATAATAATTAGAAGAATCCGTAGCCGCTAATGTCGGCAAAGCAACAACTGGAGCATCTGCGTCATCTACAAAACTTGCGGCAGGAACAGTTGTTGTTGTTGCGCCGATCATCCCGGCTGTAATGGTTGCAAAAAAGCGAGTCGTGGCTGGGGCTATAGTAGTGGTTACGGCACCACCTGTTGACACTGGAGCTGTAGCTACTGCTGTGAACACAGGTTTTATGATTGGCATAGTTCTCATCTCCTTTCTTTACTGGTAATGAGCCATTCGCTGGCTCATAATCAATAAATGATTTTTCAACCTATTTGGAAACGGCATATTAACCTTTCTATTAATAATAGGGTAAATGGAGAAGCCCTATTTTGCTACAAATATAAATGGAAGCGGATACTTGGGATCGGCATGCTACAAATGCCTAAAACCCTAAAGGGGGATATGCATACAATACATAAATAAGCATGTGAGAAGGAGGTGTATACGGCTGGTATGAGGAGACGCGATTCATCACTAAGAAGGCAAGGAAAGAGAACCGTACATTGCAAGATCAACAAACGTAAAAAGTGTAAAACAAGTTATTCATTCAAAGGTAGAACAAAAACGGGCTTCCATGCCAAAAAGCATCGAAAACTAATCATGCAACGACGGTGTAGAAATATTCCTGTCAAGCGGAGGAAAAGAATGGGCCAGACAGGAAAGCGAGGTGTTCCGGGTTCGGCAGGAGCACAAGGCATTCCCGGTTTGACAGGGTTACAGGGTGAAACTGGTTTGACAGGAGTACAAGGCATTCCAGGTTTAGCAGGAGCGCAAGGCATACCGGGAACTGCGGGAGCACCGGGAGTCCAAGGAATACCAGGAATACAGGGTCCAGCAGGAACACGGGGAGCGCCAGGAGTGCCAGGTCCGGCTGGAGTTCAAGGTATTTCAGGTGCAACAGGTGCACCTGGCCCTACTGGAGCACAGGGTATAGCGGGCCCTACTGGAGCCCAAGGTATAACAGGCCCAACCGGCCCGGCAGCTGACATTTCAAATATTGAAATTGTTCCTACGGCTGAGCGGTATTTTTATTTTGCGCCTGCTACAATTGAATCTTCAATCACGATTATGGCAGATCAATTTTCAGTAGATGGTGTACAGGAGGTCTTTCAGCGTTTTAATGTCGGAAGCAACAGTTACGCCAATCTATACATTAATGGCATGATACAAGAAAGCACATTGTATAGCCTAACACCTTCATCGCTGACGATTCGCCTTAACGAAGGAGAGGCAATTCTCTCCGGCACACCTATTATTGTGGAAATTGTCCAATTTAGTGTGCGATCCAGTGGATGATACGGTTTGCGGTGAGGCAACCCAGAGACAGATACAGCTGTTTCTTGGGGCAACGAGCCTTTGCGTCTGACATGCCAAAGCTGAAGACCGACTTTGGAGCCTTGGTCATGGATAGCTTGCACGATTTTTTTGCAGCGGGGAAATGTGCTCGTCGCTCCATAGGCTAAGACTGCCTGAGTCTTTTCCCTGCTGGGTGACTGCGTGCATCTCAAGCATAATGAGTCCCACCTGTTCTAGCGCCCGTTTTATTCGATTACATATCTATTTTATATGAATAAAATGGGGTGATACACGTATGATTTAAGGTATTTATAATCATTCACTTATAAAACATATATTTTAGGTTAAAACCAATATATTTTAAATGAAGGTATGAAGGGGGAATGAGCCTGCATAAATATAATTTGCATTTTAGTTAGTTATCGCTTACTATAAGCTTATGAATAAGAAAACACATATAGACAGCAAAAAGAAAGATATTCTGCAGGCAGCGATGTGCTTATTTGCAACCAAAGGAATTGACGGGATTTCAGTCAAAGAAATTGGAGAGGCTGCCGGTGTGACGGATGCCGCGATTTATAAGCATTTTAAGAGTAAAGATGCGATGGCTTTGGAAGTATTCGGGCAATATTGCAATAGCTACACCACATTAATTGACTTCTATCGCAAGCAGAGTGGGAGCTTTGTCAGTCGTTTCCATCAACTGGTGGATGAAGTGCTGAATATGCATGATGAGGACCAGTATGGCTTGCTTCTACTATCACAGCATCATGAGCTGTATGTTGAAGCAAGCCAGAGCCAAAATGTCCGTCAGCCGCTGGAGGCGTTGACTGAATTCATCGAACAGGGGATTCAACAAGGTGAACTGCCGAAGCAGGATGTCCAGCTATCCGGTGTGCTCATCATTGGAGCTATTACACGCTTGTCCGTGTCCAGCCTGGAAGGTGAACTTCCACAGCAGTTGGTCCCATTTGCAACAGAGGTCAAACAACGTTTAACTGCTTTATTAAGTAAAGGTCAGTAGTGACCTTTTCTTTTTAAATATAAAGTTAGTGTTTTCTAACTAAAAACATAATATGAAGGTAGGAATAGTTTATATGTCTAAAAAAATATTGGTAATTCAAGGGAATCCTGTCGCTGGCAGTTATGGAGAAGCGTTGGCTCAATCCTATGTAAAAGGGGCGAAGGCTGCAGGGGCAGAGGTTCGTTTGTTGCAGCTATCCGAGCTTGATTTTAATCCAAATCTATTAGGTGGATATCGTAATAAATTGCCGCTGGAGCCTGATTTGATTCAAGCACAGGAGTCGATTAAATGGGCAGAACATCTCGTTTTTGTCTTTCCGATCTGGTGGGGCAGCTTGCCTGCATTAATGAAAGGATTCATTGACCGTACCTTTATGCCGGGATTTGCGTTTAAGTATCAAAAAGGAAAACCCCTGCCTGACAAGCTTCTAAAAGGAAGAACGGCCCGCCTCATTACAACGATGGACGGTCCACACTGGTACTACCGATTTTTCCAGGGACAGCCTGGGCATCGAATGATGAAGGATTCCACGCTGCATCTATGTGGTGTCAAACCAGTGCATTCTACTGCGATTGATCTCATGAATAAATTATCGGATCAGCAGCGCAACGATTGGCTGAGCAAGGTGGAGCAGCTGGGACGAAGCATGAGCTAGGTTTTCGCCTGCCTGCCCCAAATCCATTGGCTACAGGTAAACCATGGTGGTATCTGATCATAATTGACCTTCAAAAAGAAAAAACACCGCAATGGGAGCAACTGGCTCGCATTGCGGTGTTTGGAATCGCTCATGTTTGCAATCAACGTTAAATAAATATCGATGCAACGATTAAAATAAATCCGATCGCTAGACCGGCAGGGCCCCAATAATGCATAGGGATAAAAAACAGACTGTGCTGGGTTCCCATTCGATAACGTTGCCCCGTTTCCATATCGACTAGCACTTTGTCCGAGTCGGCGTTAAGCGCTTTTCCCAAGTACCAGATAATAACCCCCGACACAATGAACACAAAAGCCATCGGTAGCCGGGAATCTATGGAGTCAAGCCCTAGAGCGGATACTAAACTCCCGACAATAACAAATAAAATCCCTGGAATAACGATGTTTAAAATACCGAAACCCTTCCAAATAATCACATGAAATCTTCCTTCCTAAATTTAAATCCAACATATGTATTTATCGGTTAAAAGAGAGATTTAGTTTACAAAATGACCCATTCATTGTGGGATTTACAATGTGTAAAACTGGAAGGGATGTGTCAAAAAGGGGAGAAAAAGCTTAGTTTGCTATTTTTTTATTGTGTCGATTTTTGAAAAAAAATATGACCACCATTTAGCTATGTAGGTGGTCATATGATGAATTCAAAAATGTTCCTGTTAGTGGAACACTGTGAACAATTAATCAAGTTTATTGAGGAGCCTTTGCTCGAAGAAGATTTAATCCTAATCCGATGAAGATTATCCCGGTTATTTTGTTTAAATAGCTGCCAAGCCTTTGGTTGACTTTTATTTTTTGGGTAATGTAAGAGGAAAAATAGGCAATAAACAAGCACCATAATAATCCGGTGAACGAAAATGTAAGTCCTAAAATGATAAATGGAATGGGCCCAGAAGCCTTTGTATCAATAAATTGTGGAAGAAAGGCAATGAAAAACAAAGAAACCTTGGGATTTGTAAGACTGGTCAACATCCCTTGTAGATATGTTTTTCTGTTGCTGTGTTGTTTATTGGATTCAGATGCTCTAAAACTTGCATTTGTTTTATCTAATAGCATTCTAGCCCCTAGATAAACTAAATAAATAACTCCAATTATTTTAATCATGTTGAACAAGATAATTGACTTTGTAAGTATAATTGATAAACCAAAAGCAACTAACAACGTATGGATCAAAGAACCACTAATGATACCGAAAACAGAATACACACCGGCTTTTCTGCCCTGTGCAATGCTTCTCCCGATTATATACATGGTGTCTGCACCAGGAATTAGATTTAGGAGGATTCCAGTAAGCAAAAATACTTCATAATTTACGATTCCAAACATTTTGTGAGCACCACCTCTTCATTATGAAATACATTAAAAGGTAATGATAATTTAGTAAATAGCTCATTGTCAATCTTCAATATCTATTATACGTATATGTAAGTTTACCTAAAAAAACCGCTTTTCACCTCTTCATAGGTCTGGTATAACCTGATCCTGAAGGAGGGAAAGCGGCTTTTACAATGAGTATACTACGCGGAGCAGGCGATAGGCTTATTCGGCGGTCGCTTTCGCTTGTTCCGCTACGAAAACAACAGGCTTCATAATTCGACTCAGCATATCTTGCTTCGGACGATTCCAGGTAGTCCAGTCATCCAGCAGCAGACCGCCTGTGTCGCCGCTATTCGGATTCAGGGACCAGTACGTAAAGTACAGGTTGTTGGCACCAATATAGTCTACGAGTGCATTTTGCCATTTCCCCTCAGAAGAAGACAAATCAACATTACGACCGCCGAATTCACCGACCAGTACCGGAGCTATGTTTTGCTTGCTGATGTAGCCCCAGGTTTGATCCCAGATCGCTGGCAAGTTGGACGGGAAGGCCGGATCGTTGAACCATGGCTGCGAAGACACACCAGGGCCGTAATCATGTGGAGAATATACGACACGGTTCGGTACGTCCAGAACGACAGGATAGTTGGCTACACCTGTCAGGTTGCCACCCCACCAGTATTGGCTATTGTTGCCTTGTACATTGTGGTCTACACCTTCTACGAGAATCAGCCAATTCGGATTCACGGACAGAATCGCATTCCCTGCACGTTGTGCCGCCAGACGCCAGTCTGTGGAGGCATTGCCTGTGCCCCAGCTTGCTTGACCGTGTGGCTCATTGTGTAAATCCGCACCAATGACGGTAGGGTTGCTTTTATAACGATCAGCCAACATTTTCCAGTCGCTAATCCAGCGAGACTCAGGGTACTGGGATGTGTACCACAGCTCGGATTGCCCACCTGAGCTTGGACGGTGACGGTCAAGGATAATCTGAATGCCGCGTTGTCCAGCTTTTTCGATCAGCTTGTCCATAATTTGAATCGGAGTTAATCCGACCAGATCAGGGTTTTTGTGATAATCAATACTGTCTGGACGAGAACTGGAATCGAACAACTGATTGCTGTAAGGCAGACGAATCAGATTGTAGCCTTCTTTCTTCACTTGATCTAGCATGTCGTCCATTGAACGGCTCCACAGTCCATGCAAGGTATAATTAGGGGTTTCCAAACCGAACCAGTTCAGACCGTTAAATGCCGCCTCTTTCCCGGATTCGTCTACAATCTTGTTTCCTTGGGTGTGATAATATCCTTTCACACTGGCTGCATCTGCTGAAGCGGGAGTATAGCCATACAATGTGAAGCCCATTACGAGGGAGGCAATGACGAAAAATGTTTTTTTCATTCCTTTTTTCTTCATAATTCTGCTTCCTCCTTTATTTAAAAGAAATTGTAACCGATTACATTTTTATTTTATGTTGAAATCTTCCATCAAACAAGTTCATAAAATTCGTATCTTTCTAAGATTTCGTTCGAATTCAATAGATTCGTAACAACGGATGGTTAAGCTAAGTGTCCAGCTTTTGTGGGAGCGGTTGTTTATGGGCTGGATGGCTCGCTCTAACTCTTTATTTATTATATTTTCCTGCTGTAAAAGAAGGTATATAATAAAGTGAAATTCACTTTACATACAGGTTGCAGAATATATATTTGATAAAATAACACGCCTGACATGCAGAAAAAGAAAGGAGGGTAATTATGGTAACAACGATGAAGGAAGTTGCAGAACGTGCCGGGGTGTCGAAGAGTACAGTTTCGCAGTTTCTACAAAAGAGATACAACTATATGAGTGAAAACACCAAGAAGAAGATCGAGCAAGCGATTGAGGATCTCAGTTATATACCCAATGAGGTGGCACGTAGTCTCAAGCAGAAGAAGACCTTCATTGTGGGAGTTATTTCTTCAACCATTTTATCGAGATTTACTACAGAAGTCGTGCGTGCCATTGAAGATGAATGCCAACTGGAAAATGTCCAGGTCATTGTCTGCAATACCGATGATGATTCGCTCAAAGAAAAAAAGTATGTCCAGTCGATGATTGCTCGGCAAGTGGATGGACTTATCATTTTCCCGACGGAAGAGAACAAGAAATTATATGTTTCTCTTGTCAAGAATGGCTATCCTTTCGTATTTGTGGACCGAAAAATCGATGAAATCAGCGTAGACACAGTGCTATTGAATAATGAAAAGGCCAGCGAGCTTGCGGTTGAAGCACTCATTGAGCATGGTCATAACAAGATTGGGATTATCACATTCCCCTTAGGCAAAAAAGCGATCACTACACGAAGTGAGCGACTGTCAGGTTATCGAAATACGTTGGGCAAACATGACATCCCAGTGAATGAAAACTACATCAAAAGCGGCAGGTTGGATGAAATGCCTCATCTGATTGGACAACTATTCCACATGGAGAATCCGCCCACTGCAATTATTGCTACGAATGACATGATTTTGGAGCAGGTACTGATTTATGCAAAAAATAATCATCTGACCATACCTAATGACTTTTCCTTGATTGGCATAGATGATGTATCCTTTGCGTCTTTTTATAATCCGCCGATCACAACCGTTTCCCAGCCGAGTTTTGAAATGGGGAAAAGAAGTGCCAGGCTACTGCTGGAGAAAATTGATCAAAAAGAACAGGATCATAAGGAACTGTCAGAAATCATCCGAATGAATCCGGTCATTAACCACAGGGAATCTGTCCAAAAACTGAACTGAATGATTGAATAAGTCCTTTTTATCTTTTTGAAAACGTTTTTATGAATTCTATTGTAAAAAGGAAATAAAGAGCTATAATGATCTTATGATTCGAGTCATGAATAGCCTTTCATTTATGGTTGTCCTGAATTTAGTGATGATTGCGATTGAAGAGAGGGGGGGAATAGAGCTTAAACGAATAATGTATGGAGTAAGTTGTGATTTAATTCACAAAAAATGATTCTGCTTCTTTTTACATTCCCGGAAGGGAAATTTTTTTCGAGTATTACTAAATCGATTTAGTAAGAATGGAAAATAAATAAAAGAAAGTCGGAGATCACTATGGAAATGTTTATGAGCATTATCAGGGAGCCATCCATCATTATCGCGATTGTGACATTACTCGGCCTTATATTCCAGAGGAAGAAAGTATCAGAAATCATTACGGGAACTACCCTTTCTTTTATGGGTTTCACCATGATCAAGGTCGGCGGCGGAATTTTAGGTGGCGTTCTCACTAACTTCAGCCAAATTTTTTCTTATGCGTTCAACCTTAAAGGTGTCGTACCCAGCAATGAAGCCATTATGGCACTGACCATTGATCAGATCGGGGCGGATGCTGCGCTCATTCTCCTCTTTTCCATGATCCTTAACATCGTGCTTGCACGCCTGACCAAGTTCAAGTACATTTATTTGTCTCTTCACTTGATTTTGTTTATGAGCTTTGCCGCTACAGCCGTTATGAAAGGTCTGGGTCTCAGTTCGCTAACTACGATCATCGTCGGTTCTTTGGTAATCGGGAGCTATATGGCGGTGTTTCCTTACCTACTCCGAAATGCCAGCAAAAACATTATTAAATCGGATGAATATACGATTGCTCATGCTTCCATGACCTCATACATTCTAGGTACCTATTTAGGGAAAGTTTTTGGCAACCGTGAAAATGACACTGAAAATGTGAACATTAATGACCGCATCAGTTTTTTGCGCGACCCTAATGTTGCAACGACCTTGACGATGCTTGTGCTTTTACTGATATCTGGACTGGTTGCTGGTTCTGATTATGTCAGCAAATTATCGGATGGCAAAGAATATATCGTCTTTATCCTCGAACAGTCAGCTATTTTTGCTGCCGGCTTGTATATCGCAAAAGCAGGTGTTAAGCTGTTCACAACTGAAATTGTACCCGCTTTCAAAGGCTTCTCCCAAGTGTTCGCACCTGGAGCAATCCCTGGTGTGGATGTTCTGGTACTGTTCGATAAATCACCCAATTCCGCGCTGGTAGGCTTCTTGGTCAGCTTCTTCACAGGCGTTGTCTGCGTCTTTCTTTTTCCGTTTGTTGGATTGCCTGTCATTGTGCCGGGGATCATGGCCTGCTTCCTCGCTGGTGGTGCAGCCGCGATATTTGGCAATTCCAGCGGTGGTTTCAGAGGAGCTGTTATTTCCAGTTGTCTTAATGGATTCTTGCTCTGTCTGCTGCCGGCTCTCACCTTGCCGCTCTTTTCTTTTTTGGGTGCCGAAGGGGTAACGTTCGCCGATCCCGACTTTACTACCCTTTCCGGAGTACTTTGGCTTATTTTTCGCTGGTTTTAAACTAAATCGATTTATGAGATTTTTCAAAATAACTTATCTAAATCATTTGTGCTTAAAAAGAGGAGGAATTATCCATGTTTTTTAACGACCAAGATATTCAAATTGACATCGTTGACAGTAATACCACCCGGAAAGTGCTGGCCCACAGCGACCAGCTTATGTATGTCAAAGTGATGTTTGCTAAAGCCCAAACAGGGGAGATCCTGTTGCATAAGCATGTCCATGAACAAGTTACTTATGTAATAAAGGGAAGTTTTAAGTTCATGATCGATAATGGCGAAACCAAGGAAGTCCAGACCGTCAAAGAAGGAGACAGCATTCATTTTCCATCCGATACTCTTCATGGCTGTATCCCACTGGAGGATGGCGGTATTCTGCTAGATGCATTTACACCAGCACGTGCAGATTTTCTGTAAATCCCCTTACAAAATACGGTTTATCTACCCCGAGATCTGGAGGGATATACGAAGCCTTTCCACGGCAGCCAACTGAGGCGGATGATGCCTTCTGGCATGTCCGATACATTTCATTTTTATCTTTTTTAGAAGAAGACCTGCAAGTATGTTATATTTAACAAACGGCAATCGTGATGAACAGTAATATATTGATTTTTAGAAAAGGATGAGATGATTTTGGAAAACAACGAAACTCAGCAAGAATTTGCAGAAGTATATGAGCAGCTTAAAGTAGCTGCAAACCGAACCTCCGATTGGAAAACACGCCTAGCTGCGGTAAACGATCTGGGTGCATGGAAGAACCAGCAGACGATTGACTTGCTGACACACCGTTTGAATAATGATACAGTATATGCCGTTCAGGAAGCCGCTTACCGCAGACTTCAGGAATGGGGCGAGAATGTACAGCCGCCTGTGCGCAAAGAGGGTGAACTTGTTAAGGGTCTGACGAAGATTCTGGTGCGGATTAAAAAAAGCCTGCCAGCCGACCATACCTATAACGATTTTCGCGAGAAGCTGCACAAGATGAGAGTCGATATTTATGACATCTACGAAGGCGACAAGGGTGCTGAATTTGATCAGTGGCTGGAGCAAAAATGGGCTTCGTTATCTACAAGATAATGTCTGAACCCTGTAATTGAATGTGTATTTAAGGATCAATACTGGTGATGCAGACAGAGCCTTAACAAGGATAAGGGATTATCTTTGTTAAGGTTTTTTTAGCTTGTTCTTCTTAAGAATCACGCCCTTTATCTTTATCCACTGTATATATACTTCAACATTATGGTACGATGGGATCGGATTATTTTAGTGTGTACATGGGAGGGACTAACATGAGCAAGGCGAAGTTGTGTTTTATCGGGGCTGGCTTTCACGCTTCAACAAATATATATCCTGCTGTCATTGGGGCAGGGGCTGAAATTCAGGCGATTTCGACTAGAGATCTAAGCAGATCGAAGATAGCACTTCAGCGGTTTGGAAGCAGCGGCACACCTTATGACAATTACAAGGCTATGCTGGAGCAGGAAGACTGTGATGGAGTTGTCGTGATTGCACAAGCGGCAGATCATCCTTCGCTCGTACTAGACTGCATTAAGGCTGGAAAACATGTCTTTGTAGACAAGCCACTGGGTTGGAATGCGGAGGAAGCGGCCCAAATTGCAGATGCGGCAGAAGCAGCAGGCGTTGTCCTGATGGTCGGCTTCATGAAGCGCTACGCACCTGTATACATAAAATTAAAAGAATTGATTGAGGGTGGCTCGCTTGGAGCCGCACGCTCATTTCAGGCAAAATTTCTCGTGGACAGTACCCTGTTTTGTAAAACCGGCGAAGATTTCATGAAGCTGGCGGCGGTTCATATGGTCGACCTGGTACGTTATTTGTTCGGGGAAGTGGTGCAGGTTACCGGATTTGCGAACGATAACGGTGAGTGTATTTCCCATACGATTGCCCTGAAATTTGAAAATGGTGTAGTGGGCAGCCTGTACTTCGCAGGAATGACAGCATGGACACGCGAGAGTGAAGGGTTCACGGTAACCTTTGATCACGGTTTTGCGAACGCGGATGAAGTGAACACACTGATCATTCACAAGTCGGAGAGTCATACAGAGCTTCCTTGGAAATCCCTTGCGGAAAATGATACGGTTCTGACACCGTCAGCCTCCGCGATGTCGGGCGGATACCGTGATTTGTACTTGCGCGGTTTTGTTGGTGAAATCGCACATTTCATGAACTGCTGCCAAGAAGGACGGACGCCTGATTCAAGTGGACGGGACAACGTGAAAACGATGGAGCTGTGCGACCGCATTTTGGCTGCGCTCCAATAGGATATCTATTTTTATATCCAAGCTTTGGAGCCTGGACGGTACCTTAGTTTGGGTGATTTGAAAGAACTTCAGTAGATGGCTCCTGCATTTGTCGGGAGTCATTTTTTTCGTTTACCCTACGATCTTTCTATTTCATAGCATTCCTGCCCATTTTGATTAATCTCTGCTGAAAATACGCCAACAAAGACGAATGATGCGATAGAATAGGAAAAGGAAAGCGTTATCAGCACCCATTTTTTCTGCGATGGTTCAGGGGGAGAAGGCATATGCGTTCAAGGTCAAGGTTTCAGCCATTAAACACATTACGTAATCAGATTTTTATCGGATTTATACTAGTGATGCTCATTATGATGAGTGTGGCGGGTGCGTTCATTTATCTCAATGTATCTCACCTGTTAAAAGACAGTGCCGAGCGACATATTGGTCAGACCGCGGTACAAGCAAGCGGTAGGCTGGATGCATTAATCGGCCAGATGGACAACTTGACGGAGCAGGTCGCGAATCACCCGTCTGTTCAGCATATTTTGCTGGAGGAGCGTAACGGGGGCAAGGTAAATTTCGGACAGCGCCAATCCCTGCTGCAAGTGATGCATAGCTATCAGGCATATATGCCGAGTGTCGGCTCGCTGGAGCTGTATACCGCCGAAGGAAAGATGTTGTTTCCGATTAGAGAGGGCAGTCTGGAGGAACGTATTGGACAGGCAGACATCCGTGAAGCGAATCAGATGAAAGGAAGACTGGTATGGATCGGTATTGATCCCGAAGACCCTCGGTCACTGCTGGCAATTCGGCAGGTAAGTCTGGTGGATCGCTGGTTCTCACGTGGAGGGTACTTGATTACCCGTATGGAGCGAAGTTATTTTGGACTGAATGGTGCGTCAGCGGTCAATGAAGAAGCGGATGAAACCATGCTGCTTGTAGATCGTCAAGGCCAGCTTCTGTCGGGTGAACCAATGAACCAGACGGATTTGTCAGGTGTACTGCATAGCAAGACACAGACGGTTCATATTGGGGAGCGGGAATATGTGAAGGCGGTTCAGCAGTCGGAGCGGACGGGCTGGTCGCTGCTGATTCTGATTCCGGTTAGCGTCGTCACAGACGGAATTACGGTTTTACGAACTACACTTATCATTTCCGCGTCTCTTGGTGCCGTGCTATTTCTGTTCATGTCCTTTATGTTGTCTACGTTGATTACAAGACCGATAGGTCACTTGATTCAGGCGATGCGTCGTTCACGGGAAGGGGCATTGGCCCTGAATCCAGAACCGGCAGCAGCAGTCGAGCTGCGAGAATTGAACGCAGAGTACAATACGATGATTGTCGATATCAATGAATTGATCCGTGTTATTTGCGAGAAGGAGGTTTTACAAAGCCAGACCGAGCTTAAAGCTCTGCAGGCGCAGATCAATCCGCATTTTCTTTTTAATACGCTAGATGCTTTCAACTGGTCGTTACAGGAGAAGGGAGAGGAGGAGCTTGCGGGACTGATGGTGTCCATGTCGCGGCTGTTTCGTTATGTTATCGAACCGGCTCATCATGACTCTTGGGTGACCCTCGGGGAAGAAATGGCGCAAATCCGTCGTTATCTGGAACTGATGGAGATGCGTCTGGGTGAACGTCTGAGCTGGCAAATTCATATGCCTTCAGAGGCAGCCAGAATTCCGCTTCCTAAACTGCTGATCCAGCCTATTCTAGAGAATGCCATTTTGCATGGTGTCGAAAATCGCATCGGCAACGGCCGCGTTGAAATCAGTGTCACTCCTTCGACCAGATCGGGTTGGACCAAGATCTCGGTCATAGATAACGGACCTGGAATGACAATGGAAGAACTTGCAGCTGTGCGTACAGCGTTGATGGGGGGAGCAGCCTGCCAGAGCAAGGGAACCGGTATGGGACTAGTGAATGTGCAGCGCAGGCTCACGCTCTATTATGACAGCGCATCTTATCCAACGGACGGTGTGCTGATACATAGTGCTGAGCAGGAAGGAACTGTGGTCGCTTTTGAAATTCCTGATGAATATGGAGGGCGGTAGGAATGAGTGTTTCATCCAAAACCATTGTCATTGTAGACGATGAACAGCGAACACGTCAGGGGATACACCAGACATTGGAGCAATGGGCCGCCGGGAAATACCGGATTGTGACATTCGATAATGGTTTGGAAGCATTAAATATACTGCGTGCGGAGACGGTTCATCTGTTGATTACGGATGTCCGGCTGCCGGAATTCAGTGGTCTGGATTTAATCCGCTCTCTGGAACGGGATTCACGACGACCAGCGATCATTGTCATCTCGGGTTATGCGGAGTTTGATTATGTCCAGCAGGCTCTTCGTCTGGGAGCCGTCAATTATTTGCTCAAACCGATTGATAAGCAGGAGCTGCTGAATGCGGTCAATGAAGCGCTTCGGCTGGAAGAGGAGCGGCAGCGGTACGAGAAGCTGGACAAGCTGGCTGACCCTGTTCTGCTAGAGCTTGATCTCCAGGCGGCTACTCTTAGTGATCCGGTACGACGTGCCTTCACCTATATGGCGGAGCATCTTCACGAATCCATTACGATGGCGCAGACTGCCGCGCATTCACACCTGAATGCGAGCTATTTTAGTGTTTTATTCAAGGAGCAAAGTGGTTTGTCCTTCAGCGAATATCTGCATCGACTGCGGATTCAACGAGCCAAGGAGCTGCTGCTGCATACCCAGTTGACGATTGCCCAAATCGGCGAGCGATCAGGCTACCGGACAGATAAATATTTTATTAAAGTATTCAAAGCGACCGAGGGGATAAGTCCTAGCCGCTACAGGCAGCAGATGCGTACAGGACCAGAGAATATTGACTGACAGTAGGCAGATCAAACCCAATAAAAGTGGAATTATACCCAATGAGTGTACCCTGTTGGAAGCAGAAATGAAGTGCTAAACTTACAAATGATAACGGTTACAAAAATATAAATACAATAAACGGAGGTCTAACGATGTCCAACGAGTATGGTTTGCGTAAGCGCTCACATCAAAAATGGTTTGCTGGGTTGACCCTGCTGCTGTCATTTATGCTGGTGCTATCCGGTTGCGGTGCTGGTAAGGATGGTCAAGGCGGTTCCAGTGGAGAAGGGGGAAAGGTTACACTTAAAATGATGCACCTGTGGCCAGAGGGAAGTTCGGCACAGCAGAGCAAGCTTGTGACTCAGATTATAGATCAATACCAAAAGGATCATCCGAATGTCGTCATTCAGCAGGAAGTGCTGGAAAATGAACAATATAAAAACAAACTCAAAGTGCTGTCAGCTTCCAATGAATTGCCGGATATCGGCATCACCTGGGCAGCGGGTTTTATGGAGCCTTACGTTAAAGGTGGATTATTTACGCCGATGGATGACCTGTTGAATGGTTCCAAGCTGAAGGACAAATTCGTACCGGGAACGACCGAAGCTTATGCGCTGAATGGCAAAACGTATGCGCTTCCGATTGAATTGAACATTACACCTATTTATTACAACAAAGCCATATTCCAAAAATACAACTTGAAGGTACCTACGACACTTGACGAATTTAAGCAAGTTGTGAAAACACTTACGGATCACGGAGTTGCACCGATTGCATTGGGCAATAAAGACCGCTGGACCGGCTCGCTCTGGTATATGTATCTGGCGGACCGTATAGCAGGTAACGAAACGCTGAAAAAAGCGATTGACGGCTCAGGATCGTTCGATGACCCTGGTTTAATTCAGGCGGCCTCCGAAGTCCAGACGCTTGTGGATATGAATGCCTTTAACAAAGGATTTAACGGCTTGTCCAATGATGAGGGAAAATCCGAGTTTATGAACGACAAAGCGGCTATGTATTTAATGGCTACTTGGGAATTGCCGAATTTTACGACCAATCCTGCAATCCCGCAAGCATTTAAAGATCAAATTGGCTTCTTTAAATTCCCGATGGTTGAAGGCGGCAAGGGCAACGAGAACAGTTGGGTAGGAGGTCCGGGAGTAGGTTTGTTCGTTTCGGAAAATTCCAAGGTAAAAGAAGAGGCCAAAGCGTTCGTTGAATACTTCGTAGTCAAGTGGGGAGAGCAATCGGTCACACAGGCGGGCGTAATTCCGGCGACGAAAGTGGACACCTCCAAAGAAAAATTGCCCAAGCTGTATGTCGATTTGCTGAACGGACTGAATCAAGCCAGCAGCATTACCTTGTTCGCCGATGTACAGATGAAGCCGAATGCAGCACAGGTACATTTGAATATGATTCAGGCATTGTTTGGTAAAGCGGTGACACCGCAACAATTTGCCGAGCGGCATAAGGCTGCCATCGAGAAAGAAAATTGAAATTGACCACCTAAGGAGGTCCGACCGTGGAAAAGGTCATGTCCAATAAGCTTGTCATTGCTCTATATGTATTGCCTTCTCTGCTGCTGTTATTCGCCGTAATATATGTGCCCATCGTACTGACCGGCTATTACGGCCTGAATCAGTGGAATGGAATCGGCTCTATGACCTTTGTGGGGCTGGACAATTATCAACATTTGCTCACAGACAGTGCATTCTGGCAAAGTGCCTGGCATTCGCTGCTGTTGGCCTTGTTTTCAGGCATCAGTCTGATCGGTTATCTGGTCATTGCGATGATTTTATCAGGAAAAATCAAGGGAGCGAATCTGCTGCGGAAAATTTATCTGATTCCCATGCTGTTGTCATCTGTAGCGATCGCACAGCTGTGGCTCAAAATGTATCATCCAACGAACGGAGTGTTCAATTCCATACTGGCGTCGGTCGGAGTCCACAATCCGCCTGAATGGTTAGCTAATCCGTCCTTGGTGCTGTTTGCTTTGTTCATTCCGATTATTTGGCAATATGCAGGCTTTTATATCCTGATCTATTATGCCGGGCTGAAAAACATTCCCGAAACGTTGATGGAGGCTGCCCGAATCGACGGGGCCAGTGCCTGGCAGATTGCGACTCGTATCAAATTGCCCCTGCTGCGCGAGGTGATTAACGTTACGATCATATTGTCTATTGTCGGCTCGCTCAAATATTTTGACCTCATCTACGTCATGACGGACGGTGGACCGAATGGAGCCAGTGAAGTGATGGCCTCTTACATGTACCACCAGGCATTCCGCAGCTTTGATTTTGGATACGGCAGTGCTACAGCCTTTGCCCTGCTGCTCATCTGTCTAATCGCTACGTGGCTGATCCGCAAGGTTACGGCTACGAGTGACACCATCCAGTATTCATAATGCAGCTTGCTAATAGATGAGGGTAACAAAGGACAGGAAGAGGGAGGAACGGATATGAAAACCCAGGCAGCCGCCAACTATCCGCTTGGAGTCGCTACCCGCGGCAAAATGTTAACTCGGGTCGGTTATGCCGCTTTGTATATCATTTTAATCATCTTGGCGGTGACGCAGCTTTTACCGCTGGTGTGGCTGATGCTGTTCTCGCTTAAAAATAATCAGGAAGTGTTTAACCTTCCGCCGTTTGCACTCCCGCCCCAGCCGCATTGGGAGAACTATATGAATGTGTGGACCAGCGGCAATATCGGGCGGTATTTTTTCAATAGTGTGTGGATTACGGTCATATCCGTGGCGTTGACGGTGCTGCTGGCCAGCTTTGTAACGTTTGCCATTACGCGTATGCGGTGGAAAGGAAGTCAGCTGGTTCTCGGGCTATTTATGGTCGGACTAATGATTCCAGTCCATTCCACCTTGATTCCGTTGTTCAGTATGTTTCTCAAACTGCATTTAACAGATACTTCACTCTCCATCATCCTGTCGTATGTTGCTTTTAATCTGCCGACAACGATGATGATCTTGCTGGGTTTCTATTACGCCTTGCCCCGTGAAGTGGAAGAAGCGGCCGTTATGGACGGCTGCTCCGTCAACCGGATGTTCTTCCGAATCGTGCTGCCCATGACAACCCCTGTCATGGCAACGACATCTATTATTAACATGATCTATAACTGGAATGAGTTTATTTTCGTTAATACGTTCATCAGCTCGGACGAAAACAAAACACTGACCGTTGGTGTCCAGAACTTTATCGGACAATATACGACCGACTGGGGAGCTATCGGAGCTACGTTGATGATCAGCATTTTGCCCATTTTGCTAGTGTTCCTCATCATGAGTGACCGGATTGTGGAAGGGATTGCGGCAGGATCGGTTAAGGGATAAAACAAATTCCACAGGGTTAGAAGAGTACCCTCTAGTGTAAACATTGGAACAAACCTCTCGGTTTGTCCGATGAATGCTAGGGGGATGGCAAGTTATTGTTTTGGTGCAGGGAGATTGGTGGGACTGCTATTTTTTATTTCTTCTTTAAATTGAAAAAGTCCATTCCTCTTATGATTCAAATTGGAATGGACTTTCAAAATTTTAGAGTGACCCATCTTAAAAAAAAGAATAAATGCATTTAATATATATTTAATAATGATTTCTCTAAATAATTCACTCCCGAATCTATATAATTAAGTTCATTTATTTATAGCTATGTTTAGGGCAGTAGCTTCAAAGAGTAATCCTTTTAGTCTCTAGGAGAAATTAATTTAAGAAAAGCTGCGAATGATTCACATACAAAATCTAATGTTTCGTCTTGCCAGTCTTCAAGTGATTTTTCTTCTAATTCCTCTTCGGTTATTTCACTTTCTAAAATTAAATCTTCATGGTTTTGAAACAAAATTTGGGGTTCATTTTTATCTTTCCGAAAATCAAATAAAAATTTATCTCCAGATCCATTAATAGCAAAGGGGAATATATTTTTTGGTAACGCCTCGCTCAAAGTATCATACGCCAGCTCAATTGGAGAAATTACTTCTCCAAGAACTTCTTTTTCTATTAGAGATAATAGTTGTATAGACCATGTTAATTTCCCAGGTACTTTTACAACGCCCGTAATCTCTTCACCATTTTGATCTATTATATAGGGTACCGATCCATCATGATTCAGCACAATTTCTACATACTCTTTAGGAAAGCGGATATTCCATCGCTCCTCAAGACCTCTCAATTTGCTTTCATCTAAATTTATATTATCAGACCATTTTAGCTCATATCCCATTTTAATTCTCCCTTTAATTTATTAGAGGTTTAGTCGCCATTACCCCAAATTTTATTTCCACCAGTATGATTTACTTTACCATGAACATTCTCATCTACCAACTGCATTCTTCCTGTTTCTTGATGGTGATGCCAAGTAAAGCCAGGTATTTTATCATCCCCTTTTATAATGGCACGTATTTGTTTCTTATCATATTTTAATACATCCTCTAAATATGTGTTTAAATCCAAATTTGCTGCTTTTGCCTCCAGTTTTAGCTTTTCAAAGTATAACTTTGTTGAAGCTTGTAAATGGTTAGGACGAGACATATTCAGTAGTTGTTTTGATGTGTGACTCTCTAGTAAGGAAATTTCAAATTTGATATATTTTTTGTCGAATATAGGGAAACCTAATGGATCAAATTCCACGCCTTTATATTTTGCTCCTGCATTGCCTGAATTTAAAACATTAGGACGTTTATACTTAGGGTTGTTAAGATAATTACTTTGAAGATTGTTCACTGATTCTTCTAATTTTTGCACATTAGTATAGCCCCATTTTGTAACATCCACTTTACCATCCCTCGCTTTTTTTAGTAAATCCTCAACACTTTCAAATCCGTTTGGAACTATCCACCTTTTAACTACTTTACCGTTGGAATCAATTCCTTCTCTTAAAGTACCTTTAGTTTTAACTTGTTTAACGACGTCTTTTACATCTTCAGGAATGTAATCGTGTTTCTCCAGCGTTTTAGTGCTCTTACCCGTATACTCTCCTGATTCTAACGCATCAATTTGTTTTTGTCTCTCAGGCGAAATCTTTGCACCGGAACCTTTGGAATGCGGAACGTCAGGACCAGGATCATGAAACCGATAATGACCTCCAGCAGTTTCGAAAATGGGTAACCTTTTAGTTATACGGATGTTCATCTTTCTTGCTACACTTTGCAAGTAACTCCCTAAGGATTCAAAATTGGTTGGAAAACGGATGGCATTCGTTTTGAATTTTCCATCTCCAACTTTGGCCAGAGCAGAGTCGGCCTTTGCTGAATCTCCGAATAACCCCGGTGTCCCTCCTTTACCGGCTTTCTTTTCTTCAGCTTCCTTGAGTCCCTTAGATAAGGAGGCTTCTTCTTTACCCAACTTACCCAACTTACCCAGCTTTCTAACTAACTTTGCGCCGCCTTTGACAAACCCATAAATATCTGCTACACGTTCAACGGCCTTGATACTGTCATATCCTGCGTCGTAACTTTCCTGTTTGGTATCGGTCAATGGATTAGGGAAGAAATTATTCAATTTTCGCTCAATCGGATCGGGTATGCTTTTTATGCCGTCCCACACGGTTTCAAGGTCGTGAACCACATCTTTCTTTGTTTTTTTTCCTTGGAATGAATCGGCAATATAGTCCCAGCCAAACTTTGCACCGCCCTTAATACCCTCAAGCGTCTCATTGCGTTCCAGAAAACCTTTACCAGTGTAATTTCCCGGCATAACGAAAGGAGTCATTACCATGGTTCCCATATCCGCTATGTCGACAACTGAGTCCCATACACCGCCTAAAAACTCTATACCCGCATCCCATTCTCCCTTGAGCGTGGCGCCTACGTTTTCCTTAACACGTGCTCCGAGCACACTTTGGATTCCCTTTTCAGCGACTTGCTTCTCAAAGTCAGACAAAATCGGTTCTGGGTAGTATTGATGGAGGGAAGCTTTAAGTTGAATCTCAGAGCTGACGCTGTTGACTTCCTGCTCCAAATCCAACGTATCAGTTGTCGTATTTAAGTGTAAGCCGTTGGTTCCTTGCAGCAGGATGCTACCTGCCGAAAGACTAAGACTGCCTGTGGCTTGAATTTGTATACGTTGGGTGCTGTTCAGGCTGACACCGTTATGGGTATTCATGGAGATGTACAGCGACCCTTCCTGTGCACTCATCGACAGTTCGGAGTTTCCCAAGGAAATTTCTTTTCCTTGCGGGTTCGCAAAGGATTTGACTCCGGGATCGGCTGTTTTACGCTGGTGGCGTACTGCAGGCGATTCGACCACGGCACCTTGAGCTACGTGAGATGAAGGGACAGCAACGCTGGATGGTTTCGTTCGGACCGATTGTATGACCATCGCATCGTCTTCGTCAGCACTTGGAAAATACAGCTTCACCTGTGCACCTTTTTCCGGCATCAGATACCAAACCTGATTCCCTTCTGCAGAATAGGGGAACCATTGGGCATCCTTGGGATTCTGCTGATCGTCTATATCCAAATGCAATCGAACCTGATTCCGGCTGACATCTAGTATTTTCCCTTCAATAGCGGCGCCAATGATCGTTCGATTATATACTTTGGGAACCTTCAAGCCTTGCGACAATGCGCATTCATATGACCATGTCATTAAGCCGCGAATCAACTGTCCTTCACGTTTGGTGATGACGTAGGTTTCGTGATTGCGCTCCACTTCATCTCCCAATTGCAGCATTCGATCCCACTCAAAGGTATATCGAGTATAGTCTGCAATATGGGCAGATTGCCAGCCATTCGCCTCCTGATCCAGATAGGGAGCAATCTTGCGCTGCAACGCAAAAGGAACCTCTTTCAAATGAATATGCTGTCTCGCTTGCGGAATACCGATCCAAATTTGTGCATGGTGTGAAACGATATTTGGGACGAGAAGAGCTCCCACATGCGAAGCCAGCCGTTTTAAAAAAGTCCAATCCGTCTCTTGATACTGCATCATGAACTGGCCTGTCACTTTTTTCTCAAAAGCTTCATCAATCTTGTCCGAGCCCTTATAATCGGCCAGCACTGCGTCGACGATTTCAACATATTTCTGGTTTATGTGCTGAAAGGAGCGGTTTTTGAGCTGCGTATCTAGTTTAAAACTATGAGAAATGACGTCGAGAGTTACCACGATCTCCTGATGTCTGTGCTCCACATCTACGCAGTATAGTTGTCCCATAAATAAGGGATGCTTCTGGTCTTTGGCATCGGAATACCAGAGTTCGACTTTGTCGTCGCTGCTTGCTTTGGTAATGATTGTATCTGCCTGATCGGCTTCTAGACTACCCGTGATCATCAGTCTGGCATGTTCTCCGAGCTCGTGACTCATATGGACGTGACTAAGACGCAGCTTGCCATAGGGCCAAGTGACATGTAAGTGCTGATAGGTAAAGCGGTCTTTCGCTACGATGTTCATCCCTTACTCTCCTTGCTTGATAAAATCAGCCATCTTGTCCGTCATCTGTAATGGAGATAATGCCTCCACCACCCGATCCCGTGCTGTCTGCACCAAAAAAGGAGGATATGGCCTCTTGTACACCTTGACAGCTACACATTAAGGTCGAATTGTTGAGTAGGGCAGGTGCCCCCTCAATCAATACGTCTTCTTTCCCGCCTGTCCACTTGGACCCAAACGCAATCTCCGGTTCACAGGGAAGACCCTGCTTCAATTTACACAATCCAAAAGCATTGATTTTGCTAATATTGGCTCCACAAATGGCATCGTCCACGTTCAGAACAGGCTTATCTTTAATGAAGACACCGTGGCTGTACATCATATTGAGCACACCAGGGTCTGTACCTTGACTGCACTGTAACTTGGCGCCTCTCACCACATAAGAATGTTCTCCGCTGAGTGCACCTTGGGCTAGAGCTTTAATAAGTAAAGGTAAAAACATATAAGTACCTCCTTGGATAAAAGGTATAGAATCAAGAAAGCTCCGACCATGTCGCAGTGTGCAGCATGGCATAGGTTAACGGGACCCAGAGGGGAGCATCCTCCAGCTTAAATTGGCAACTCCCGATCATAGCTTTGCCGCGCCAGGAACGCACAAAGACAATCTGATAATAGGGAGAGGGGGAAACTAGAAAAATAGCTTCATAGCAGCCAATGATGGTATCTTGAATAGAAAGAGCCTTTTCATCCACGAGCTTCATACTTGGTTGTGCACGACTCGTTTGCTCAATCATTTGTTGTTGATAGATTTCTATTTGCGTGGGGTCCAGTTCTTGTCTGCTTTGGTGCAGACCGAACAGAATTCCACCCAGCTTGTCCTGAACAACGAAACTTTTCGACGGATCTACCGTCTGTCCCGCCCGAACTTCTGGAATAAGAGAGTCAGGCAGGGAAATGGTGAGTTGATCTTCAAAGACAGGAAGGGTTTGAAACCGGATTTCCTGTTGATCCGATAGGGTTAGCGAGCCTTTTGAAATTCCCTCCATCGCTTCTTCAATAGTTACCATCATCCAGCTTTCATCGTTTTCCGCTGTACTTAATTGCTCTTTCAATATTTGTTGATGATGCAGTTTTAAAAAAAATTCATCCCAATGCTCCGTCAAGGTTGAACCTCCTTATAAGAGTTCTAGCTTTTGTAGCCGAAAACCACTCAAACTCCGCCGCAGCAAACTTTCAGCAGCCTCCAAGCTAATGATAAAATAAGGTTCCCTCACGTTGGAGAGTCGGAAAAAATGATGTCCATTCACCTTTTGGCTATCCAGCACAAGTCGTTTTAAGGTTTGGTCGTGCGCATAAAATTCAGTCTGTTCTGAAATGCCATCCACAGAGGGAACAGATGAAATCCAATATAATTCCTGACGGCTAGGTTCACGGTTCACGATATACACTTGCTTAAAACGAGCTTGTGTATTGTATAGTTCTAGAATCCGTTTCATAGGATCGGAAAATAGCGGTTGTGAGGGTGAAAACGGTAGCCAGTCCGTGTACTCGGCATCTTCTGTCGCATGAACATCTAAAACCTGAGCCGGAGGCATGCCAACAAATGGCGTTTTAAAAAGGTCTAAATTCATCGGTTTAATGTTTCGGGAAATACGATGATCATCGACCAGCACATAATAATGGCGCATACACATTCCTCCTTATTCAGTCCACACAATAGATTGACGCTGTGCTTCGCTTAGTTTCCAATGCTGTTGGTACTTTCGTGGGATAAGAGTTCCTTGCATCGAAGCCCCCTCAAAATATGCATGTTCAAACGAATGTACATCTGTAAAATCAGCCCCATCCAGGTTGGCGTGTTCAAAATGAAGCCCACATAGCCCCGGCACCCGAACTCCATGTTCCCGATACGGCTGTCCGCTGGCACTATTGAAGTTAGCACCTCTCAAATCGCTATATCTAAAATCCGTATCGGTCAGTAGGCATCCCTGAAAGTTGCCTCCTGCTAGATTCGCTTGTTGCCAGATGCTTCCAATCAATATGCAGCTGTGAAACTGGCTTTCTCGTAAGTCACTGTGACTAAAATCGTTATAGCGCAAATCCTTTTGCATCAGGTGAAGGTGGGGAAGAGAAAGCCGCTTTAGGTTTTCGTAAACATAGGGTTCTTCTTCACTGGAATGTATCAATTGCTCTCTCACATGATCTGCAAGAAGTGCTTCCTGATCTTCGACATATAGATTCTCGCTGATATCCTTGTACTCGCCCGTTCGGATAGCTACACGATTAGCTTTATGAATGGCGAGGTACTCAGGCATTTGAACCACTTCTGCCATCCCTAAGCGCAGGAGGGAGTTCACAAACTGGTGGAAAAAAGGAGCGGATTCCAGCATCATTCGTTCAACGTCTACAGAAGTAATCGTCCCCATATATATTTTTCGTTCCTGTTCCAAGGTTTCCAACATGGTACTCATCGGTGCATAGGCCCATGAAGCGTCATAGGTTAATTTGCAATCGGAATCATCTTCGTACCATTCAGCAGAATAAGCCTCGACCATATACAGGTAGGTTTGCTCCAGCATCTGAGTACGCAAAAACGAGTAGTGGATATATCCAATGGGTTCTTTTTGATCTTGTTGCTGCATGCTCAAAATGTGTATACAAAAATCCCTAAATGATTCTTTGAAATCGAAAATCAGTTGAGCTTGGTAGCGATGAAACATGGCTTCCAGCATGTCCATCTGAATGTCCAGTAAGGGTGTAAAATGATTTTCTTTAAAATGGTGTAACGCTGCTTGTTTATCCATCTACTAACCTCCCGTTAATTCATCTTGATTTCCGTACCGGAGAAGGTCGTTTTATCATCCAGCGTAATGGTGTTGCCTTTACCAGACAACTCAATTTTTCCAGCAGAAAGCTGGATGTTACCGGAACTCATAACAATATCCGAAGCCGCACTAATACTCACATTTTTTCCGCTTACAATATCAATGCCTGTTTTATCGTTAATGACAATGGACATGCCATTCCCGGAAATAACGATTTGATCCGGAGCGAGCATGATTTCTTTACCGTATTTGGTTCGCAGCGTCTTAATGGCAGGGTCAGCCATTCGATCTGGCGCAGGAGCTGCCGCAGACAGTGCCGAAGAAGACTTTGATCCGGCAGACGAAGTAGAAGCAGTCTCATGTCCAGAAGCGGCAGAAGATTTTCCCCCGGAAGGCTGCGGTTCTCTTTTAACCGAGCTGATTGCGTATCCTTCTTCTTCCTTATAACTGGGGAAATAAATGCGAATGCTGTCCCCATCCTCAGGCATACAATACCAGCCCGTGTTATCCGCAGAGGCATAAATGGTAGAGTAGGGAAACCAGTAATCCGTGTTCGGATCTTGCTGATCGTCCATATCGAGCTGGGCGCGGACTTTGTCCCGACGAACGCTCAGTACCTTGCCATGAATGGAAGCGCCGATAATAGAGCGATTATAGTCTTTAATTGGACGTAAGCCGCTTCGTGGTGACAGCTTGGCGGTATGGGTCAGCACCCCGTCTTTCATCTCCGTTAGCACCTCAGCTACGATCAACTTATGACCTTGAAAGGTTACTTCATAGCCAGGTTCCAGTAATTTCTCCGTCTCGACCTCATATTGGATAAAATCAGCATCACGTACGCCAGGGATATGGTTCTCTGAGGCGGTTTGAAAATCCGCAACCCGTTTGGTGACCTTATAATTGGTAGATTTAATTTCTCCTTTGCTGAGTCCCATAGGCAGGCCAAAATAAAACTTCGGCACTCCATAGCCCACCGCAGGAATGAGCGGAGAGTAGAAGTGGGAGGCCATACGTTTCAGAAATTGCCAATCGGTCTCATCATATTGCATGATAAAGGTGCCGATGGGCTTCTTGTGGGACACAACATCCATGGCTTCGGCTTTGGAGTAGTCCGATACAATACTTTCGATCAGACCCGTATAGGTGAGCTTGGGGTTCTGGAAAGAGCGTTGATGCCGCTTAATATCTAACTCGTAGGTATGAGATATGGCTTCGACGGTCAGGTAATGGACCCCATGAACGACTTTTTCCTCCACATCCAAGGCAATGCCTCGAAAAAGGGGCTGTCGATTGCCATTTTGGTCTGTAACAAAAGCTTTGACCTGAGTTTCTTCATCTGAAGCACGTACATACAGCTCTCGATTTTTCTCCGAGATGATACCTGTACAGATCATTCGGGCATGGTCATTGACTGTTTTTAAGATTTTAAGTTCATGAAGGCGGACGAACTCATAAGGCATGATTTCGATATGACCGTACGTCATGATGTTTTCCATAGGTGTCTCCTTCTATAGTTGTTTTTGGTAAATGTTATTATGAGATTCCCAGCTAGTAATGTGGTTATTGATAAATCCAGCATATGTATTTATCGGTTAAAAGAGAGAGTTAGTTTACAGAATGACCCATTCATTGTGGTATTTACTATGTGTAAATCTGGAATTAGAAGATATGAGAGGGAAGTATAAGGTGGAAAAAAGCATATAATAGGTAGTAAGAGAGAGTATAAAAAGATATTTATAAAAGATTGAACTTTAATGAGAGATGAGGGTTCATGTTATGCCAAAAAACGATAATATGCTGGCCATTCTATGGATGTTGAATTCGGGCGTAAAAATGACTGCAAAGCAAATATCCGAAAAGTTAGAAATAAATATAAGGACAGTTTATCGGTATATTGATGCACTATGTGCCAGTGGAGTGCCGATAATATCCGACCCAGGTCATAATGGCGGGTATAGCTTGCTGAATAATTTTATCAGAGCGCCTCTACTATTTGATATGAAGGAAAAAAAGGCACTCCTTCATGCTGCTATTTTTGCAAAAGAGGCTGGATACCCTTTGAGTGAGGCATTAGGCAATGCGACATCAAAATTAAAAATGTATTCGAATCAAGAGCAGGAAAGTATACTTAGCCGTCATTTAGCCGGATTTGAAGTGATTAACCGCATGGTAGACCCTTCTCTTCAGCCGATATTGGCGGAATTGGAGCAAGCTGTAGCCAACGAATTTTCTGTAGAAATGGATTATCGCACAAGCCATGAAGAACAACCCAAGAATAGGGTGATAGACCCCTATGGAATGGTTTACTGGAACAACAAATGGTACACTGTTGCATTTTGCCACCTAAGAAATGAGATCCGTAGCTTTCGGGCAGATCGGATTCTACAAATCAAGCGTACTCCCATCATATTTAAGCGTCCTGAGGCTTTTTCGGCTCGTGAATTTTTTATGCAAAATCTGTTACCTGATTTAGTAGGCAAGGACGGTTTAATTTCTTTAATGATCGAAGGCAGGCCAGAGGCATTGGATGACTTATGTCTGCATTGGTTTTTGGGGCATCATCTGAAAGAGCGGGCATCCAATCAAGCCATCTTTTTGCTTGAGGAAAAATCACTTCATACATATGTCCCTTATTTACTCCTACCCTACGGGAAGTCCATTCAAGTCATCGAACCACAGAGTTTGAAGAAAAAGCTTGTCGCTGTTGCGTCGGAGTTAATGGAATATTATCAACGTTAATAGCTTCACTGACAGCAGATGTCAGTGAAGCTTTTTTATAATGAGGATAATCATAGATTACCGAGAGTTGGTATCACTCGATGAATTATAAAATAAGGAGAATTTGCAAATGAATAATACAGTATATCTTTATGTGTTTGACACCATGGCAGATTGGGAGATAGGTTATTTAACTGCCGAACTGAACTCGGGGAGATATTATAAAAAGGGGCTGGTCCCATCCAAAATAGTTACCGTGGGAATGGAAAAGACCCCTGTAACTACAATGGGCGGATTGAAAATCCTGCCTAACATCAAACTGGATGAGTGCAGCATTGAAAGCACAGATACATTGATTTTACCCGGTGGAGATACATGGACAGAAACCATTCACCAACCCATCTTAAAATTCGCTGAGAGGTGTTTAGAGGAAGGGATATGGGTTGCAGCGATTTGTGGTGCTACCATGGGACTTGCCCAGGCAGGATTGCTGAATTCACGTTGGCATACAAGCAATGATCTGGAATACCTCCAAATGACCTGTCCCACCTACACGGGCGAAAAGTATTACAAAACGGAGTCTGCTGTAACGGATGGAAAACTGATCACAGCATCTGGAACAGCTCCGTTGGAATTTTCCGTACACGTCTTGAAAGCTCTGGGTGTGTTTTCTTCTAAAACATTAGAAGCCTGGTATAGTCTAAATAAGACTCGTGCATCCAGATATTACTATGAGTTGATGGATTCAATCCAATGAAGGTATAAGCATAAAATTGAACTGTTACGATCATTTAAAGGAGGAGTTAAAATGACTGAAAGCAGAGAATATACGGGAGTGTCAGGTAAATATACAAAGAAGGGAACACCCAACGGCTTTACATCTATTACCCCTTTTATTACAGTGAAGAATCCTTCGGAAGCAATAGAGTTCTATAAAAGTGTTTTCAATGCAAGGGTTAAGGATATTACTGAATATCCTGATGAGAATGGCAATAAAATCATTGTTCATGCGGAATTAGATTTTGGAAATGGTTTTTGCAGCTGGGAGCAGCGAATCCGGCATATCAATTGGTTTTGCCGCCAGATGAAGACAATGCGTGTTATTCTTTAGGAATTTACGTGTTGAATGTTGATCAGGTATTTGAAAATGCAGTAGCAAGAGGAGCAAAAGTAAGGGAACCAGTTACAAACTTTGTTTCAGGTGATCGATTCGGAAGTATATTGGATCCTTGTGGAGTAAGATGGTCTATTATGACCAGGATTGAGGATTTGTCAGAAGAAGAAAGTAGTCGTAGGGTTGCTGAATGGGCCAAAAGCTTTAGTGGAGAATAAAGGCAATCACTTTTTAAAAATATTAAGAGTGACGGTTTGCTGAGAGATGTTAAGGAAAGCTTGAATATAGAATGCATTGGTAATTTGCTCTTCAATGAGGTTCTAGTTGATAATGACTCTATTGCACAAATTTGTACAGGGATACCGCATCTTTGGTGGGCGGTTCCCTTTATAATCATTTTTAAAAAATGGGTATAGGTGGTTATTTGTATGATTATATAGCTTCTAAAAGAAAAGTGATTCCCGTGGGGAGCTGTGACGACTTATGTGAACTTCAGTCTAAACGCGTCCATTAAGGAGCAAAGTATGAAAATAATTTTATGGTTAGTAGCTATCATTTTAATATTTGTTCTCATATGTATCCTGTTTTTGTTCATTGCGAAGCGCCAAAATAATAAGAAAACAGAAATGGATGTTCTAAGCTTTTTAAAGGAAAATCCGAGTAAAGCATCTTTGTTTATGATCAAAAATGGTATGGAGAAAATCAGCTATAACTCAGAAGTTAAAATGCCGCTTGCCAGCACGGCCAAAGTGATCATTGCTATCGAATTTGCTCGCCAAGTTGTGGCGAAAATATTAGACGAGCAGGAACTTGTTCCTTTAGAGGAATTAAATAAATTTTATATCCCTGGTTCCGATGGTAACGCTCATCATAACTGGATCCAATCCATTCGCGCAAACCATAAAGAGGTTCAAGGTAAAATTACGTTATTGGATATTACTCACGGTATGTTAGCATATAGTTCCAATGCCAATACAGAATTTCTAATGGCGAAAATGGGTTTGGATAAGATAAATGAGAATATTATGAAGCTCTCACTTTCTTCTCATGATAAAATCTTTCCTTTTTCATCTGCGGGATTCATGTCTCCTTATATCCAAGAGACTGAAAACATAGGCTTTAAAGAGTCGATACAAAAGATAAGTGAGATGAGCTACGAGGAATTTATGAAAAAATCTATTGAAATTCATCAGATTTTAAATCGTGATCAGGGGTTAGAATGTATTCAGAAATGGAACACCAGGCAGAATTATGTACGAAAGCTTCAAGTGCTGGAATCGCGCAAGCTTCCTCGTTCAACGACTAAAGAATATGCTTACCTCATGAAGCTCATACACAAGGAGGAATTGGTTCCTTCTACTATAAATCCATATCTAAAAATGCTAATTCAGCGACAAGTGGATAACTCCAAGTTAATAGAGTTCGGAAACAAAGGTGGATCTACCATTTCTGTTCTAACAGAGGCTTTATATTGTACGGATCGGGAGGGAAATGACATTCAACTAGCCATGTTTATTCAAGATGATTCTGGGGTGGATCATATTTGGCTCAAGCAGAAGCTGGATTTGTTTTTTTACAAATTATTAACGGATACTGCATTTCAAGAAGAGGTAAAAAGCAAATTATATGATAAGGGAAGAAATTGAATGTTTTTTTATTTTGTAAAAATGCTGCTGATTCCGCTTATACTTTACTGGATCATGGCTTACTTTCCATTTTAAAATCGTATTTCGTGTCTCTTTATGGTTTATTAGCGATATATCAAGTTTTATTTAGTATTTCATACATTATCTCCACTCCTTTAGAACGTCGGTTTAAGAATTGGTGTACTAGGTTTCTGGAGGCTGCAGTAAATACCACTACGATCAATGGAACATTACATGTTGAATTAAGAAATAAAGCTTGATATTTTGGGAACAGTTAACAAACTAATTGTTCTTTAAGTCTGGTACATAAAAAATCTTCTTTTGTGCAAGGACGCATAGGAATTTTGTCAATTTTAAATTGTGAGACAAATTCATTTAAACATTCGATGATTATTCTCCTTATTAAAAAGATGTTTCTGTATAAAAAATAATACTGGTGGCCCTTAAAGATGTGTTAGGAGTCACCAGTAAAAATTCGATACACACCTTAATTTTAATTAAGAATTATTGTCCAATTTGTTCTAAGATTTGTGTGTAAGCATTCCTATAATGATCGGGGTTAGGATCTTCTCCTATTATCTTGGGTACGTCAAAGTCGGACAGCAGGAAATGGTGTTTGGGTTGAACTTCATGCCTTGCTAAGCAACTCTTGCAACAGGACAAGGGACAGCCGTCAATTGCAATGATGTCACGTCCCGATTTTGCTGTTCTGACAAGTGGTTTGACATCACCACCAACACCAGCAATACAGGACATTTCAGCAACTTTTTCTCGATCCATTTGTATAGCGATCATGTTAGCGGTTTGTGCTGCGGAGGAACATCCAGAACAAGAATAGACAAGAGGTAAATCAGTTCTTTTCATCTTTGTACACTTCCTTGTTTTTTCTTTGTGATCCATCACGGTATCTTTGGTTTTAGCTGAAATCAAATTTAAATTGTTTATATTTTAACTTAAATTTACAGTCTAAACCGTGATCGTGATCACGACATTATTTTGAAAAATCTATTATAGGGCTAACTGTGTATATACAATTCAGCCAGATCCCCCTTTTTAACTTAATTTTTCTAATAGAGAATTAGCCCTATCTAAATATAAATCTGATTTCCAGGGATATTGTTAATTATTCGTCCATCTCCCAACGAAAATATGCAGATAGGTTTTTGTATGCCTTATTCATATCATCATCTACGCATTTATTAATGATACGGTTTAATGTTGCTTCAAGTATATTTTCATTAAAGTCCCGTGCTATAAAATGACCATGCCCGATAATAATATCACCTTGACCTGTCATCCTAGCTAACCTTTTAGGACTTATTAGTTCAAATGAAAACATGTCTGATGCTCCATTTATTTCACTGGGCCCGATATCAACATTATAAGTAATATAGAAGTCGTCTATATCTTCACCCCAATCCTCATACATCTTTGTTAAAGCCTTTATTATAAGCATTTAATTATCCTCCTATTGAACAATATCAATATGAACGTTACTTATCTGCTTTGGTGCCCATGCTTAACCAGCGCTCATCGCCTCTGAACGAGTAGAACTTCCAAGGGGGGATAATCCTTTTGGTAATAGTTTAACTACGAGAAGAATTTGAGAATTCGTTAAGTCATCTATATATCAGCATGCCACCAATTAGGTTTTGAAGTAACTTCTTGTGTATTCTTCGAACATTAACTCTTGCAAGTCAAACGCCCTCAGATGGGGAGGAGTGGCAAGTTATTGATTTGTGTAGGAAGTAATGCTATGTTATTTAGTTAGTGATTTTGACATGCAAAAGGCTTATTCCAACTCATTGGATCAAGTTGGAATAAGCCTTGAAATTTTACCAAGCATGTTTGTCAAGTTGTTTTATGTTTGGTTTGTTGTTTTGTACGATCTTGCTGTCACAATGTAACTGCCGTATAGCACTACAATAGATTCCGTCCGTTTTTAAAGAAAGTTTTTAGCTATGCTATTCAACCAATAGGTTGGTAGTGACACATTTCAAAAAGTAGCATACAAAATAATTCTTAATCATCTTCATCTTCATCGTCATCATCTTCTAAATGAGGGGTAACCGGGTACCCTGAAGGATCAAACATATATTCAACGCACTCTTTTTCATCTGAAAGAACAAGACTTATCATATCACCACCACCAAACGGTGAAGGTGGTACTTTTATATCAATAATCCAAGAGTACCCTTCAACACCTTCAAATTTCTCGTAAAAAGCTATTGACTCACCAGAATTGGAATTGATTACTCCCTCTAATTGGTACTCGTCATTATAAATTCTAGAAATTTGGAGCAATCTGTCTATGGTTAATTGAGTATATATTTTAGGTAGTTTATTTCTATCAATCCCTAATATAGAAAAGGAAATTACCTCTTCTTCATCAGAAATAACCAGAAACTCTTCAAAATCCTTGAAGTCTACCTCAACAACCCAAGCACCACCAGTCAATGCAAAAAATTTGTCATAATACTGAACAGATTTGTTTGTGTCACTATCAATAGTCCAATGATTGTAGTTATTGTTACGTTTGTTGATGTACTCTTGTGCAACATTTAACGCTTGCAATGCAGAAAATTTTGGATTACTCATCTAAACACCCCCTAAATATTTCAGAATTTGCAGGTGGCCATCCAAATGGCGCCTTACGTCCATTATTCCTCAGTTTATAAATGTATCGTTCAGTAGCAATTAACTCAGCTCTTGTAAAATTCTTTTTATTCTCCATTATTATTTTGTAGACATGTTCTTCTCTTTCTAAGATACTTTGTTTTAAATATTTATTTTTACCCAATTCTAACCATTGCTTTGCATGTACGCTTTCATGAAAAGCCGCTATTTGAGATGGTTTCCCTCTAAAATACATGATTCCTGTTTCAGGATCAAAACCTCCAGCTTTATTTTTTGGTACCTTTTCTTTGTCAATTACAACTTTAATCCCTGATTGATCCATATCTTTTTTGAATTTTTTAAAGTCTGATGCACGTATTTTTCTATTACCATATTCGTCAATTTTAAAAACATTTCCACTTACTCTCTTTGTGTCCCATTCTGCCTGATCTAGATCAGTAGTCCGAGCCTTGATACCACCATTACCAGTCCCCTCATCAATTGGTCTGTTTACACCTGGACCACCTTTTGGATTGGGTTTTACAGGCGGATTCTCTACAATAGGTGGCTGGCTAAACCTAGCAGGAGAACTTCCAGCACTCCCCATACCGATCCGGGCTGCTACAATCCCATAAGTCGTTTCTTCGACTAAATCGCTTAAGCCTGTCCTTTCCATGTAATCTCCAGATTTTTGTCCAATAAAGCCTTGATTGTATCGAGTAATGAGTGCATCCATTTTCTCTTTGTCCAACTCAATAGCATTTGTAGAGTCCACACCCATCGCTACTAAACCATCTTCAATGGCATTGAGAGTTCCTTCATCCCATACGTGTGTGCGTTTTGCATTGACGATACGCTGGATGGCGGCCAATTTATTAGGATCTTTAATATCATACAGTGATAGTTTGCGCTTCATTGTAATTTCAGTGCGCAGTGCTTGCTCTGCTTGTTTTAGCTTATTTTCATCCTGCCACCAGTTGGCTGTAAAATAATCAGTTTGATTCCAATATGAAGTATATTCACTAGTTTTTCTTTCTCTCCATAATGCAAGTTTTGGATTCTCATGTTTCTGCGTTTGTGCTGCTTGAAGGCGTTGTTTTTCCTCATAATCTCGGAGCCATTTCTCCTGAATGTTTTTAGGAACTTGCTGATACGCTTGAGCCATGGCATTTGACTCTTTCAGCAGGTTTTGAATCAGTTCTAATGGGCCACCAGAATGCGCTATATGACGTGCACTCGTAAACACTTTCCCCAAAATCCACTTGCTGTAATAGGCTTCCTTAGCCCGCTCATGCTCGTATTGGCTTATTAGCCCTTGGAGAGCTAAACTAGCCAGATGCTTCAGTGGATGCAAACCACCTTTAGGAGCACTACCTCCAGCGTGACTTGTTCCTTTGCTCCGGACGGGGATCATTGCGGTTGCTTTTAGAATGACACCCGCCGCAGGCCCACCTAAGGCTCCCGCAACAACACCAGCCACTTTTCCCATCACTGGAATGGAGCCTAATAGCTTGGACACCGTACCCATCAAAGAGTTGGCCTGTTGAAGTGCAGCCGGACTTGTCACTTTGGCGGTAGGAGTGCTGCTTGATGATGTCTTAGCTGCTGATGGAGCTTGCGCCGCCTCGTATGCTTTGATGCTCATCAATGGCGGCTCAGGTACAGGAGGGAGGTCGGCTACGAAAACAGGAGCTTTCACCGTACCTTCCTGATAAATCACTGGAGCTTTGGTATCCGTTTCACCATCCAGTACCATGCTGCTGGCTCCGCCTTTTAGATACAGCGCCGTGCCAGCTTCGAGTGAGAGTTCCTCGCCTGCACCCAGCTTCACATGACCACCCTGAATCTGCACATTCCCTGGACTGTCGATGGTAATGCCGCTACTTTCATGCAGTGTAATGGAAAATTCACCGGAGGTGCATAGAGTCAGCTCCTGCTCAGACATTTCGACGCCGCTACCTTGCACATGTTGCCATACCTTCACATTCGGCTGTCCATTGGTGTGGCGTTGTTGTCGCAGTGAATCCGTTACATAGGCATCTTGTTCGAGGTGGGTAGGCAGATACAAATTCCACCTGCTCCCCGATCTCAGGCATATCGTACCAGCCGCTATGCTCTTCCGCGACATAACGGGTGGCTACAGGAAACCAGCAGGCTTTGGCAGGATCTTGCTTCGGGTCGATGTCCAGTTGAAGCTGTACAAAATCCTGCTGTACCTTCAGTATCGTTCCTGTCAACGAAATCCCGGTGGCCTGATCGTTCTCATACCGGGCATAGCGAATATCCTGTTCGGCTTGAAGGTCATAGCGGGTACGCAGTAAGCCATCTGCTAAGGTTGTCATGGCCTGAACCACGACCAGTTCTTTTCCTTGCCCGATAGGTAACGTGATAAGGTCGCCCAGCGCATAGTATTGCAGACTTTCAATCATATAGGTGACATACGAGCCAGCACGTTCGCCTGGCTTTTTCCCATCCAGCTCATGAAACGTTTTTCGTACTCGATAAAATACATCCCGCTCCACCTTATGCTGTTTGCCTTCCGGCATTCCGAAGAAAACCTTGGGCGAGGCTGCGGTTACCTCTGGCACAAGGACGGAACCAAAGCGAGAAGCGAGACGTTTTAAAAACGCCCAATCAGTCTCCTCATATTGTAAAACAAATGCCTCCAGTTTGGCATAGTGGCTTACCGTATCAATGGCATCTCCGTACTGATATTTTCGAACCAGCGCAGTGACCAGATCATCATAAGTGCGGTGAATATCTTGATAGGAGCGCCTTTTACGCTTAATATCCATCTGGTACGAATGGGACGCGGCCTCCAGTTCAAACGTATACACGCCTCGCACGCAATGTACGGACATGCGCGTAACAATCCCATGGAACAGCCTTCTCAACGATTGTCCCTGATCATTCAACTGACGAATCACAATGGGCTCTTGCTCCATATCCTGTCCGATACAAGCTGCTCCCTGTTCTTCGGAGAGCATGCCACTGATATGTAAATAGGCATGATCATTAATGGTGCGTGTTATTTGAAGTTGTTCGATATGTAGTGGCTGAAAGGGACCATAAAAGCGTAGGCTTTCATATCCGATCCCATCTGATAATACGCTCAAGTGAGTTCAAGACTCCTTTCTAGATGCGATGGGTATTTCCAAGTAAAGCACGTCATCTTGAATGCGCTTCTGATTAAAGAAGCCGCAGATGAGTATGACGGTGAGTCAATATAAATATGCATAACAAGGTTTGTACGTTATAAAGGGACGAGAGATGATATTTAATAAACAACCCAGCATATGTATTTATCGGTTAAAAGAGAGATTTAGTTTACAGAATGACCCATTGGTTGGGGGATTTTCAATGTGTATTTTAGAGTAGAGAGGTAAATATAGAAGGGGATTGAGCGTTTATTCTTTCCATCATCCCGACTTAATGGAAAGGGTGATGCAGCATACCTATACAATGGTGCTGATAGGGTAGCAGAGGTCGGTTTTGAAAGTGTTATTTCATAGCAAACTCCAGCAGGGTGGTATCCTGAGTATTCATACTAAGGTCAACAATTTTGAGGTTACATTGGATGCCAATCCTTATATTGAACGAGCGAACAATAACTTATGTCCTCATTAGATTTGTAAAGATATCGCTTGCAAATACTTTGAACATTAAACAAATAGCGCCCAATAAAGTATGCGCACTTTTGCTTACATAAAGTCCTTTGTATAGATTTAAAATCGTTTATTTTAACGTATTAGCATGCCTTGTTTGGGGAGTATTAGAGATGTTCTGGGTACTGGTTCAATGGAAGTACTTTAAACATAAGAGGTATTATGTGCGCTCATACAGGACCTTTGAGGAACTGAAGAAGGATATACATCTATTTTTTACAATAACGAGGTTGCAGACAAAACTAAAAGGCCTCAGTCCAATGGAATTGGACTAAGACCTTTTAACTGATTTTTATTTTTGTAATGTCTATTTGACAGAGTCTGCTCAGACCGGCTACCAAGCCTTTGTGTTAAGTTTAAATTTCCTAAATATTACTATTTTCGTTCATTCTTCGTTTGTATTGTTCTTCCGGCAGTTAGTATATACTGCAAAGGGTCATCATTTATTTTGAGATACGACAGACTTTGAGACACGCTTCCTTCCGGATTAACTTTTGGACGTTTTCGATCCGGGATATCTATAGACGCGAAGTCTGCATCCATATCCAACGTTTGATTAAATAAGCAAATGATGTGCAAATCTTCTTTCCCTTCTCTAATCGTAGAGCCTGTCCGATTTAATCCACTCACCGTAATACTCCCTCTGGTTTCGCCTGCTGAGTTTTTCTCTTCCACAAGCTTGAAATTTTGAATATCCAGTGCAGAAGGATTGTCAAGAATGAATCTTCCTCGGTCCGCTTCTATTACTTCTTGAAAAATCTTGCTTTGGTCAAAAGACGGATTTTTTAAAATCACTTTGTTGTTCCTGTACTCAAACGGGATATTCATACTTCTCAGCAATACTCCAAGCGGAATGACAAAGGCATCCTGAATCACTTCGGGCTGAGTGTCCATCTGTGCTGGAGTATTGTTCAGTTTATATGTTTTTGCTCCCTTTTGAAACACAATTTCATTTGAACTCCACCTGATTTTTGCTTCCTGAAGTTTACCGTTATAATCAACTTTTGCGCCAAGAAGCTCGGCAACGGAACGAAGCGGAACCATGAGACGTTTTTCTTCATTAACGTAGGGACCAATCGGTGTGCAGTACAAAACGTCATAATCATTCACTTTGAGCAAAGAGGTTCCATTGACATGAATAGAGTGATTAATCGGTGCTGCATTAGCGTTATAAGAAGAGGTTCCAAATATAGCACTCACAAGAACTGCAAGAGATAATACAGCCGTTCTATAAAAATATTTTCGTTTCATTTTTCACCCTCCGTTTATATAACGAAGCAAAGTCTTTTTTTGTTGCAAACATTTACGAAACTCTAACCAGCATTAATAAATGAAGTTGTAACTTGCGAACTCGGTACAGTGCAGTATCCTGCAGTTTGTGACGATGTAGTCCACGGAGAATTATTTGTTGAGCTTGTGCCAATATAAGAATTGTACCAGTGAACTCCGTAAATAAACGATCCAGAATGTGGAGAACTTTTAGACGCCATAGTTGTCAATCGCTTAATAGATTGATTATAGCAAGGAGCACATGAAACACTTTGAATTGAGATAGATTGTGTAAGGTCGCATGTTTGCTTGGAGCAATAGCTTGTCCTTCTTTAGTTTTAAATAAATTTTCTCCTACTTGCTCCTCATTAGACCATTGCTCCACTAATTCGGGCTTGTTTGCAAGAATCTCCCCATCATCTCGAATGTATACGACTTTAAAATTCCATGACAGTCAAACGCTTGCTGGAGCTTGTACCATCTATTCCTGATAAGTACCTCAAACGCCAGAATGTGAAGCTCAGTGGTTTCATCGGCTACATGCTGATTCAAATATAATTGAGGATATCAAGTTTTTTTCGAGGCTGAATTGGAAAGTTAAACTGATACATATGGTGAATGGACTCTGATATATATGTTTGTGTACTAAACTTATGAATAAGAATAGACCCTACAATATTGTGCAGGAATTGTCGGGTGGATATATTCAACTACTGCTATTCTATTGATGAAGGAGGTCTTATAGTGGATTTGCTTAAGAGCATGAATGAAGCAATAAAGTATATTGAAGAAAACCTGACTAACGATATTGACTTTAAAGAGGTAGCAAGACTGGCTTATTGCTCCGAATTTCATTTTAAAAGGATGTTTTCTTTTCTTGCAGGTGCTACGTTATCAGAATACATCCGCCGCAGACCCCTCACTCTTGCGGCATTTGAGCTTAAAGATAGCAACGTAAAGGTCATTGATATCGCGATTAAATACGGGTACAATTCACCAGATTCTTTTACAAGAGCTTTTCAAAATTTACATGGCTTAACGCCGTCTGAAGCTAGAATTAATGGCCGTTCACTAAAAGCATATCCACGAATGACCTTCCAGTTATCAATTAAAGGGGGAAGTGAAATGAACTATCGAATTGAAGAAAAAGGGGCATTTCGCATTGTTGGTATTCAAAAAAGAGTTCCTATTATTTTTAACGGGGTTAATCCAGAGATTGCAGCGATGTGGGAAAGTTTAGATGGTGAAACTATCAGCAATCTTAAAAAAATTTCTAATGTCGAGCCTATGGGATTGCTTAGTGCATCCACAAACTTTTCTGAAGGTAGAATGGAGGAAAAAGGGGAGCTTGACCACTATATTGGTGTTGCAACAACCCGGGAGTGTCCGGATAATATAACACAGCTTGAAGTTGCTGCCTCAACATGGGCAGTATTCGAAGCAATCGGATCATTTCCTGATGCGCTACAAGATGTGTGGGGACGTATTTATTCTGAATGGTTTCCATCTTCAAATTATGAACAAATGGAAGGTCCGGAAATCTTGTGGAATGAGAGTAAAGATATAACCTCACCGACTTTCAAAAGTGAAATATGGATCCCCATTTCAAAAAAAGTAACATAAAGCATGTGATTATGAAGTATCCATGAGCTGTTTCGGCAGCTCTTTTTTCAATTATTATAATTGAAGCTTATTTTGTGAAGAAGGTATTTCTTTTAAGGTACAGCCATTTGGTGAGAAAGATCAGGTAATTTATTTTACGGGACTAATGATTTTGAATAGAAATGATACTTACTTATGTAATTGAAAATATAATGTAGCGACAGACTGAAGAACAGTGCAAGGTTTAAGGTATTGAAATAATATTTATTCATTAGTTGTACTTTTATAGCTTCTAAGTTTGATATAATCCTTATCTTGGAATGTCAAAGAGTCTTATTTTATCTTGCACACTAAATTGCCATAATAACCTTATCTATTATTCTCTCTTTATTACGTATCCACGTACCACATCCAGCATCATCCTTTACTACACTTTTTATAAAGGAGATGATAACTTTGGATACCCAATCCAAGATACTACAGAGCGTGGAACATACAAACCCATCTGAAAATACGGCTGAGCAATACGAAAGTTTGGTACAGCAAGAAGACGAACACATAGAGAGACTTAAAACATGCACAAAGCTCATTTTCGATGCGCTAGCTATTATTTCTCAAAAGGCAAGTGTACTTCACATGGAAACCGTCAAAGAAGCAGCCGACCATCTTCATATCATGGAACTGGACCTTCGCAGGGAATTGTTTAAAGTTCGTTTGAAAAAAAGTATTTTGGCGAACAAAATGAAGCAAACCCAAGCATAGCAGCGGAGGGGACGGAATCGTTCTGAAGAAGCGGAGCGTTCGCCTTTGAACCCGGATTTTTACCGTTAAACTATAATCAAAAAAATCTGGGGGCAACAGCGATTGGAAGAATGATCCGTCTACGTAGCGTCCTTAGTTGCACGTACAACCTCTTTAAAAAGCCAAACCCGACATGACCCTTCACGGTCTGATCGGGTTTTCTCATTTCAATCCCTCCATCCCCACGCATAAATCTTCACTCCCCTCCCAACACTTACCACCCAGATAGTTACACCCCCTCCCAACATCATGTATAGTAAAGTTATGGGAAATAAACATGAACCCGCATATTATCTTGATCGCTTAAACGTACAATATGAAACATGGCAAAAACGAGGAGGAACGTGATGATACATCCAACACAGATTCAGGATATGCTGGAAGCCGCGCTGGAGACGGGCGGGGATTTTGCAGAGGTGTTCGTCGAGGACCGTACCAATGGACAACTGGGCATGACCGGAGGCGTCGTGGATACGGCGCTGTCAGGCCGAGATTTTGGGATTGGTATTCGGATCATGAAGGAGCATTTCTCGGTGTACGCCTACACCAGTGATATGAGCGAACAGAGCCTAATTCGGCTAGCAAAATCGGCCGCCAAGGCCATTCGCGGAGGTGGAGCGCCAGGTACACACACCCTTACACTCCATCCCCATGCGATCCCTAACCAACATCCAATTGCGATCATTCCTGACGGTTCGCAGAAACGCGCCAAGATTGACATGATGAGACGGGCGCATGAGGCGGCAAGCCAATACGATCCTTCCATTACGCAAACCTCCATTGGGATTAGCAACTCGCTCCAGAACGTGCTGATCGCCAATAGCAACGGACTGCTGGTGGAGGATACCCGTACGTATACACGCATGAGAATAAGCGCGATTGCGACCGATGGGGAGCATAGACAATCTGGCTTTCGCGGGCCGGGCGCATATGCAGGGACTGAATTTCTGGAGAACCTGAATATCGAAGAGAATGCGAGACACGCCGCTCGTATTGCGACCACAATGGTCAAAGCGGGATATGCACCTAGCGGCAGATTACCCGTAGTGATTGAGAATGGCTTCGGCGGCGTTCTTTTTCACGAAGCATGTGGACACGGGCTGGAATCTACGGCGGTGGCTCATGGAACCTCCGTGTTTGCCAATAAGATCGGGCAGCAGGTGGCTTCACCGCTTGTCACGGCTATAGATGATGGAACGATTCAGAACGCGTGGGGCTCGCTCAATATCGATGATGAAGGAGCGCCGACACAGCGCAATGTACTGATTGAGAACGGCATTTTAAAAGGATATCTGATCGACCGCATGGGCTCGCGCCAGATGGGTGTACCTGCGACAGGGTCAGGACGAAGACAGTCCTATAAATTCGCGCCTGCTTCCCGTATGAATAATACGTTTATTGCGAACGGAGATTCTACGCGTGAAGAAATCATTGCCAATACGGAGTACGGGATCTATGCCAAATCGCTGGGCGGCGGTTCGGTGAATACCTCGACGAGCGAGTTTAATTTTGCGGTTGAAGAGGCATATATGATTCGCAACGGCAAAATTGCCGAGCCGGTCAAAGGCGCAACGCTAATCGGCAAAGGGATTGAAACCCTGCAGAATATTGATATGGTCGGCAACAATCTGGATCATGGTCAGGGGATGTGCGGCTCGGTCAGCGGAAGTCTTCCGGTCAATTGCGGACAGCCGACAATTCGCGTGTCCGAGATGACCGTCGGCGGACGGAAGGGAGAATAGGCGATGAATATTCAGCAATTTCAGGAAGCGTTGTTCACAAAAGGCCGGGAAATCGGCTACGCGGATATGGAAATCTACTATGTAAATGGACGTTCTACCTCGGTGAAGGTACTGAAGGGAGAAATTGACCAATATACCATCGTTGAAAACGGTGGGCTTTCCTTCCGGGGTGTCATTAACGGGAAAATGGGCTATGCCTCTACAGAGAAGCTGGAACCGGACGTGATCGACTTTTTATTGGAAGAAGCACGCAGCAATGCGGACATATTGGAGAGCGAGGAACAGGATGAGCTGTTCGCAGGCTCTGAGAGCTACCCTGAGCAGCCTGCCTATGCCTCAGCGTTGGCTGACACGGCTCCTGAGATTCTGATCGAAGCGGCGCTAGAAATGGAGCGCACAGCGCTTGCCGCAGATCCACGGATTGTGATGGCTCGGCATTGCTCGGTCAGCATTCGTGAAAATGAGGTTCTGATAATGAATACAAAAGGACTACACTGCCATCGTCGCAAAAGTCTAGCGAGCGCTTATGTGTATGTGATTGCAGCAGACCATGACGAGACGGTAACTGGGGGCTGGCATGATTATTCGCTGCGGAGTGTGGAGGAAATTGATATCGCGAATGTGGCGCATAAAGCCGTAAAAGAGGCTGTTTCCAAGCTGGGTGCGCACACGATCCAATCGGATAACTATCCAGTCATTTTCCGTCATGATGCAGCAGCGCAATTGCTGGCTGCGTATACATCGGTATTTTCAGCGGAGTCGGTGGATAAAGGCTTTTCGCGATTGGCTGGGAAACTGGGGCAAAGGGTGGCAAGCGAGCGTATTACGCTAATTGATGATCCGCTGATGGAGAACGTTCCCGCAGGCAGTACGTTTGATGCCGAAGGCAGCGCAACCCATCGTAATGAGATCATCAAGGACGGAGAACTACGGACGTATTTCCATAACCGCAAGACAGCCCGCAAGGCTGGGGTGGAAAGTACTTCTAATGCTTCCAAGGGCAGCTATAACGGTAAAATTGGTGTGTCGTATCATAATCTGTATGTGGAACCAGGCACGTCTACGTTGGAGGACATGATTCGCAAGACGGATCGCGGGTTGATGATCGTAGAGCTGCAAGGGCTGCATGCGGGTACGAATACGGCGTCCGGTAATTTTTCGCTGGCTTGTCTGGGATACTGGATTGAGCAGGGGCAAGTGATCAGAGCGGTCAATCAGATCACCGTATCGGGCAACTTCTTTGATGTGCTGCAGCAGGTAGAGGAAGTTGGCAACGATTTACGTTTTACGGGAAGCTGCACATCGCCTTCGCTCAAGCTGGCTGCACTCTCGATTTCAGGTTCCTAATGACTGGAGCGGCCTTCTTTTTTCAGACTCACGGGCTGTTCCTGACGTTTTAATTGCTTAGCGATGACAGATGCCTGATGCATCGAGGTATGGTAAAGTAGGAGAAAGTCTTTGAAATATGAAAAAAAGGCTTGGTTACAGCACCGCGACAGGGTATTATAGACAATAATATATTCGAAAAAAGGTTCGAATTGAATTTTTATTGGGGGATGTATATGAGATATATTAGCACTAGAGGTCGAGTAGAAGCCAAAGGATTTATTGATACCGTGCTCATGGGGTTAGCTGACGATGGAGGTCTGATGGTACCGGAGCAGATTCCGACTGTGTCGGCGGCTACGTTAGGGCAATGGGCTACATTGAGCTACAGAGAGCTGCTGCTGGAAGTTTTTGCGCTGTATATCAATGATGAGATTCCTCCTGAAGATTTGGAACAGCTGGTGGAGCGCAGTTATGCGAGCTTCCGTCACCCGGAAGTTACGCCAGTGAAGAAGATCAACGATTCCCTGTCTATTTTGGAGCTGTTCCACGGGCCTACGTTCGCGTTCAAGGATGTGGCGCTGCAATTTATGGGTGAGTTTTATTCCTACGTGTCCAAAAAGCAGAATGAGATCATTCACATTTTGGGTGCAACCTCGGGCGATACCGGGGCGGCAGCGATTCAGGGTGTGCGTGGCAAGGAAGGCATTAAAATCTGTATTTTGCATCCACACCAAAAGGTGAGCAAGGTACAAGAGCTGCAAATGACGACGGTTGACGATGAAAATGTATTGAATCTGTCCGTAAAAGGGAACTTTGACGATTGTCAGAAGGTCATTAAGGACCTGTTTGCCGATCTGGATTTCAAAGGTAAACATCATTTGCGGGCGATTAACTCGATTAACTTTGTGCGTATTTTGGCACAAACCGTATATTACTTCTATGCTTATTTCCGGGCACAGGAGTCAGCGGGTACGAAAAAAATCAATATCAGTGTGCCATCTGGCAACTTTGGCAATATTTTTTCCGGCTTTCTTGCGAAGAAAATGGGCTTGCCGATCCATAAGCTGATCATTGCAACGAATGAAAATAATATTTTGGAGCGCTTCGTGAAGACAGGCGAATACAAGCCGGGCGACTTTAAAAGCACATACAGTCCTTCGATGGATATTCAGGTGGCGAGCAATTTCGAAAGATACCTGTATTACTTCCTCGGTGAGGATACAGCCAAGGTATCTGAATACATGGATAACCTCAAAACCGAGGGACGGATTGTGATCAGTGCAGAGGATTTAAAACGGGTGCAGCAGGATTTTGAAGCGCTCGGTGCTTCGAATGAGCAGTGTCTGGAGCTGATCAAAAAATACAAAGCCGAGTACGATTATTTGCTCGACCCGCATACGGCTTGCGGTATTGCCGCGTATGAGGCGTATAATGGCGCGGACGAAGTATGTGTGACCTTTGCGACAGCACATCCGGCTAAATTTGATGAAGCTATTCGTCTGGTGGACATCAAGCAGGAGTTTCCGACGCAAATTGAACAATTATTCTCGAAATCGCAGCATCAACAGGTGGTAGAGCATGACGAGGCAGAAATTGTGCGTCAGCTTGAAGCCTTTTATGTGTAAAAGAATGGGAAAGGAGGCTACGCCCTGCGCGCAGCCTCTTTTTTATTTCCATATTTTCCAGATGTGCTGTATGTTTTAGTTTCAATTTGTTCACATTATAATGCCATGTGGAGTAAGGTGTTAGGGCCTTAGAAATCGTGAAAAAAGCCCGTGAATCAAGGGATTTAGCTTTAATAAACTAACAGGCAATGAGAGGTTCATAGAGTTATTTGATGAAGGATACAAAAATTTTTTATAGGCGAATTAGATGTATTATTATAAAAAATCATGTATAGTTAACTAAATTTTATGAATACATAAAGTTCCACTCTCGAAGGTGCAGAATAAAGTCGTTCCGTCATTTAACAGAGGGGCTAATTATAAAAGGGGTGTATTAAATAATGACCATGATCCGTCCAGAGCAGAGTCAACAAGCAGCAGCCGAATATGTACAGTCCGTTTTTGAGAAGGTTATCGCGCGCAATCCTCATGAGAATGAATTCCATCAGGCCGTCAAGGAAATATTGGATTCGCTAATTCCGGTATTGGCTAAGCATCCTAAGTATATGCAGCAGGGGCTTCTGGAACGGCTAGTGGAGCCGGAGCGAGTCATTACCTTCCGTGTACCTTGGGTGGATGATGCAGGGGTTGTACAGGTCAACCGCGGCTTCCGCGTACAGTTTAACAGTGCGATAGGGCCTTATAAAGGTGGACTTCGCTTCCATCCGTCTGTATATCTGGGAATCGTCAAATTTTTGGGTTTTGAGCAAGTTTTCAAAAATGCATTGACGGGTCTTCCCATCGGTGGAGGTAAAGGCGGCTCGGATTTTGATCCCAAAGGGAAATCAGATAACGAAGTCATGCGTTTTACACAAAGCTTCATGACGGAGTTGTATAAATATATTGGTCCAGATGCCGACGTTCCGGCAGGGGATATTGGAGTAGGTGGACGTGAGATCGGATACATGTTCGGGCAGTACAAGCGGATTCGCGGAGGACATGAAGGTGGCGTCCTGACGGGTAAAGGGATTCATTACGGAGGCAGTCTCACACGTACAGAAGCGACTGGCTACGGTTGTGTATATTTTGTAAACGAGATGTTGCAGGCTCAGGGATCGTCTTTTGAAGGAAAACGCGTCGTCGTGTCCGGCTCGGGGAACGTATCTATTTATGCGATTGAAAAAGCACAGCAGCTCGGTGCTACAGTCGTGGCATGTAGTGACTCGAATGGCTACATCTATGATCCAGACGGTATCGATCTGCAGCTGGTAAAGCAGCTGAAAGAAGTGAATCGTCTGCGGATTAGCGAGTATACTCAAGAGCGTCCAGGCGCAATCTATACAGAAGGCTGTTCGGGGATCTGGTCGATCCCATGCGACATTGCACTGCCATGCGCCACACAGAATGAAATTGACGAGCAAGCAGCCCAGCTGCTGGTAAGCAATGGCGTAAAAGCTGTAGGCGAAGGTGCCAATATGCCATCCTCGCTACAGGCCATTGAAGTGTTTTTGGGCAATGGGGTTTTGTTCGGGCCAGCCAAGGCTGCCAATGCAGGCGGAGTAGCAGTCTCGGCGCTTGAAATGTCGCAGAACAGCATGCGCCTGTCATGGACCTTTGAGGAAGTGGATGCCAAGCTGCATGATATTATGAAAAATATCTATGCTAACAGCGTGAAGGCGGCTGAGGAATACGGTGTGCCGGGCAATCTGGTTGTCGGAGCCAATATCGCAGGATTTGTGCGCGTGGCCGACGCAATGCTGTCCCACGGGATTGTTTAGCACAACGGTATACCAACCCTTATCTGCTATTACATGATGATTGAATAAGTAAGCTAATGAAACAAAAGCTGAGTGGCTCTGTGTGAGTCGCTCAGCTTTTATTTGCAAAGAGCACTTTATTTTTCTCAGGGACTTGATTTATTTTTAAAGAGGATGTATATTACTTGATAGATCAATAATTGATGGATCAAAGGTCGGACCATCAAGCCCAGCGATATGCTTAAGGGAGGAGAGATTGATATCACCCAGACACCATCCGAGCCTGAGTATATTTTTGACATGCTGTTGTTGCTGAACAAGCAGATTAGCTCCAAGTTTGAGCGTTGTGCAGGAGTCAGCGCATCCAGATTGCAGCTATTGTGCAAATTGTATCAAGTGGAGGAGATTAGTCAAACTCTGCTGCAAAAAGAGGTTGGCATTGACGCTGCAGCCGTAACGCGTCATTTGAAACAACTGGAAGCGACAGCAATGGTCACACGACGCACGAAGCCAGAGGACAACAGGGTTACCTTGGTAAGCCTGACCGATTATGGGCGTGCACGCATTGTCATCTTTAAGCAGGAGCGCTCGCAGTTTGTAGCTCAGCTGCTACAGAGTTTTGACGAGACCCAGCGACACCAGCTAGCTGATATGCTGCAAGTGATGAATAGCCATATATCCGATATGGACTGACAACATTTTTTAAACATTACTATACCCACAGAGGGACAAGGAGAGATTGGAATGAATAATACGAATACATCCAGTACTGTAAAAACGAATGATTTTAAAGAAATCGCCCTGGGACGCCGTTCTGTAAAAGTATACGATCCGTCCGTGAAGATCAGCCGCGAGGAAATGACAGAGATTTTGACAGAAGCTACACGCGCGCCATCCTCCATTAACCTGCAACCTTGGCGTTTCCTCGTGATTGACAGCCCTGAAGGTAAAGCTACACTGGCACCATTGGCCCGTTTCAACCAACGTCAAGTAGAAACATCTTCGGCTGTGATTGCTGTATTTGGAGATTTGAACAACTTTGATAATTTCGAACAAATTTTCGGAGAAGCTGTAGAACTGGGCTATATGCCAAAAGACGTCAAAGAAATGCAACAGGAAAAAGTAGCAGCCCATTTTGCAGCGCTTGATCCAGTTGTGAACAAAGAAACGGTCCTGATCGATGGTGGCTTGGTATCCATGCAGCTTATGCTGGTAGCACGCGCTCATGGTTATGATACTAACGCTATTGGCGGTTTTGAAAAGGATCAAATTGCTGAAGCCTTTGGTCTGGAAAAAGATCGTTATGTCCCTGTTATGCTCATTTCCATGGGTAAAGGTATCAACGATGGTCATCCGTCCACACGATTGCCTATTGATCAAATTGCACAGTGGAAATAAGCAAAACGAACTAACATCTATACACAACATAAAAAAACAGGCGGACAAAGGAAATTCCTTTGCTTCGCCTGTTTTTTATTTGCTTGGATGCAACGTAGATCGCGGGTGCTTATCACGTTGTCAGTCTTTCGGTTATCATGTCACGGTATTTTCTCCCGGCGTCTCTGCCGAATCAGCGGTGTCATTCTGAAGGTGATGATAATGCTTGGGCCATATAATTTGGTGCGAAGTATGGCTAAGCTCCTCATAAAATAACGGGGCTTTCTTGATTAGACGTATGACCAGATGGAAAAAGAACCATCCATTCATCACCAACAACAAAAGGCTGATCAGAACACTTACCCATGGAGAGACTTGAGACCACAGCACGGGTCCACCCAGTACGTAATTAAGTCCAAAATACAACCAATACAAGAGACTGTAACGCTTGATGAGCCCCCACAGGGAAATCCGTTGTCCTGTCCCTATAAGATGAATACGCACCAGCCATTTCCCTGGCGTTCGTCCATTTGTTAAGTAAGGAACCACCATAAAGTATACCCCACTGGAAACCCAGAAAGCAGCAGGAACATGCAGAGACTCCATGATGCCGAGTAGCCCGATCCATATGATAGAATCCACGAAAAAGGCTACACCCCGTCGGGTATAGGACACTCGCTTCGTTGCCATGTCCACATGCTTGTCCAGATGTTCCAAGCGGGGCAGGAAGCGTGAAAACCATTCGCCTAATAGAAAGCCTAGCATGCCGCCCAAGGTATTAGCCAATAGATCGTCCACATCGAACACGCGATACGCATGGTCAAAAAATCCATACAGTCCTGTCAGCTGCGTCACCTCAAAGAAGAGGGAGAGGATAAAGGACAGAATCAGGCACCATCCCCATCGTGCACGGAAATAATAACGTAAGAACATACCGAAAGGCATGGTCATCACAACGTTAAAAACGACTTGCAGAAAAGCGCGCTCCTTCAGCAAATGAACATAGCTGGAGGGATGGGCGGGTGAGACGGATGTTTCTCTTATAATGTCATGAACGAACTGCAAGGGTATCAATTGTAACGCCCCCCCAGCTAGTGCAGCATTATGACGCGATGCCGGAAGTGGGAGTATGACCAGAAAGAAGACGTTCATCAAGTATAAAAGCATCAAGTAAAGCAGCCATGCTCTAGCCTTGTGAATATAGCCATGCCTGCGATATTGCACGATTAGGAAAGGCAGTGTAAACAACAACGCAGCAAAAGGAAACGCAAGAAAGGCATACGAAACAGGAAATAGATACGATTGAATCATGTGCTGCTTACGCCTGCTTTCTCCGGAACTTCACCAAAGACCAGATGATCAGAAATGCCATGAAAGCCAGGCACACGCTAATGCTAATACGATTTTGCGGGTCAAGCAAGAATAGGAACGCAATTACCCATAGGCATCCTACTGTAAGCGCCGTTACATAAGGGAATCCCCATATCTTGAAAGTAGGCTCCACGGGATAAGATTTGCGCAATTTCAATTGGGACAGACAAATGCAGCTCCAGACGAGCAGCACGACAAAGCCAGGTACAGCCATCAAAATACGGAACAGTCCGTCCTGAGCGATATAAGCAACCATGGAACCGACAATCAGGACTACAGCGCACAATTTGAGACTATTTACCGGAACCCCATTAGAAGATACACGGGCGAGTGATTTAGGACCTTCTCCATTGATAGCCAGCGAATGCAGCATACGTGTAGCCCCGTAAATCCCCGAATTGGCGGCAGACAGTACGGCAGTGATCAGAATAAAGTTCATGACATGAGCCGAGCCTTGAAGCCCTACAGAAGACAATACCTGTACAAACGGGCTGGTATTCGCATCCAGTTGGTTCCAGGGAATCAAGCCACAAATGATGAGAATGGGCAACGTATAGAACAAAACAACGCGAAGAATAAAGCTTTTAACCACTCTAGGCAGTACCTTTTCCGGATTTTCTGTCTCCGTCAACGTCAGTCCAATCAGCTCGGACCCGCCGTATGAAAAGGTAACGACCAGCAGCGCTGAAAAGATAGCCAACCAGCCATTGGGTAGAAATCCGCCGTGCTGCGCGTAGTTGCTTAGATAAGGTGGAGTTTCAGTGGGAATAATCCCGAACAGTATACAGCCACCCAAGGCGATGAAGATAATAATCATGGCAATCTTAATACCCGCAAGCCAAAATTCCAGCTCCCCAAATCCGCCGACACTCAGCATGTTAACGACAATAATGAAAGCTGCACTCACTAAACTGAGTACCCATAGAGGAACATCTGGCAACCAATATTGCAGGAAGCTTCCCGCGGCAATGACCTCAATGATACAGACGGCCAGCCACATGAAGCAATACAACCAGCCGATAATAAAGGAAAGTCGTTCTCCAAAAGCTTTGCGAATAAAATCTTTCATATTCATGTTGGGATAGACGGTAGCCATCTCGGCAATTGCGCCCATAACGACCAAGAGCAGGAGTCCCGCGAAGACATAGGATAAAATAACTCCAGGTCCTGCCAAGCTAATCGTTTCGGTACTTCCTTTAAAAATTCCCGTTCCGATGACTCCACCCATAGCCATAAAGGTAATATGCCGTGGGAGCAGCTTTTTGTGCAAAGTTGCTTCATTTGATTTCAATATGAAATCCTCCTTCATATAGTGTATAGCTTCAGCATAGCCCAAACAGGGTTACTTCAATTAGACTTATACTACATGAAAATATCCAATTAGGAAATGAAAGAAATAGGATCTGGTAGGGAGATTGAAATCGATAGAGGACAAACTGAAGAAAACAGAGGCAGAATGTTGGCGCTGATGATTGCTCTATCTGCGGTCATTCTGCCTTTATTGCTCTGCTCGGTGGATATTTAAGTGATCATGTAGGAGTATCGCATTGCGGTGAAGGATTAGCTCCGCAATATTCCTTTAGCCCGCACTTGCTTGAGCCAACCAGGAAACTCATTCAGCAGACGGTTGTACAATTCTGCGTCTGTCACGGAGTCAATGTCATCCAAGGCAAAGAAATCAGCATTATCGACTACGCGGCCGCGCATCTTATCCAACTTTCGAAGGATTCCGTAATCGGCTTGACCAAGACCTACAAATTGCCAGAAAATCGGGGCGCTTGAGCTTTTAATCAGCAGTTGTTCTATTTTTTTTTGTTCATAAATACCTCCATCACTGAAAAAGATAATGTAGGTCGGGATTATATCGTTGGGATCTTCTTTTGTATATTTTAGTATGATATCCTTCATGACTTCTGGTTCGTTATTTCCCCACCCTAGCTCACTATCTTCACTAGGCTCAGCATAATTCATATGAATGTAATTCTCGAAATTCCTCTCTGTGACGCTTGGAGCACGCTTGGCTTTGTCTGCAAAAAACCATACATCCATTTCACCATTGTCATCCATACAGGCGGCTACAGCCAACACACGTTCGCAGGCTTTTTGCACCGTCCCACCCGTGTACAATTTGAACATAGAAACAGAAGCATCGAATACAACCGCTACCCGTGCCTTTTCACAGTCTATGTGTTTCTTTTTTAGTGAATATTGTACATTCTGCTTGTGCAGATTGATTCTTCCACTCACAGGAGAAGTTTCTTTCATGTCAGCTTTATCCGCTGACGGTGCTGCTGGCGATTCCGTTTCCTCTACGGTGACACCGTGAGCCTCGGCAAGCGGCTTTAGTCCTCCGTTGAAACCACGTCCAACTGCGCGAAGCTTAAAGCCAGAAGTATGACGATACACCTCTGCCAGCACAAGCGATGTCTCACTGGTGGCTTCGGTGATGCTGTAGGTGATATGGGATTGCTTGCCTTGAGCAGTAACTGAGCAGCCGACCACATCGGCAAAAGTACCTGGGCCGTCCACTGTGGCCGCAAACACACATTTTTCCACTCCGGTTCGTTCCAGTTCCTGGAGCGCTACAGTAAACTCAGTGGTTCTGTCATTTGGACGCTGTAATCGTACATGGCCGTGCGGGTCAGCGGGTTGATTGTAAAAAACGAAATAGTCATCTGAGGAAACCTTTCCGTCTGCTCCTACCATAAAACAGCTAACATCCAGTTCGGCAGGTGCATGTTTCCATGTAATGGTGACCCGCACTGTATCTTCCTTACCGAATGGTGCATTAGCTCCTGTACTCAATGCAATGTTGGAACCGCTCATGCTGTCAAACCCCCTATGTATTTTAAATCTTGTATTTATACAAATTGTACCATGAAAATGGTATATACACCTTGTTTCGTGCAGGAATATTTGTCTCATGGTAGACGCAGTAAAAGATGATATATAATGAGGTTGGTTTGGAAAAAAAGTATGATATTTATGAAGCGGAGGCTTTGATACGTGAAGCAGGATCGGCAAAAGCAGGCAGGTTCCTATATCGGGATGAGCAAGGGACATGAAGCTGATGAGTTAAACAAACTGCTGTCCCTATGGCTCCATTCGTCGATCCGTGTCATGGATGTCCGGCATATTCGACTGGAGCCGGAAGAGTTGCTTCAACCGTATCGTCTTCCAGCGCAGGCTTTTGTATTTGTATTGCAGGGTAGCGTGCGTTTGGATGGTGATTGGAAGGATACGCCACACTCAGGGTACGTACTGCATGGCAGCAAAGGCTTTGAACTGAATATGAAACCCTCGCACTGCGGGATTGAATATATCCTTGTACTATATAAAGCGACTTCTCTATCTGGACATACGGTGTATAATCATCCTTCGATAGCTCATGGTTTTATACCGCCCTATCCGGTTATACTGTATCAAAAGCTGCAACTACTGGATGAAGCATGGCAGGACCAAGAGACGCTATCCAAGATTCAGGCTCAGGGTCGGTTCTATGATTTTGCATATGAATGTATACGGCAATTGCAGGAACCGAAGGCTCGAACTTCTACGCGGGATATCGTGACACAGGCGATTCGATTTATGCAGATCCATTATGCGGAGTCCGTAACGCTGGAACGTTTGGCCGGATTGTTGGAATGCAGTCCGAGACATTTGACCCGGTTATTTAAAAAACAAACGGATTGTAGCCCGATTATGTACTTGATTCAACTGCGAATGGACAAGGCGAAGGAGCTTTTGCGGAAGACGGATGCGACTTTGCAGGATATCGCTGTCAGTGTGGGGTACCCGGATGTCTATTTCTTTAGTCGCGCATTCAAAAAATATACGGGTGTATCCCCGGTTCATTACCGGGACAGCCTATATTCATCTGCTTTTGTGAGAGATACCAGTCTGGATAATCCATTAAGCATGTCCGGATGTTCCATTGATTCGATAAGTGGCGCCCTGCATACTGTTATTGAGGATAATAATCATTATCAAAATTATGATGAAGGGATTTTACGAATGAATAGAAACGCAAAGCATTCCATGGCATTTATTTTATTGCTTAGTTTTACCCTGCTGCTCAGCGCGTGCTCAGGCACATCAAGTCCTACGGCAACCGATAGCGCTTCGCAAGGGACCAATAATACATCAGCGGAACCAACATCACAGGAAAGGGTACTGAAGGATGCACTTGGGCATGAGGTGAAAATTCCGGCTCAGCCTCAGCGTGTGATCGCTTCTTATCTGGAGGATCATCTGGTTGCGCTGGGGGTCAAACCTGTAGCCCAATGGTCGGTAGGTAAAAATTCAGTTCAAGGTTACCTGCAAAAAGAATTGAAGGACGTTCCTACCATTGCTTCAGATCTTCCGTTTGAGGCGGTTCTGAACTTCAAGCCTGATTTAATCATTATGGACAGTGCGAGCATGGTGGAAGGCGACAAATATAATCAATACTCTAAAATTGCTCCAACCTACGTGGTAGGCACTAATATGAACAATGATTGGCGTCAAGAGCTGCTGACCGTGGGTGAGGTGCTGAATAAGAGCAGTGAAGCGAAGCAGGCATTGAGCAACTACGACAAAAAAGCAGCAGAGGCTAAAGCCAAGCTGAGTCAGACGGTAGGACAAAAAACTGCGGCGGCATTGTGGGTAACGGATAAAAATGTGTATGTCGTAAACCAGAATCTATCCAGCGGTGATGTATTGTATAAGGATTTGGGATTCAAGATTCCACAAGTTGTACAGGAGATTTCCAAAACGGCTAAGGCGAACTGGAGTAATTTATCGCTTGAGAAGCTGGCCGAGCTGGATGCGGATTATATCTTTATCGTGAACAGCAAAAACGTAAGTAAAGAAGATATTGTAAAAGATCCTGTATGGGCGGGAATTCCAGCCGTTAAAGAAGGCCATGTATACGATTTTGGTAAGGATTCTAGCTGGTTGTATACAGGTACAATCGCAAACAGTCAAATGATTGACGATGTTCTGAAAAATGTAACTCAGTAATCCAAATGGTAATCAAAAAACGCTCATCTTGACGACAGCATGTCGCAGGAAGGAGAGCGTTTTTTTATAAAAAGATGTCTGCATAAAGCAGACATCTGGTTTGTTTTCGATATTAGGCTTGCGGAGATACCAGGATTTTAACCTGATTTTTCTCTTTCAGGAGACCTTCAAAACCTTGCTCAATCACTTCTTCGAGTTTAATACGTTTGGTAACCAGCTTGTCGGCAGGGAAATAACCTTTTTCCATCAGGCTGATAACAGCTGGGAATACATCACGGTAGCCGATAATACCAGTCAGATTGCGTTCCTTCATAACGATATTGTTAGGCTTGATCGGAGCTTCTTTTTCAAAAATGCTGACGATCATGATTTGTCCGCTAATTTTAGTAGATTCAATAGCTTGAGTCAGCACAGGAGGTACTCCAGTGACTTCATAGGCTACATCTACACCGCCGTTGGTCCGTTTGTGCAGTTCTTCCACCACATCATAAGTTTTAGGATCAATCACGATAGCACCCAGCTCTTCAGCTTTAGCTTTACGCTCCTCGGAAAGCTCTACTGCATAAATCTCAGATGCGCCCGAAGCTTTCAACGCTTCAATAACCAGCAATCCGATAGGGCCAGCGCCAAATACTACAGCTTTGTCGCCGACTTTCAGTTGGCTTTGACGAACAGCATACAAAGCAACGGCCGAAGGCTCTACTAATGCGCCTTGCTCGAAAGATACGCTTTCTGGAATTTTGTGAACCATGTGCTCGTCAGCTGCGACATATTCAGAAAATCCACCACCGCCGCCTGCCAGACCGAGGAAGCCCATTTTATCGCAAAGATTATATTTGCCTTGTTTACATGCATCACATTCTCCACATGCAAACACCGGTTCTACAACTACACGGTCGCCAACTTGAATCTTGGTTACACCTTCGCCGATTTCGACAACTTGTCCAGAGAATTCATGTCCCATTACGATCGGCGCTTTTTCGCCAGTCAATGGATGCTGAGCATCTTGGGGAATGAAGATCGGTCCTGCTACATATTCGTGAAGATCACTTCCGCAAATGCCACACCATTCTACCTTAATTTTTACTTTTCCTGCCAGAGCAGCGGGCTGCTCAATATTTTCCAATCGTAAGTCTTTTACTCCATGCCATCTCAATGCTTGCATGTTTGTCATCTCCTTGAAGAATATATGATCATTGCTTCTATAAAAGTGAATGAATTAGGAAACGTTTCCGAAAAATAATATGTCACAATTTTTACACATTGTCAAACCAATTTAATGCAAAAAGCACTTGATTTTTTTGTGAATATAATCACTTGTGACTACAGTGCTATATTTGGCTCCTTACTTTTATACAAAGAGATTTTGCGAATTTTTTAGGTGAGGCAAAGACAAGAAGAAAACGACTTCAATTTTTAGACACTCAATCTGTGGTATAATATCAACATTAAGACTTTATCTTAGAAAGTCAGAAAACGATTCCGTTCTTGAAAGGATTTTGGGCGTGACAGATCAAAAGAAAGTAACCATAGAGGATGTAGCCAAGCGGGCAGGAGTCGGTATTGCGACTGTCTCCAGAGCTATTAATGATAGTGAGGGCATCAGCCCGAGAACGAAAGCCTTGATTTTGCAAGTGATTGAAGAGATGGGGTTTACGCCCAACACCTCGGCTCAGAGCTTGAAAGTTCGTCAGACACGACAAATCGCACTGGCCGTGCCAGACATTCGTAACGCGATTATTCCAGAGATCGCTTGGTCCGTAGAGCAGGCCGCCAAGCAGCATGGTTACCGGGTCGTGCAAATCAATACCGCCGGGAATGCCAGAATGGAGCTTGAAACAGTTCGTGAGGTCAAGAAGCTGCATGTCGACGGGCTCATCATTATGCCGCTGGCGTATCCCAAAATGTTGGTAGACATGATTAACAAAGCCAGCGTTCCCGTGTCCATTATTAACTATGGCAAGAAGCTGGGCGAAGATGTCAAAGCGGATATTGTCAGTCTGGCCCGACAAGAGGGAAGACTCGTGATGGAGCATTTACTTAAAATCGGCAGAACAAGAATCGCCTATGCAGGCGCTGCGAAGGACAAAATCGAGGAGAGATACTTCGCTTATGAGCAGTCTCTCCAGCATGTGGACCCTTCACTCGTTTATTTTGGTGATGATTTTTCCTTTGAGACAGGACTGCGTGCAGCCGATTATTTTTACAGCCTCAAACATATGCCGGATGCTATTTATGCGGTTAATGATATGGTGGCGATAGGGATCGTCAATCGATTTAAGGATTTGGGTGTAAAGGTGCCAGATGAGGTTGCTGTAGTCGGTATTGATAACAATTTGTGGGCTATGGTAACGACTCCTCAGATCAGCTCAGTTTCCATCATGGGGGAAGAGGTGGCACGGTTGGCTGCGGAGCTGCTGCTCAAGCGGATTCAGGAACAGACACCTGGGGATTATGAGCGTGTGCAATTCGAGCCTCGTCTGATCGTGAGGGAATCTAGCGTCTCCGTGATCCGTAAGCCTACGGTGGGACGTGACGAGTAGTAGGGTATGAGTGGATTTTGGGCAATTATAACGTCCATTGTTTGTTCAGACAGGAGAGTGGATTCATGTTAAAAGGTAATGGGTTTGTATCTGTAGCTTGTACTGCACTATTGCTGGCTGTAACCATAGGGTGCACTCCCCATCCAGTGGGACAGGATGCTGAAACTGCGGCGCCGTCCGGGGCAAACAATGGGGATTCCAAGCAAACTGCAGTCAATACGCAGCATACCCAGCAAAGTAAAGAGGAGCTAGTGCTGTCCTTTTATAAGGATTCATCCCTCAGTGATGAAGCAAAAGTCCGTCATATGACGGACCATTTAGCAGGAATCCAATGGGGAAAGATGAACAAAATCAATGAACATCAAAGCCTGGAAATTATCGAATATCTATATAGGCAGCGTGCTTTTATTCCATCGGAAAGCTTTGCAAATGTGATCCAGGCTTCTGACGGATTGGATGGAGCTTTAAGCGAAAGCTATGCTGGTCTTATGGGAGATTTGTTTACAAGAGATAGAACTGCGATGACTCGAGCATTGGCAAATATGGACAAAACCAACCGCACACAAGGTATAGGAAGCATCGGGTATGCTCTCAGCTATAGAGAACCCAAGGAAGTCAAGAAAGAGATTCAACAATGGCAGGCAGGACAAAAGCTAACTTCGGCAGAGAAGGATGTCATTCGAGCCTTGTTCGTCAAGCTGGATAATCCGTATTGATGCTCAAATAGCGATGACCACATGATAGAGGAATATATTGAACAGCCGCGTCTCAACCGGAGGAGCGGCTGTTTTGTGCTGTCTTTTTACATCCTACCATGTATGATTGGGATAAGCGTTAGTAAGACCAGTAGTTTCAGATGTTCATCTAACAACGGGTTCAAATGGTCGGGTGATCCTGATCCGAGCGCAAGCGTTTGATATCACTAATTGGAGGCAGGCCGAACAAGCGGGCGTATTCGCGGCTGAATTGTGAAGGACTCTCGTAACCTACCTGAAAACCGACATCTGCCGCATCCGCTGATTCGGATAACAACAGGCGGCGGGACTCTTGTAGGCGTAATTGTTTTTGATATTGCATTGGGCTCATAGCCGTAACCTCTTTAAAATGTCGATGTAGTGACGAAGGACTCATATTCGCTAGTTTGGACAATTCCTCAATACGCAACGGCTTATCATAATCCTGCTTAATCCGCTTTATGACTTCTACAATCCGGTTGGAATGGCTGCCGGCCATGACCAGTTGTTTTAAGGATTCCCCCTGATTACCCTGTAAAATCCTATACAGTATCTCACGAATGACTAATGGAGCCAGCACCGGAACATCCTGCGGATTTTCCAAAAGATGCACTAGCCTTATCACGGCATCCAGCAGTAGAGAGTTGGTTTGGCTTACATACAAGCCTCGTCTGGAATCAGGCATTGGGCTTGTGGGAAGAGCAGATTCCTTGATCAGATCCAAAACCTGATACGGATCAAAATTGAGCCGGAGGCACAAATAAGGAGCTTCTGCTGACGCTTGGATAACCTGCCCCGAGATCGGCAAATCCACCGACACAACAAGGTAGTCGGATGTGCCGTAATGGTAACTTTCCTCTGCGAGCATCACGACTTTTCTGCCTTGTGCCACAATACATAAGGCAGGTTCATGAACTTGATGTATCGGAACGGTTGTATTTGAACTTCGGACGAAGTGAAGCGAAGATATGGCTGTAGTGAGAACTCCGTCCTGATGTGAAAATCGTTCTATGAGCCTTGCCAACTCGGCTTGTTTTTCCATGGTAGAACCCTCTATTTTGGTTGCCTCCATCATGACACATCCCTTCTTTGCAAAATAACCCGTTTTCATTTTCAGTAGTTTATTACATATTAAGGGTCTTTGGAGGATTAGGCAATAATTTGCTCTGATTCTTCTACCGGGCTGATGGACATTCCTCTCATAATAAGATGCAGATACAACACCTAATGAGCAATTGAGAAAAAAATAGAAGGGCAAAGGAGTGGGAGCATGGAGAGTAACAAGGCGGAAAAAAGTGTACACGCTTCGCAGCATCCCTATATAGGGATGTGGGTAACTGAAGACGGAGATATCCGTCAAGAACTCTTGCCTAATGGCCGTTATGATGAAGCACGGGGTCAGAGACAAAGTGCCTATACAGGCAGCTATATCATAGAAGATGACTATATCAAATATGTGGACGACACCGGATTTACGGCAGATGGTGTATTCAAAAATGGTGTTTTGTATCATGCAGGGATGGTTTTTTACAGGGAAGTAAAAAAGTAATCTGTTTCAGTCCGTTTTTAAACTAAAGGAGGAATAAGCATGTTGGATATTAAAGGGAAAGTCGTAGCTATTACGGGGGCAAGCAGTGGGATCGGTGAGGCTACTGCCCGTTTACTTGCTCACCATGGGGCTCATGTAATATTAGGGGCCAGACGCACAGAGCGACTAGAGGCTCTGACATCCGAGATTCGTTCTAAAGGTGGATCGGCTGATTATCAGCAACTGGATGTGACTAAGAGGGACCAGATGGAAGCGTTCATTAAGTACGCGGAAAAAACATTTGGGCGTGTGGATGTAATTTTGAACAATGCGGGAGTGATGCCTCTTTCAAAATTAGAAGCCCTGAAGGTAGAGGAATGGGATCGCATGATTGATGTAAATATACGGGGCGTTCTGCATGGGATTGCGGCAGGGCTTCCGATTATGAAAAAGCAAGGATTTGGTCAGTTTATTAATATCGCCTCTATTGGCGCGTATAGTGTAACCCCAACTGCAGCGGTGTATTGCGCAACGAAGTATGCGGTTCGGGCAATTTCTGAAGGGTTACGTTTGGAGGTGGGGGGAGATATTCGTGTGACGCTGGTATCGCCAGGAGTAACCGAATCTGAGCTTGCTGACAGTATTTCAGATGAAGAGGCCCGGCAAGGAATGAAAGAGTACCGTCGTATTTCGATTTCGCCTGATGCCATTGCCCGTTCCATTCTGTATGCCATGGAGCAGCCAGCGGATGTAGATGTTAATGAAATTATTGTCAGACCCACGGCAAGCCCGAATTAACGCCATGGCGTCCAAGATTCCCCCTCTCTACTCCGTCATTTTTCCCTCCATCCTTTATGGATGGGGGGTTATTTATCGGATGAGAAAGACCATCATTTACACCTCAGAGTGTAAAAAAGCTGTACCTTTATAATAAACAGGTTTACTTTTACAAATGTTTGTGATAACTTTATTTCGACAAACATCAAAATTAAGACTGGAACAGAAGGGAGCCGAACAGGGTGAAAGATACAACAGAGATGCAGCAAGCTGTAAAAATATATAAAGCACTTGGAGAACCCACTCGTCTCAAAATAGCACTTCTGCTAAAAGAGGAAAGTGACCAATGCTGCTCTGTGCTGGGCGAGAAGCTGAACAGTGTAGCTATTTCAACACTATCGCACCATCTGAAGCAAATGGCAGAGTCGGGGCTGCTCACATACCGTAAAGAGGGGACGTTTATTTATTACAGCTTGGATGTGGAAGCAGCGCAGAAATATGCCCCGTTCCTGATAACATAAATTTTTTTAGTCTTAATTTCGATATTTGTAAAAATATAAAAATACCAAAAGAAAAGAGGCGTTATTTAAAAATGCAGAGTACGTGGAAAGTGTATATTTTGGCCATTGTCAGTTTTTTGGTAGGCACATCTCAATATATCATCGCAGGTATTTTGGATCAGATTTCGGCGACGATGGGAATTACAGTGGCGGCTGCAGGTCAGTTGATTACCGTTTATTCTCTGGCTTATGCGATTGGAACGCCGTTCCTGATGGCAGTAACCGCTAAATGGGACAGACGCAAACTGCTCTTGAGTTCCCTTGGATTATTTGCAGTTGCCAATGTTCTGTCCTTTGCACTGCCGGCCTTTGGAATGTTTATTGCTGCACGTATTCTTATGGCCCTCGGAGCGGGGATGGTTGTGGTTACAGCTCTGAGCATTGCAGCAAAAATTGCCCCAGCCGGCAAACAGGCCAGTTCTATTGCTACAGTCACTATGGGTTTTACAGCCTCGCTGATTATCGGGGTGCCACTTGGAAGAATGATATCTTCTGCGTATGGCTGGAAAACCGTATTTCTCGGCATTGCGTTGACAGGGATTATTGCCTTGATCGTTATCGTTATGACGCTTCCTCGTTTGAAAGGAGATCAACCGATCCCCTTACTACAACAGTTTGCTCTTCTGAAAAAGCCTGAAGTCGCTTTGGGATTAGCTATTACCTTCTTTTGGGGAGGGGGTTATTCCCTCGCGTATACTTACATTTCACCGTACTTGCTGAATGTATCAGGGGTAGGGGATAATATGCTAAGTTCAGTATTACTTGCCTTCGGAATCGCCAGTCTGATCGGGTCGAAAATCGGTGGATACAGCGCAGATAAAAAGGGTATTTCCTTTACATTATTCGGGGGCATGGTGCTGCACGGTATTTCCTTACTCTTACTTCCTTTTGCCGCTCATTCCCTGATCGCAGTATTTGCTTTATTGATCCTTTGGTCGTTCGCAGCCTGGACAACTGGACCTACTCAACAATATAATCTGGTCACACTTGTGCCTGAATCTTCCGGTGTGATGCTGAGTCTCAATCAGTCTACGATGCAGCTTGCTATGGCAGCCGGAGCCGGAATCGGCGGTGTAGTTGTTGGTCAGGTTTCGCTGGCTTCCATCACTTGGTTTGGAGCAGCCGGTGTCGTCATCGCCATTGTAGCTGTATATTTACTTTCACGAAGATCCTCAGTTCACACTGGATTGGGTGTTACGGAGTAAAGTGCATAGATAAGTGAAGAGGAGGCCCAGCGATGGATAACATTGCGGGCCTTGTTTGATTTGAATGAGCAATAATATACTCTCTTGCAGTAGGAGGGCTTATTCAAACGCAATATCAGTGATTTTGCCGCCTTCCTTAAAGCCGATATTTTTATAAACTTGATTGGAAGCCGAATTTTTTAATCTGCATATAGCATGGGTACTAAATGCTCATTTTCCAAAATGCAACATAGCTTGGATACCATTGCGCTGGCAAAACCTTTCTTTCGCAAATTAGGCGGGGTATACACAGCATTAATGCGAGCATGTCTCGGAGAGCGGTGAGCAATATTAGCCATGGATACGGGCATGTTATTTACTATCCAAAGGTACAAATTTCCTGTCCTGATGGTCTTCTCCGCAACCGATATTTGACTAACCGGATCAATAGAACTACCTAAAGCCTCTTCTGAAAAACCAGCTAGAAACTGGGCAACTAATTGTACATCCTCTGTGATGGATTGTCGGATCATTCCCTCAACGCCCGAGGGCTTTTTATATTTAGGACAGAAATAAGATTCCATGACCATGTGGGTATGTACCTGAGCAGCATGACGCTGTGCGTAAGCTTTTGCGAACTTCTCGACTGTTTTGGCATCACCACAAACACCTGATAATGTGGTTCCTTTTAAATAACGTAAGAGTTCTTCTATATAGGTCAACTTATGATTATCTGTGATTTGTTGTGAGACCCATAGCCAAGCCTTATGTCCGGGGGATTGAGCAAAGATCATATTTTTATCAGACGTTTTGAGGCATGTTGACCCTTCTGACTCACAAATTCGATGGATCAAATTGTATCGAACTTCATCAGCCAAAAATTGATTTTGATTTAATATATCGTCGTTTGGGACTAGTAGCTCAATCATGACTCGGCCTCCTAAAAATGAGCTATGACCTAAGCACTTGTAAAGTGCTATGAAAAGTAAAATGCTATGAAGATCCAGTTGTTATATCTACTAGGATTTAAACTTCCGCGCTATAAGCTTCTTATTTTTTTGTCGCCAAATCCATCTTTCGATAAAGTTTTTTTCTTTTCTTTCCTGAAGTGTTTCCTTCATACCCTTAATAAGAAATTCGGATCTTCGCTTGTCGTTTCTGCTAATTTCACGTAGTTCCTCAATAAATTTATCGTCCATGTCCGCATCTCCGTTAGTTCAAGATTTTCCAAATTGCTAAGCTAGATTATACAGAACGTATGTTCCTTTTTCAAGTCTGCGTCTGCTCTATTCAATCATATAACCATTTTTAGATGGATGCTGCGAGGCCCGCGCCAATCGGATGGTGAAGCATAAGATAAAGTTGAAAGGAGGAATTACAACATGGACAACAAAGCATATGTATCTCAAACGTATCCACGTCTTACAGTCTACAACGAAGAAAATTTTCGGGGTTCCAGGAGAGTATTCAGAGGAAACCTAGGCATTCGTAATACCGATAACATTCTCGACGGCATCGAAAGTCTGCGTTTCTTTTCTACCAGCAGCAATGCTACACTTGTACTCTTTACTGGCACGCGGTTTAGAGGTAACTTCCGTGTGTTTAGAGGCAATCGCAACATCGCCGACCTGGATGATCTGATTCGCGGGAATGATGTGGAATCTATTATCTCTACCAATCAACGTTTGACGTTGCAGCAAATCCGTAATATCCGCAGTAGCGGTAGACTGCCATCTGGCTATCGAATCATCTAACGGCCTTATTTCGACTTCATAAACCATTTTACAAGACTGTTTCAGGAGCTTGCAACTTTCGGGCTTCTGGGACAGTCTCTCTATTTGTACACGCGACCTACATACTCGAATGATGAGAGGAACTGTATGGGAGAATGGGATGCTGTTAGCAGTCATCGCCAACCCAATGTTCATGAAAAATAGATAAAGGAGGACATACGATATGCCCTCCTAATGACGTATATTATATTTACTTCAGTTCCCAATTAGTTGCTTTGATCACAGCTGCATCTGCGTTCTTAAGATCTGTTTCGCCAGAAGCTAAGAGAGAGCTCCATTGTTTCACACGATTCTTACCATTGGGAGGTTGGTTATAATCATTGGTATCGACAACCAATGTACGCTTAGCATAGAAGCTAGTCATGAACTTCTTCTCATTCGTACTACTGCCTGAGCGTGAGAGGATTCCTTCAAGACTACCTGAATCACCAGTAGCGCCTTGATTGAGTGCTGTGTCGACAAATGATCCAATCGTCAGAGCAGTATTAAATCCGCGTTTCTGTGCTTGCTGTACACTATATTCGATATAGGTGTCATAGAACGTACGCCACATGGCTTCTCTCCAAGCTTCATTGTTTTGGAGAGCGTTGATCTTCTTCTTGATTACACTATCGCTATCGCTGAGTTTTAGAATCGAACCACTCATTTTCCCCTTCAGACCAGCACGTGTTAATCCACCTGCAATGGAAGGGTTACTAGCTCCACTAGCAGCATCAAAAGCTTTGAATAAGTCCGGACCATCGGGTCCTGTATCATTTGAACCGCCTGTTGTTGCTCCAAAGATACCGATTGTGTATCCGCGATTATCGCCGATATCTTCAGCATAGCCATAGAATTCAGTCCATTTCAAAGAATCTTGCTCTGGTTTGTTCACTAGCTTCATAATATTATCCCATTGCTCACCGTCGAGTCCTGTATTAGCCTTCAGAAACTGAAGTGTTGAAGGTGAGAAATTAGCATCATGATCAATAGCTGTAACCGTTGCTTGGCTAGTAGCTTCTTCGCTGGTAAGGGATAATGGCTCTATACTAGCTTCATTTGAATGGTCGAAGCCCTCATTTAAATCGATCGTTTTCTGCACCGGAGTTCCATTCTCTTCAGCAAAAGCCTTGCTAGGTGAAGGGCCGGATAAGCTAGAGAAAGAAGTGATTACAGTAAAGCTTAGCAAGATCATAAGGAACTTTGTTTTATACATATAACTCCTCCTATAATAATGTAATTGTGAAAGACTAAAAGCGTAGATTTGCATCTAACTCGAATTGATTTAGCAAGAGTATAGATAAGAAGCATAGGATTGAATAGAGCTTAAATAACCGTTTTTTTCAAAAATTATGATTTATATGTGAATAAATGGACCTAGTTGTTCCCAGATTCCTACAGACCATAAGTGCAAGAATGAGGACGAAACAAAGATAGTCTCTTGATAAAATGAGATACATCACATATCAGGAGGCTACATTTATGAACAAAATTCATCAGTTTCATGCACTTCACACATCAGAGGAACTTTTATTTTTAGGGAACGCCTGGGATATGCTATCTGCGGTGGCTCTGGAGAAGGCAGGCTTTAAGGCGATAGGTACGACGAGCTGGGGAATTGCCAATACGCTTGGATTCTCAGATGGAGAGCTTATTAATTTTGACCAGCATGTAAGCGTTATTCGGACGATTGCTGAGCATGTTCAAATTCCAGTGTCGGCAGATATTGAAGCAGGATATGGGGAGGATACGGCAACGATTGTTGAGCATGTTTTAAGGGTAGCCGATGTGGGAGTTGCAGGAATTAATATTGAGGATTCTTTGAAGACGCAAAAGGGGCTTCGAGAAGTGGGCCTGCACAGCAACCTGTTGTCCAAAATAAGAACAGCATTGGATGTGCGTGGGTTTCAAAAGTTTTTTATAAACGCAAGAACGGATACATATTTGCAGATGGATGCCCCACTTTCAGAGACCATAGAGCGGGCCAAAGCGTATGTGGATAGTGGTGCGAGCGGAATTTTTGTTCCAGGATTAAAGAGTGATGAAGAGATCAGGGAAGTTGTGTTTCATATACATGCTCCGCTTAATGTTTTATCCCTGCCGGGTCTGACGAATGTCCACCAGCTTCAGCAGTTAGGTGTTAAACGGTTTAGCTTTGGAAATGCATTTTCTGATAAGATAATAGTTGCTTTGCAAAAGAATGCCGAACAGTTGATAGAGCTTCAAGATACATCACATTTATATGAGGATTTTGCAAAATCCTGAACTAGATGAATATGAACTATAGAAAGGACAGAGCATTCGATCATGGCTAACATCAATCTTTCTTTTGAAGAAATGTGGGAGAAAATTATAGCGTGTGATCGTAAGTATGACGGGTTGTTTTTTACCGCTGTGAAAACAACCCGCATATACTGCCGACCTTCCTGTCGATCCAAAAAGCCGAAAAAAATAAATGTGGAGTTTTACTTTGATTTGGACAAAGTGGAAAAGGCGGGTTTTCGTGCTTGCAAAAGATGCCAGCCCCATACAGACCATTCGCCGTATATCAGACTTGTGCAGAATGTGGTAACCTTCTTGGTCAATCAATACAAGGAAAAAATTGTGTTGCAGGATATTGCGGATCATATCGGAATAAGCTCCTTTTACTTGGATCGGATCTTTAAACAGGAAACCGCTGAAACCCCGCGTACGTATTTGGAAAAAATAAGAGTAGATAAGGCAGCCTATCTTCTTAAAAGTACAAATCTTACGAATCTTGAGATTTGTTATGAGACGGGTTTCCAAAGTCCCTCCCATTTCTATAAGGCGTTTCGCAGCTTGAACCATTGTTCTCCTAGTGAGTATAGGAAGTTGAGTAAGGAATAGAAAAGGAAGGAGGTCATATCCTTTTATGAGTGAACTTAACGTATTGAAGTATGTATCGCCGATTGGAGAGATAGAGATACAGGGCACAAATGAGGCTGTCTATTCTATTATGTTCTCTAATCGGAATGAGCTCTTAACGAGGGCTATAGAAAAGGTTCCAATCCAAGTATTAGCGGAATGCGCTACCCAGCTTGACGAGTATTTTAAAGGTGAGCGCTTTGAGTTTACGTTTCCTTATGCCTTTGAAGGTACGGATTTTCAGCAAAAAGTATGGAATGCTCTGGTGTCCGTGGGGTACGGTAAAACGACAGCTTATAAAGATATTGCTCTTGCTATTGGGAATGAAAAAGCGATCCGAGCCGTAGGCAGTGCTAATGGAAAAAATAAGCTAAGCATTGTGATTCCATGTCACCGAATTATCGGTTCCAATCAGAAACTAACGGGCTATGCAGGAGGGCTATGGAGAAAAGAATGGTTGCTCCAGCATGAGAAGCGTTGTCTGAGGCCCTAAGGAGGGTTCGTAGATGAGAGACATATATTTGAAAGAGTTTAAGCCGGAGAGCTGGGCCAACATGGTTCAGCTCTATCAGGAGCGGTATGATCAGGTAGATCCGGCTATAAGAGCAAAAGTGGCCAAAAGTAAAATTCCAAAGGAGATTCAGATTGTGCTGCTGCCCGATATGGGGGAGTATTTGCTGACTTGGATGGATCGAAAAGTCCCCGCACTCGGCTACGAAACACCGTCGCATTATTTGAAAAGCGAAGAAGGGACTAAAGCACTGAAGGCGGCTATATTACGTATGCCACGTTGAAGAAGCGGACCAAGGAGATACATATGAACATTGAACAGAAGAACAGAGCGCGAATGATGGAAAAAGTGAGTTCGCATATCCATAACTGTAATCATATGGCATGAACTTCATCTAACCCTATGCTATGATTTACCGACAAGAATAGATGCAAAAGGGGAAATAAGAATGAAGCTCAAAAGAATGATGTTCCTACTTTCGTTTTTAACGATATTTGTAGGGTTGTTCACTTTGTGTACAGAAAGTGTTCACGCTGCCAATTCGACAGTATTCAGAAATGGAGATAAGCTTAAGCTTACCCTTGATGATGGTAATGGAGTAAACAGAGTGTTTAAATTCGATCTCCCGTTTACGATTAAGCCTGATACGCCAATTCGTCTGTATAGCAACTATATTGAAATTCCTTCTGGTGACTTTACGATTGATTATGCCAACTCTACAATTACGATTGCGGATTCACGACCAGCACCTTATTCAGGATCAGAAAATCATATAGAACTTCCTATAACTATGAAAGGGTCTGTGCAGTCAGTCGATGAATCTACAGTAACTCCACTTGAGGAGGAGCCGAAAGTAACGCAGCCTGAGGTGGAGACCCATATAAAAGAGATTTCCACTCCCAGTAAACCCGAGGTTGCTCAACAGTTGGACGAACCGAAAGTAATTGAACCTCAAGTAACCCAGCCTGTCGTGGAGCCTAAAGTGGACCAAGCGGTTGATGAGTCACCGGAAATCCCTTTAACTATCCCGTCTGGAGAAAATTTTCCGGGTACATTTACAATCAACTCTTCAGGTACGTCATTTTCGGTTCGTTTGAAAATAAAAAATATTCAACCCACGTACACTTCATACGTTATGGTCAAAAATGCAGATGCTCAATTAATTAAACGGATTCAGTTCGATCCGGAAACAAAGTTTACCTACCCTTTGAGTAACCTGAATTTATCTACGGGTGGATACTACTTTTATATCAAAATGATCGACCAGTCGGGAAATTCGGCAGCGTCTGTACCCCAATTTGTTCCCATAAATAATAACAAGGCTCAGCAGGTTGAGGTGTTTATAGACGGGAAACTGCAACAATATGAGCAGCCTGCGACCTCTATTAGCGGAAGTATGCTGGTGCCATTTCGTGCCGTTTTTGAGGCGCTTGGGGCGAAAGTGAAATGGGATGGAGCTACCAAGACCGTTACTGCAACCAAAGGAAATACAACGATCAAGTTAACTGTAGGCTCCAGAGATGCCTATATCAACGGTAAATTAGTGCGTCTCAATGCGGCGCCGAGGCTCATTAACGGCAAAGTAATGGTTCCTATTCGCTTTGTAAGCGAGGCGCTAGGTGCGAAGGTAAAGTGGAATATTGCAGCTCAGAGCGTTGTGATTTTTCTTGCTCCACCGCAGGTTTTGACAACCAGTGAAAGTGAACAATTAATGGAGGAAAATGAAGATGCTTCCGAATCACAATCCAACACAACGATTCTGAAAAAGATATCCACCACCTTCTCCAAATCTACGGATATTGTGTTCGTCATAGATGTTACAAGTAGTATGACAGGGACGCTGGATTATGTGAGACAGAAGGTGAAAGGCTTTGTTGATTCCGTTCCAGCAGGTTCCCAATTTGCTGTCGTTGCATTTCGGGATATCAATCTGAAGGCAGATAAAGATTTAGAATTTTTGGAGTTTACGACCGATAAAAACAAGTTAAAAGGTAATTTGAATATGTTGCGCCCTTCCGCTGGTGGGGATTTGAAGGAATCGGGATTAGAAGCTATTCAGTTAGCTATAAGTAAATTCCCCAAAAATTCTAATTCCAAAACGATCATATTCATTACAGATGCACCAGTTCATGATAAGAATACAGATCTGGGTAAAGCCCGTTTTTCAGTAGATGAAATCAACGAGCAATTACAGAAAAATGGTGTTATTTTTAATGCAATCGTGCCTGCAAATGGAACAGCCAACAAACAAATGAAAAAGCTTGTAGATACCAACAAAGGGGCTTTGTATGATATCAAGGATGCCAAGCTGAATTTAGCGAAGTAGGTTTGTCCAAACCCAAATAAAGCCGTATAAAGGGAGCCGATGTCAGGCTCCCTTTTGCTATCATAAGCGCCTGTGTTGTAAGTGTCTAATGGGCTGAAATCTCACTCTCCGTCACCCATTTATGATTTTTGACAGACTCCCCTCCTGTAGTCGGCGTATAGTCTACCATATATACGGTCGTTGGCTCGACGGAATCAATGGTAGCCTTAGCCCCATCCATCCCTTTCATATGATCTGCTGTAAGGATAACCTCCGTTCCCGGTGCATAGGGCTCGTTGCCTGCATCTTTAATCTCTTCATGAATAACCCACTTATGATTATTCACTTTTTCTTCTCCAGTGGTTGGAGTATATGAGACCGTATAAGCAGTAGTCGTATAAGCACCAACAATCGTGGCAGTAGCCCCATTCATGCCTGCCATATGGTCAGCTCGAATAGTCGCTTGGCTGCCAACTTTGAAGGCTGGGTTTTCAGCTTCTTTTAGTCCGGTAGGAAGCTCACTGGAAGTGGAATGGTTCATATCCGATGTGTCGTGCTGTTGACTGCTGTTTGTCGTGTGTTCCTTGTTCGGCGTGTTACTGTTTCCGCACCCACTCAAAATAATCATGATTGTACCAGCGAGCAAAGCCCATTGCATTCTCATATTTACAGCTCCTTTAGGGTTTTAATTATATATTTTAAATGTACCCCTATGGGGTATATTTAAAACGGAAGTATATGACAAACGTGTGAAGTGTTTTGCTTTCAAGGGGATCTCTTGTTGTGCCCCCTTTTTTGCTATGCAGAAGATGCGTAATTAAATGTTGTTGACAGTGAATAAAAAATCATTGTAATATCTATAAAACGCATAAAGTTACTTGGTATTTTGAGCGATTGTAAACATTCTAACTCACCAAAAGTAGATGATATCAAGGAGCAGGGGGAGACATCAAAATGAAGAAACCATGGATTTCATTTATATTGCTGCTGGGAGCAGTCGTGCTTTTTATTTCAGGTTGCGGCAGCAAGAATACGTCGGACAACGCTGCGGGTGAAGAAAAGAAAACACTGCATATCAGCTTTAATCCCGGTCCATACAGTGATCAGTTTAAGAATGGTGTGGCACCATATTTGGAGAAGAAAGGCTATACGATTACATATAAAGAGTTTACAGACGGTGTTCAGCCCAATGTAGCCGTGGCAAAGGGGGATATTGATGCTAATGTGTTCCAGCACTCGCTCTATCTGGATTCTATGAATAAGCGGGAGAATATTGATCTGATTGGTGCTGTGCAGGTCCCGACTCCTCCAATGGGATTGTACTCCAGCAAGCATACTAGCCTTGACGAAATCAGTGAGGGAGCCCAAATCAACCTGCCCAACGAGCCAGTCAATATGCTGCGTGCGCTGAATATTTTGAAGGAAGTAGGCTGGATTACGTTAAAGGACAATATTGATCCATTGCAAACCTCGGTGAACGACATCACCTCTAATCCGCATCATCTGCAATTTGTTGCTACCGACCCGGCACAGGGGCCACGTGCACTGGAGGATGTTGATTTTGCGGCTATACAAGGGAACTTTGCTGTATCGAATGGAATAAAGCTGACCTCGGCATTAAAGCTTGAAAATATGACAGATCCGTTCACGAACGTGGTCGCTGTGGACAGCAAGAACAAGGATAAGCCCTTCGTCAAAGACATTATTGAAGGATATCATTCAGATGAATTCCAAAAGTACATCCAATCGAATCCTGATTATGAAGGCTACAAGCTGCCAAGCTATTTCAAATAATATGGGGTATTATCTTCTGCGGGCTGACGTTGTCAGCCTGTATCTTATGGATAGAAGGTGGAGATGAACGTGATTTTTTCATCCTCTGATCTCGTCAAGGCTCTGCCTGACAACTATTTTAGCGCAATGGATGACAAGGTGAATCTGCATAAAAGTAAGGGAATAGATGTAATCAATTTGGCAGCCGGCAACCCGGATCAGCCGACACCGGCGCATATCATCAGCGCTTTGAAGGAAGCGGTCGATCAACCGATCAATCAGGGTTATCCGCCTTTTCATGGAAAAAAAAGCACGCTGGAGGCTGTCGCCGCGTTCTATAAACGGGAGTATCACGTGGAACTGGATCCTGACCGAGAGATTGCCATATTCAACGGCTCAGCCATAGGCGTAATGGGGATTCCACAGGCGCTATTGAATCCAGGTGATTGGTTATTGACGACCGATCCGGCATATCCCCAATATTATTCCGCTGCTGCGCTGGCAAGAGCCAAAATTCATACGATTCCGCTTGATGAGAAGCATGGTTTCTTGCCTGATTATACAACCGTGCCGGAAGAAATTGCAGAGCAGGTCAAATTGCTCATGATTAATTATCCGAACAATCCGACTGGAGCAGTAGCTACTGCAGATTTCCTGACAAAGACGCTGAATTATGCCGCTCGGTACCAGTTTCCGGTTATGAATGATTTTGCTTACGGTGCTCTTGGATTTGACGGATATAAGCCGATTAGTTTATTGCAAATCCCCGGCGGCAAGGAGTATGGCGTCGAGACGTATACGGCTTCCAAAACGTATAACATGGCTGGATGGCGCTTCGGATTTGCAGTGGGAAATTCGTCCATCATTGGTGCGCTCAAGCATTATCATACGCATGCCTACAGCACTGTTTTTGGAGCGGTACAGGATGCGGGAGCTGTGGCATTGCTGGGCACGCAGGAACCGGTACATGAGCTCGCGGCGCTATATGAGCGGCGCCGTGATGTTCTCATTGCAGCGTTACGAGGTATTGGCTGGGATGTAGCTACTCCTCAAGGGTCTTTTTTTGCCTGGTTCAAGGTGCCAGAAGGGTATACATCGGCTTCCTTTGCAGACTTTTTATTGGACGAAGCGCATGTTGCGGTCGCTCCTGGAGAAGGCTTTGGTCGTGCAGGAGCTTCTCATGTGCGGGTCAGTCTGGTAAACAGTGAGGAAAGGCTGCTGGAGGCGGTGCAGCGCATCGCAGCAACGGGTGTTTTTCAAGTATAAGCTGGAATACAAGGAATTCATGGAGGGAGCGGGAAAAGAACTTTGAGTATAGCGATTATCGGAGCTATGGAGGAAGAAATAGCAGATTTGAAAGCGCAGATCGAAGGGATAAAGATGACCCAGATTGCGAACGGGATTTTTTATACGGGCCAGCTTGAGGGCAAGGAAGTTATTCTGCTGCAATCAGGAATTGGCAAAGCGAACGCAGCCTCGACTACGGCGCTGTTGATTGAGCGATTTAGCCCGGAGCTTGTCATTAATACCGGGTCTGCGGGTGGGCTCGATCCAGCGCTGCATGTTGGCGATGTCGTAGTGGCGACCGAGCTGACTTACAGCGATGTGGACGGAACGGCGTTCGGCTATACCTACGGACAGGTGCCACAGATGCCGGCAAGTTATCCTGTCGATCCAGCGCTGCTTGCTTTTGCGACAGAAGCGCTGGCAGAGACCAGGATTGAGGGGCAGATCGTCAACGGTTTGATTACGACGGCAGACTCTTTTATCTCCCAGGCTGAGCGCGCCCATTTTATCCGTAGCCAGTTTCCAGAAGCGAAAGTGACGGATATGGAAGGGGCCGCGGTCGTTCAGACTGCGTACCAGTTTGGTGTTCCATTTTTGGCTGTCCGTTCTTTGTCTGATCTTGCCGGTGTAGAAGCGGCGGATTCTTTTGACTCCAATCTTGATTTGGCTGCGGCCAACTCGGCAGCAGTGGTTGTGGCTCTTGTAGCTGCATATGATAGAGACAAGCTTTGATATATTCAATGGCACTATTCAGGAACGTTTTTTCTTTGGCTTGCCATGCTGGTTAATGAGAGTTCGAAGTTGTTTCCCTGCTTGGTTCAGCTCCATATCGTTCAACACATAATCGGTGCTGACTTCCCAGGTGCTGCGGTCATTCAGATGAAAAATAAAGGCGGGAAAGCGAGGGCGCAGCCATTTGCGGATGGAGGCCCCTTCGAATTCGACTTTAGTGATTGCAGCCCACGGGACAGTTCGAATACCATCGGAAATGCTGTGTTCGTCAAAGATGAACAGGTAGGTATCCTTACGAAGCGTTCTGCTTAAACAAACCACAAGATAGCTACCGAAAAAAGGAAGTCCGACAATGGCGGACGTAATAAAGAAGAAGATTTGTAGAGCTGAGATATCTTCGTCGATAAAAATGAGCAGCAGCAAAAACAGACAAATTAGCACAAACATCAAGCTGCCCATGGCCTTCCAAAATGCCAAAGATCTTCGATATACAATTTTATCCACGGAATACCGCCTCGTCGCGTACAAACTCCTGAATGAAATATGTTATCCGTTCTCTCCAGTCAGCTTCGGTTACACTTTCAATACGCAGACATGGGATGGCCTGCATATCCAGTTCTGTATTTCTTACAATCCACACATCATTCATTCCTTTAAGAACAAATAGCAGATTCGTAACAGAAGGACCATCTTCATCCGTATCCGTGTATACCATTTGGCTCAAATTATTAAGGCTACACTGATTACGATCAAAATCCTCTCGCCAGTCTTGTATTATTTGTTGGGCCGACTCATGAAGCTTCCACGTTGTCATTTGCTGCATGCTGAAGTTGGATGAGGTTAACTCATTCCACTGTTCTTCGGTCAGATCGACGTATCGGCTGTGCGCATTGAAGTTCGAAGCAAGTAGGCCGAACAATTGATCAATGTCACGATGCCAGTCTTCTGGAGAAGACCAGCGAAAGAAATGGAGTTCATTGTGACTGGAGAAATGATACAGAAAACGTTCATTTCCATGGTGTATCGTTAATGTATTTTGCTTATCCTGTTGCTCCTTGTAGCCACGTAGCATCTGACGACTTTGTACCAGATGAGCTAGCATTTCAACAATGAACTCATCAAATTCGAGCTGTTGTTGCTCGTCATCCCGTTGTTCCATCAGACCCTTGGATATCAGGCTATGCGTTGCAGCATGAAAAAGCAGTTCCCAGCGATCTTCGGTTAGTTCCCCGTAATAAGATTGGAGCAGACCAGAAGCCATATCTTCTGCGCCCAGTGCGGTCAAGGCAAAGCCTAGTTCCTCAAGCGTTAAAATTACCGTTTGTTTATCCATAGTCAGGCTCCTTATCCATCTGTTAGGTGTATGTCATTTAAATAGTTTTCTGGCCCAACGTATCCCTTTTTCGGCGAATTTGGCGACTTTTCCACCTGCCCAGCTTCCCACCGTACCGCCGACATAAGCACCGACGGCTGCACCGACCGGACCACCGATAGCGCCGCCTACGGCTCCCAAAGCCACAGCACCGCCATAAGTTGCGGCGGTTTTAATCGCTACGTTAGAAGCAGATACAGCCACATCCGTTCCGGTAAGCTTCCCGCTTTTCCATTTTCCAGCCAGACTGATACCCTCGCCCACAATATTCATGGTGGCATTAATAGGGTACAGCTTTTTGGCAATCATGCCGGGAATTTGGCGGGTGGCTATGCCATATCGGCCTTTTTCCACCCCGGCGATAACGTTCCGCGTCCACTGAGGAAAGCTGTTGGCTTTATTGAATCCGAGGCCGAGCTTACCCATTTGAAGCTTTCCAGCTAATCGATCAAAGCCCTTTAACCCCTTCATCACAATACCGGGTTTGGCGAATTGGCGGTTTAGGCTTTTGCCTAAATTACGCATAAAAGCATTGTTACCCTTGCCTTTCACCCATGCCGCATTATGTATAACCGCTCGAGTGGGATTCTTCAGACTTTTCTTGAATTCTACTGTTTTGGTGAGCACAAGTGTGGAAGCCAGACCGCTATAGATAGCTGTTCCGGCAAATCCCAGTTGCCCGCGCCATTTATTGGCTTCTGAAATGCTGTTAATGGCTATATCTGCTGGATCGGGTCCTTTTTTCCCGGAAGTTGTCCCTTCACTGCTGCCGATCTGTCCGCTGTGATCTCCTTTATTAATACCTGTGTCTACTTGGGTATCTGTTTCCTTGAATTTTACTGCAATGGAACGCAGCTCTGTGCTGACAGAACCGACAGTTTGAGTGAAAGCATCCATTTGTCCACGAGCTTTATGAAAATCCTGATAAAAGCGCTGTTGTGTTGTTCCTGCCCAGCTATTTTCCAACATCTGAATATGCTGTGACAGTTGTCCGCAAATTTGTGCCCCCAGCTCACGTGCCTGTGCGAACTGCCTGGAAACCGCCTCTAGTTTCTCAGGAGGAACCATAATTTTAGCCATGATGTCCACCTCGGATGATTAAAATAATTACTTATATTTTAGTGAATCTAGTGGGGGTTAGCAAAAAAAGGAGGGGATTTAAGTGAAAAATAAGTCATTTGTATGAGTTCCTGAGGATTCATAAGGGAAAAAAGTAGGAGTGTTATGATCCGAAGTTCTTATAAGTTATTCATAACGAAAACGAAAAAAGCCCCTCTTTTCAAATGGAGCTTTCCATTAGAAAGAGAGGCCTTCTTGCGTAGAGGCTAATGCATGTTTCGCGTCGTATTAATTATTTTAGCGGAATCTGCTTGGACAGCTTTTCAAACTGCTGCAAGTGAGGAGTGACCTTGGCGGTAATTCCTTTGAAATACTTGATGGACGCTTGTCTTTGACGTTCTTTGGTAGCAGTCTCTTCAGGGAACATGGAGTATTCCTTTTGGACAGAGCCATTTTTATAAATTACGGAGAAGAGCTCTCCTTTTTGCCACCTTTGGACGAGATCTTGATTACTGTGCAAGATATTTAACACTTCTTTTCCATTTTTATAAGTGAAGCTGTAGTCTGGATCGGCCACAGCGTGGATCACTTGGTAGCCGTTCTGTAATCCATTGTTCTGAAAAGTACCTACTTGAATCTCGTTCGAACGTACGGTTCCGTCCATTTGCGTCACTTTTTCAGTCTGCGTACCCCTGCCGCTCATCGTGTCATTGTTCCATGTCCCGTTGTATACGATTTTATGATTTTGTCCATCTGCATCCGTGTATTGATTTATATATTTTCCAGTACCTGAACGCTTGCCATTCACAAAATCACCCGAATACTGCTTATATTGGCTCCATTTGATCGTACCACGTCCGTTGGGCTGCCCATTCTCAACCTCTCCATAGTAAGTCGTCTGACCAGATAGCTGAAGCAATTCCTTGGTTGCAGCCGCATTCGCCGCAGGTGTACTTACAGACAGCGCTCCAGATATCAGCGATGCGGACACCATAATAGGCAGAGACAGATCTTTCCCTTTTTGCCAAAGTTTTTGCATCATGAGTTCTCCCCTTTCGAAGCTTTGAAATTCTAAAAAATTATGTTCAACAACCCAGCACCGTTTTTATACTATTTTGTGCTTGGTGATTTATAGTTTAATATATATTGAGAATTATAGGAAACTGTAAAGTGAAAACAGCTAGCTAGGAGAGAGATTCATGAATTTACCTGAATATGGGAGTGAGGATGTATCTAACATCCTTGCCGTGGAGTCGGAATATGAGCCTGTGAAGACCATAAAAGGAATCCATCAATTGGAGCCTGATGCTTAACTATTTAGCGTACATACGGGAACCGAGCCTGGCTTTTTTTGGTTGAGTACACTCGCGGAGGATCGCTTTGCAGATTTGATTTTCAGTATGGATGGGGTACGGACCGTGTAGCCGCAAACTGTGTTTGAGGCAATGTGGAAAAGTGCCGAATATGCGCGCGCCAGGCTCGGCGGGACATTAGTGAATGAACAGGGTCTGCCAGCTATGCGGGAAGATTATCTACATCAGATTCAAGAGATGGAAGATCGATTAAGTGAGTTTGGATTTAAAGCAGGCGAGGATGTTGTTGCGTTTCTATTCTAGATTAGAAAGGAGTGATTTCGTTGTCCAGCAACTCTATTGAGAAGCTAAGAACGATTCTAAAACGTAATGCTACTATTTTTCATACAGGGGGTCGCAGACCGTCGGGTTCCCTTGAACAGAGCTGGATTGGTAGAGTTACAGTGGCTTTGCCAACGGAGGAACAACCCATTGATGTACAGGGGAATGTTATGGCTCCGATCATGCAATTGTATTTGCCTGCCTTGCCCTTTGTCCCTGAAGCTATGCACAGTGTCAAGCTGTTGACCGTCTTCCTGTCTCCCCATGTACTGGATCATGAGGACATGGAAGGATATATGTGTATTCGTGAGTATACGTCGGTAGAGGATTTGGTTGAAAAAGATTTTGGTCCGGCATTTATGCAAATCAAAGCATTTCCGCTGTTCCCCGAACTTAAAGAGAATGATTATCCGGTCTGGGACGGTGAAGATATCCCTGAGGAATACGGCGATGTTCTCAACCAGATGGACGAGGAGGAACCCGACTATTTTGAGGACATCGTAGAGGAAATATATGCGGTTCACAAAATCGGTGGCTATCCCAGCTTTATTCAACCAGGCATCGACTTTGGCGAGGGCTATGAATTTGTGTTTCAGATTGCCTCAGATGCCAAAGCCCAATTGAATATTGTGGATGGAGGCAGCTTTTATTTTGCCAAGCATCAGAATGAAGGAGTCTGGCGGGGGTACTTTGATTTTTACTAATAGGCTCATTTAGAGAGCAGTCTGGAACCGATCGTTTTGTAGTGCATGGCAACCCAATATACTCGTAGTTTAGAAGCTATCGAAAATGGAGTGGAAAGATATAAATGTTTTAGCAATATGCGGGAACTCGCGTTTTTCAGCGAGGGCTTGCTAAATACAAAGTAATCAATGTAATGCTTATGATCATATCTGTGATCATATTGCTGGCAGCAGGCATCGTTGCGGCGGTGGAATATTTACAACCAGAACGACATTTGCTGCAAGTGCTGGCGAATGTCATGTTTGACCATTGGGTTCCCTCTATCACTTTGCTCAGTGTTGTATTCGTGGGTGTGATCGTTCTTGCCATCGTTAGAAATGTTTATGCCAAGCAATTACATACGCGCGTGCTGGATCGGGCCTGGCAGGCCATTTTCAGTCATGTGGACAAATGAGGACAGAGAGTAACTGTAGGAGATTGGCATAATAGCTGAAGGAGTGACAGCAATGAATGACTGGGAATCGGGAATCATTCAGGTCGATGGTGAGCGTGCGATCTACTCATCTTTAACGGAAGATCAGTTGTTAGAGGCTACTTGGTATTCGAAATATTTTCATTCTGTAAGAAAGCTAGGGAATGACTACATCTGGTATCATTTCGATCAGGTTTCTTTGCTGTGTCGGCATTTTTTTGTGTCTGTATGCTTTAAGGATACAAACCTAATTGTCGTGGAGATTTCGCTCCAGGGAGATGAATTTCCAACTTCGTGGGATAATTGGTCTGAGGAAGGAGAGAGAAAGCGACAAAGGGAGCATGATCGTTTGTTACAGCAACATTTGTCCGTAAAGCCAAGCTATCGTCAAACAAAGCCTTACCCCTATATGGAATATGAACTGAACTGGGGGAAAATCTCTTCTTATTTTGACCCCCGGTCGGGAAATACGGCCATTGCTTTTAAGTATAAAGATGAATAGTGATCTTACATAAAATACACGACAACCCTGCGCTTTGTGCTGAAGGTGAGGGTGTTGGATGAGTAAGGGAGATGTGTTGTGGATAAAAAGGCGAAAAAAATACTGATGAACACATTCTGGTCCTCTAGCGGCTGGAAGCAGGAGCGGGAATCTTTTTCGGGTGAGGATTTTGAATATGCCAAAAGTAAGGGCTTGATGTTCGATCCGATCACCATTACACATAACGAGATTATAAACAGGCTGCATGAGCTGCACCAGCAAAAGGCTACAAAAGAGCGAGTGGCAGCAGCGTTTTTGCACAGTCTTTCCACGAAAAAGGTTCATTTACGAAGCGCCTTATCGAGCTGGGCATTAACCGCAGGGCTTCCTTTGCACACCTATGAGGAGCGGCCTGTCGTCTTGCCCAATTACAGTAGCTGTGGGGATTGTAATTTTAATAAATTGATGTCTGATAAGGAATATGTCAATGAAGATTTGAATGTACTGAATTTTGAACGAATCAAATGGGGCGGTATTCGTCTGAACCACCTTCTGTATTGCTGGATGGACCTTGAATTGTTCAGTCAAGAAGAGGCTGTTCAGATTTCCGATGAGGATCTGACTATACTTCATAACATGCTCGAAGCTGTTCAGAACTGTGATGCTCAAAGCAGTGCACGTCAATTGGAAAAGCGCTGGAAGGATGTGTTTCCATCCAGCAAAAACGAGCGTGATGTAGTCATGGAGGTGTGGGGATATGCCGGACTGCTGGTTCCACAGGACACGCCTCGTAAACGACAGCACGGCAATCATGATTTTTATTCCGTAGCAGCTTGGCAAGGAGATGACGGATACTCGCAGGAGGCGTTGGACTATTTCTTCGGTGCGTTTTTATAGAGAAAGTGAATCGTTATGCCACATCTTGATCATGACGGTTCCTCAAACAACAAACGTTCTTCTTCCCGACTATGAATGGCATTGACAACCAGAAGCGCGTGGAACTGCTGAAGAACTTCAGGCGTAAGCCCTTCTTCACGGATCATGGCTTTGAGCTCTTTTACAATGATTCGGAGCAGATCATGATCCCGTGTAAGTTTGACGACAGCCTCCTGCAGTTCCGGTTTTTTCTCGACCATTTCCTGATAGAATCCTTCCTCTTCTGCATCAGCATGGCTAAGAATGCGGGTTTCCCAATATTCGATCAAGTGGTCGGCAGCCTGGCGCGCCACCTTGAATTCTTTTGCTTCGAGTAATTCCTCTACTTCTCTCGTCTTATCTAGAGCGCCAGATAGCCCGCCTTGATGAATGGCATGATGAGCATGCAGTTGACGTAAAGAAGGTCCTCCCATAACAGTTCATCCTTTCTTTGTACCCTTTTTTTAGTACAGTATAGCATAAGAAAATAGCGTTATTTTTTCGGTTAGGATTTTCCCCCCTAAGGAAAAGGGAACTCCCTAATTGGTTCAATTTCATATAATACTTAGAATGAGGTTAGAAGATAAAACTCAATCTTGGGGGAATGGATGATGAATCGATTAACCGAAATAACAGACATAAAAAAGATTGTGAAAAAAGGATCAAGGGTTTGAAGGGGATGAGCAGATACATACCCAATCAACATGGAGCTTGGGCCATGCTCATTCTTCCATTTTTATTCGGTTTAGCTGCTTCTCGAGGGGAACTCATTCATATCCCCCTATTTGTGTGCTGGTTTTTTATCTACTTATTCAGTTTTCCTGTCCTCCAATGGATCAAAACAGGCAGCAGTGAAAGATACCGCAAACCCGCCGTTGTATACGGAGTGATATTACTTCCTTTGTTAATTTCACTGATATGGTTTGAGCCTGCCTTGATCTGGTATGGAGCTCTTCTATTGCTCTTTTTTATGGCTAATATTTATTTTGCAAAAACGAAAAATGAACGTGCTTTACTTAATGACATTGTTGCAATTCTACTCTTTTGTTCTTTTATATACCCTGTTATTTATATGGGAGGAGGAGAGGATTGGGGAGTAGCAACAGAGCTATTCTTACTTTTGGTGCTTTACTTTATCGGAACTGCTTTGTATGTCAAAACGATCATTCGTGAAAGAAAAAATATACGTTACCATTATGCTTCCGTCATCTATCATTTGGTGATTTTGTTGTTTGCTACCTGCTTAAAGTTACCTCTGTTTGTTCCTTTTTTGATTTTTTTGATACGGGCCATATGGCTTCCTAAACTCGGATTAAAGGCAAAACAAGTTGGCATGGCGGAAATTGGATTTTCAATGATGCTCTATGTTTTTGTGTTGTTTTTATACTTCTAAAAGGAGAGACATCAATGATACCTTTGAAAACGCCGCGTGATTATCATACTGATCCGTTTATAGTCATCTGGGAGGTTACCCGAGCTTGTGCTTTAAAGTGTCTTCACTGTAGAGCGGAAGCTCAGTACAAACCGGATCCTCGCCAGCTGACACTAGAAGAAGGTAAGAAGCTGATAGATCAAATCGCTGAAATGAATCATCCGTTGGTTGTGTTCACAGGCGGAGATCCTTTGATGCGTCCTGATCTGTTTGAACTGGCTCGATATGCAATTGAAGAGAAAAATCTGTCGGTTTCGATGACCCCCAGTGCCACACCTAAAGTGACACGAGCAGCGGTAGAAAAAGCAAAGCAAGTTGGGTTATCGCGGTGGGCGTTTAGTCTGGACGGTTCATGTGCAGACATTCACGATCATTTTCGGGGTACGGTGGGTTCTTACGATACAACCATGCGAGGAATTGGTTATTTAAAGGAACTGAATATCCCTATTCAAGTGAACACTACGGTGTCCCGGTATAACCTCCATGATCTGGAGCAAATTGCAGAAAGGGTAAAGGAAATGCAGGCCGTGTTATGGAGTTTATTTTTCCTTGTTCCAACCGGACGTGGCATGGAGAAAGATATGATTACTCCTGATGAGCATGAAGCCGTAATGAAATGGTTGTATCAAATACAGCAACAGATGCCGTACGGTGTGAAGGCTACAGAAGCTCCCCACTACCGGAGGGTCGTACTGCAGCAAAAGCACAATGCAGGTGAGAGCAGTGTAGCAGACGGACAAAAGAGGACAGATATTTTAGGACGTGCTCCTAAAGGCGTAAATGATGGAGATGGATTTGTTTTTATTAGTCATATCGGCGAAGTATACCCGAGCGGTTTTCTGCCTCTTATGTGCGGGAATGTACGAAACGATAGCCTGGCAGATATTTATCGCAACTCTCCGATCATGATGAATCTTAGAGATAAGTCCCTACTTAAAGGTAAATGTGGAGTCTGTGAATTCAAGGCCATCTGTGGGGGCTCCAGAGCAAGGGCTTTTGCAATAACAGGAGACTATTTGGAGAGTGACCCTTATTGCGCTTATATACCCGGGGTTGGAGAGGAAAAGTGTTTTCATGAAAAATAGTTCTAAAAAAGTCGTTATTCTCGGTGGAGGAATAAGTGGTTTAAGTGCTGCCTTTTATGTGAAAAAGCTGGCTGAGGATCGGCAGCTTGAAGTGGAGATTACACTGGTGGAGAAAAGTGAACGTCTGGGAGGAAAGCTGCAAACCGTTCGCCAAAACGATTTTATGATCGAAAAAGGACCGGATGCTTTCTTGGCCAGAAAGACGGCAATATTGGATCTGACCATGGAGTTGGGGCTGGAAGCAGAGTTGGTATCGACAAACCCGAAAGCCAAATCTGCTTGTATTTTGCATAAGGGCAAACTTCATACGATGCCGATGGGCTTCATTCTGGGCATCCCAACAAAGCTGACTCCTTTCATTCGGACAGGACTTATTTCTCCACTGGGAAAAGCACGGGCAGCCCTGGATTTAATCATTCCGGCGAAGAAAGGTGATGCGGACGAATCACTAGGTGATTTTATCAAACGGCGTCTCGGCAAAGAAGTTCTGGACCAGATTACAGAACCTCTGCTGTCTGGAATTTACGCTGGGGATACTCATTCTCTGAGCCTTATGTCAACTTTCCCTCAATTTAAACTAATGGAACAAAAGCATGGAAGTTTGATTAAGGGTATGTCTAAAGGGGCGGGAAAAAAGCCAGCAGTACAAGACAAACTGCCGGATATCGCTAAGAAAAGTATGTTTCTTTCTTATCGGCTAGGATTATCTACGATCGTGGAGCGGCTAAAGGAAAGGCTGGATACCGTACGTTTTGTTATGGGGCAAGGTGTAGTTGAAGTAAGGAAGGAAAGCGGTTATCAGGTCATTTTAGAACACGGACAAAAAATAGATGCGGATGCGGTGATCTGCGCTGTTCCAGCTTTTGAAGCGGCTACATTATTTTCCGGCGTTGCAAGTGCTAGCTGGTTACACAAGATTCACTATGTTTCCGTAGCCAATATTGCTCTTGCTTATAAAAACACAGATCTTAATTTTGCTTTTGAGGGAACGGGATTTCTAGTCCCCCGCAAAGAAGGCAAAAAGATTACGGCATGTACTTGGTCTTCGACGAAGTGGAGCCATACTGCTCCTGAAGGATATACGCTTTTACGGACCTACATCGGACATGCAGGCGCACAGGATTGGATTCAGATGACAGACGATCAACTTGTGGATGCCGCGCGCAAAGATTTGAAAGATTTAATGGGCCTGGAAGCGGAACCGGAATTCGTTGAAGTCAGTAGGTGTGATCGATCGATGCCGCAATATCCGATTGGACACAAAGAGCATATGGCGAAGATGAGACAGGACTTCGCACAGTATTTACCGGGTGTTTTTCTATGCGGTGCCGGCTATGGGGGCGTTGGAATTCCAGATTGCATCGCTCAAGGGAAAGAAGCGGCTGAACAGTTGCTTTCTGATTTTTTATAATCAGGCTCTTTCCACTAGTGAAAGAGGGAACCCCCTGATTGGTTCAGCTTTAAGGGAGACGTAGAATGAAAGTTAAGCATAAAATCGAAATAAGATGGAGGAATGGAAGATGAGCCAGTTAACGGAAGAAACATGGGTGGCGGACATTGTGAAAGCAGTACCCAAAACGGGAGATCTGTTCCGCAAACTGAGGATTGATTTCTGCTGTGGAGGGAAAATATCGCTCCGTGAAGCAGCAGCCGATCGAGGCCTCCACGCTGGTGAACTGCTGACGCAGATACATGAAGTGGAAGAAAAGCAGGCACAGCATAAGCAAATGCAACCTCCTTCACTCGAACCAAAAGAACTAATCGCCTATATTCAAAATGAGTATCATACGAAGCTTCGGGAAGAACTATCGGCCTTAACGCCGTATGTAACCAAACTAACGCGGGTTCACGGTGAACGTTATCCGCATCTCAAGCGAGTTAATGAACTGTTCACCTTGCTTAAACAGGAATTATCGGAACATATTCAAAATGAGGAGGACCTTGTATTTCCGATGATTGAAGCATTTTTACAAGAATCAACAGTGGAACGAGCAGATGAGTTGAATCTAATTTTGTCCAAGTTGCAAGACGAGCATCAAACGGTGGTGGAATTCCTGAAAGAAATGCGCTTGATCACAAACGGCTTTGAGCCGATGCAGGAAGCTTGTGGTACGCACCGACTCGTATTGAAGCGGTTAGAAGACCTGGAAGCAGATATTTTTAATCATATTCTTCTTGAAAATTGTACACTGATCGAACGTACGAGACAGGCACAGCTAATAGCGAAACCGATTAATTGATGATGAACTAACATGAGGAGCCGAACCAAATGCATAAATTAATTAAAAGTAGCACTGTTTTCGTTTTGGTTATTTCCATCATTTTATTATTATCAGGATGCGGTACGAAACAGCAACTAGATTCAAATGTTGGCAGTGCGGATCAGAACGGATCTTCCAGCCAGACATCTTCGAAAACGGCTGAAACTATTGAGCTTACCATATCCGCAGCAGCAAGTTTAACGGATGCGCTCAAAGAAATTCAGCATTCATACGAATCAACCCATACAGACATCAAATTGAATTTTAACTTCGGCGGCTCTGGTGCGTTGGAAAAACAAATTGAGCAAGGAGCGCCGTCGGATTTGTTTTTGTCCGCTTCGACCAAAAACATGAAGTCCCTTGTTGATCAGCAGTTAATAGATACGAAAAAACAAAAAACGTGGCTGACGAACGAATTGGTCGTGGTTATCCCTGCAGACGGGACGATGAACATCGCGAGTGTAACCGATTTAACAAAAAAAGAAGTGAAGAAAGTTGCAATCGGAATTCCTGAAAGTGTTCCAGCGGGTAACTACGCACAGGAAGCGCTGACGAAAGCGAAGCTTTGGGACACGTTACAGAGCAAGCTGGTTCAAGCGAAAGACGTTAGACAAGTGCTGCAATATGTGGAAACTGGGAATGCAGATGTCGGATTTGTATATAAAACAGATGCATTGACTTCACAAAAGGCAAAAATCGCCTTTGAGGTGAATCCCAAAACCTATTCACCTGTTGAGTATCCAATCGGGATTGTCAAAGCTACAAAGCACATTCAAGAAGCCGAAGACTTTTATGCATACTTACAATCGCAAGAATCTCTGAATATTATGGATAAGTATGGATTTACCATACCGAAGTGAGCATGCAAGATATAGACTGGAATGAATATTGGCCTCCTATCCGATTATCGTTGCAGGTTGCACTGTTATCCAGCGTTCTCGTAATCATATTAGGCTTGCTTGTGGCATGGTCAATGTCGCGGTTGGGATTATTTAAAGGGAAAACGGTTGTTGAAACCGTGCTTATGCTGCCCTTGGTACTCCCACCGACGGTTGTTGGTTTTTTACTGCTCATATTACTTGGACGAAAAAGCGGGTTCGGACGGTTTGTGGAGCAATGGTTTGGCGAGCCTATTATATTCTCGTGGTGGGCAGGGGTTATAGCAGCGGTGGTAGTAGCTTTTCCTCTAGTCTATCGGACGCTGAGAATGGGATTGTCTTCTGTTGACCGTGACTTGGAAAACGCGGGACGTTCGATGGGCGCAAGTGAATGGCAGGTTTTTCGATACATCACCTTCCCTTTAATTTTCCCTTCTTTTAAAGCTGCCTTCATACTCGGTTTTGCCCGCGGCCTGGGCGAATTTGGTGCTACGCTGATGATTGCCGGAAATATTCCGGGTAAAACACAAACGATTCCGACGGCCATTTATATTGCAGTGGATGCTGGTCATCTTCCTATGGCGTGGGCGTGGACATGCTCTATCATACTCATTTCTTTTATCATGCTCCTGTTAACGGGTCAAAAGAACAATTAATTACTTCATACAAGCTTCCCTTTAGCAGGGGAGGCTTTTTTGTATCTTTCCATAGAACGAGGGATTTCCTGTAGCGCTATAGGACATTCCCTAATGGGAACAGAGATGAATGAATTACATAATGAGAGTAAGCGAATGAGTCTTCCCTTGGAACTTGCGTTGGGATGATTCTTTCTAAAAAGGAGTGTTGGTCATCGATGAAAAAGAAATACAACCTCAACTTTTTTAAACCGATCGAAAGCTATTCGGGAAATTGGTCAATCCTTGAGGAAAAAAATAGAGAATGGGAAAACGTATATCGTCAGCGTTGGTCTCACGACAAAGTGGTTCGGACGACTCACGGTGTGAACTGCACCGGTTCCTGTAGTTGGAAGGTTTTTGTCAAAAACGGCATCATTACCTGGGAAAATCAACAGATCGATTATCCTTCCTGCGGTGTAGATATGCCAGAATTTGAACCGCGGGGATGCCCGCGTGGGGCTACATTTTCCTGGTATGAATACAGTCCATTACGCGTGAAATATCCTTATATGCGCGGTAAGCTGTTGCGGCTTTGGCAGGCGGCCATCCAGGAGCATGCCAATCCGGTGGAAGCATGGGCAAGCATTGTGGAAGATCCAGAGAAAGCCAAGCTCTACAAATCAGCTCGCGGAAAAGGCGGTCATGTCCGTGTCACTTGGGACGATGTCCTGCGTCTGATCTCGGCACAACTTATCTATACCATTCGTAAATACGGTCCTGACCGGATTGCGGGCTTTACGCCAATCCCGGCGATGTCAATGATAAGCTACGCTTCGGGAGCCCGATTCATTTCGCTACTGGGGGGGCAGATGTTGAGTTTTTATGACTGGTATGCCGATCTTCCTCCTTCATCTCCTCAAATTTGGGGGGAGCAGACGGATGTACCGGAATCTTCTGATTGGTACAATGCGGGTTACCTGATTATGTGGGGATCGAACGTACCGCTTACCCGGACGCCAGACGCTCATTTTATGACGGAAGTACGATATAAGGGAACAAAAGTCGTATCAGTGGCTCCCGACTTGGCGGAGAATGTGAAGTTCGCTGACAACTGGCTTGCCCCAAATCCGGGTACAGATGCTGCCGTAGCCCAGGCTATGACGCATGTTATTTTGGATGAGTTTTACAAAGAGCGCCAAGAACCGATGTTCATTAACTATGCCAAACAATATACGGATATGCCGTTTATGATTCTGCTTGATCCACACGAGGGAGCCTGGAAAGGTGGACGTTTTCTACGGGCGAGTGACCTGGGGGATGCTTCGCCGCATGCGGACTGGAAGCCAGTCATATATGACGAAGCGGCGGGGGAAATGCTGGTCCCGAACGGTACGATGGGACAGCGCTGGGAGCAGGATAAGAAATGGAACCTGATTCTGGAACGGGAAGATGGAACAAAGGTTGAGCCCGCGCTCACTGTGGAAGGTCATGGCGAGCAATGGGAAGAAATCGTATTCCCTTACTTTGATAACGCCGGTAATGGAACGTTCAAACGTGTAATTCCGGCCAAAAAAGTACGCTTGGCAGATGGCTCGGAGCGTTACGTAGCAACTGTGTACGATTTGATGATGAGCCAGTATGGTGTCGCACGCAATGACAGCCCTAATAACGCCAAAAATTATTACGACGAAGCTTCGCATTATACCCCTGCCTGGCAGGAGAAGATCACAGGTGTGAAGGCGTCTGTTGTGGTACAGATTGCTCGGGAATTTGCCCAAAATGCTATCGATACTAAAGGTCGCTCCATGATTATTATGGGTGCGGGTATCAACCACTGGTTCAATAGTGACACGATCTATCGGTCCATCTTGAATCTTGTCGTGTTGACTGCTTCCCAAGGTGTAAACGGTGGAGGCTGGGCGCATTATGTGGGTCAAGAAAAGCTCCGCCCAATCGAAGGCTGGTCAACGATTGCTTTTGCAAAAGACTGGCAAGGGGCGGCTCGGCAGCAAAATGCTACATCATTTTTCTACTTTGCAACAGAGCAGTGGCGTTACGAAGAAAGTGGAACAGATACCTTGAAGTCACCGATTGGCGGGGATGTCAGTTACAGACATCCAGCAGACTACAACGTGCTCGCAGCACGTCTGGGTTGGCTGCCTTCTTATCCACAGTTTAATAAAAACAGTCTGCTGTTCGCCGAAGAGGCTGCACAATTAGGCAAGAAGTCCAACGAGGACATCATCAATCATTCTGTGGAAGAGATTAAATCACGTAAGACACGCTTCGCTGTAGAAGATCCTGGGGCAGCCGAGAACTTCCCGCGTTCACTCTTTGTTTGGCGGTCAAATCTGATTTCCAGTTCGGCGAAGGGACAAGAGTATTTCATGAAACATTTACTCGGAGCATCTGATGCCCTGCTTGCCCGACCGAATGAAGAACAGAAACCTGAGGAAATCGTCTGGAGAGAAGATGTAGAAGGAAAGCTTGATTTGATGGTTGCACTTGATTTCCGGATGACAACAACTCCATTGTACGCGGACATCGTGCTTCCTGCGGCAACCTGGTACGAAAAAACAGACTTGTCGTCAACAGACATGCATCCTTTCGTGCATCCGTTTAATCCGGCTGTTAATCCACTGTGGGAATCCCGCGCGGACTGGGATATTTACCGCCAGCTTTCCGAAGTCTTTTCGGATATGGCAAAAGAGTACCTGCCAGGCATATATAAAGACCTTGTGACTGCGCCGCTCGCACACGATAGTATAGGCGAAATTTCACAGCCGATGGGTCTTGTAAAGGATTGGACGAAGGGCGAGATTGAAGCGACTCCGGGTAAAACCATGCCGAATTTCAGCATCATCGAACGCGATTATACTAAAATTCACGATAAATTTATCTCACTCGGTCCGAATTTGACTAGTGGGAAAGCAGGTGCGCATGGCGTCAGCTTCTCCGTAGCGGACGAATATGAGGAAATGAAAAAGTTGAACGGAGTTTATTACGATGAATCCATTAAAGACGGGCTGCCCAAAATCCAGACAGCTCGCCAAGTAGCCAATGCAATTCTTCACCTTTCATCCGCGACTAATGGACGGGTGTCGCAAAAGGCTTATGAGCAGGCAGAAGAGCTTCACGGTGTGGAACTCAAAGATATCTCGGCCGATCGGGCAGCGGAAAGGATCACTTTCCAAAGTATCACGGCGCAGCCACGGGAAGTTATACCGACACCAGTATTCACTGGATCGAATAAGAAGGGACGCCGCTATTCACCATTTACAACGAATATTGAACGTCTCGTTCCGTTTCGTACTTTGACGGGAAGACAGCATTTCTATATTGATCATGAGATTTTCCAACAATTTGGGGAATCATTGCCGATCTACAAACCGACGCTGCCGCCAATGGTGTTCGGCCCTCGCGATCGGGAAATAAAAGGCGGGCAAGATTCACTCGTGCTCCGTTATCTGACACCGCACGGTAAATGGAATATTCACTCCACCTACCAGGATAACCAGCACATGCTTACACTGTTTCGCGGAGGTCCTACGGTGTGGATCAACAACGAAGACGCAGAGGCACACGATCTTGCCGACAATGACTGGGTAGAGGTATACAACCGTAACGGCGTCGTAACCGCCCGGACCGTTGTCAGCCACCGGATGCCAAGAGGAACGATGTTCATGTACCATGCTCAGGATAAGCACATTCAAGTGCCAGGCTCCGAAATCACGGATACACGCGGCGGTAGTCATAACGCACCTACAAGAATCCATCTCAAACCAACCCAGATGGTCGGTGGATATGCTCAGCTTAGTTATGGATTCAACTATTATGGTCCGATCGGCAACCAGCGTGATGTGTACGTTGCGGTACGTAAAATGAAGGAGGTTAACTGGCTTGAAGATTAAAGCTCAAATTGCCATGGTCATGAACCTGGATAAGTGTATTGGCTGTCATACGTGCAGCGTGACCTGTAAAACAACCTGGACGAACCGCAAAGGTGCGGAATATATGTGGTTTAACAATGTGGAAACCAAACCGGGTATCGGTTATCCGAAGCGCTGGGAAGATCAGGAATTATATAAAGGGGGCTGGCAGCTCCGCAAAGGGAAACTGGAACTGAAGTCAGGCAACAAGCTGTCCAAGATAGCACTGGGTAAGATTTTTTACAATCCAGACATGCCGGAAATGAAGGATTATTATGAGCCCTGGACTTATAATTACGAGCAACTGACCAACGCTGGCGAACAGAAGCATTCACCTGTGGCACGCGCGCATTCTGCGGTAACGGGTGAAAAAATGGATTTGGAATGGGGTCCAAACTGGGAAGATGATCTGGCGGGGGCGCATGTAACGGGTCCGCTTGATCCAAATATTCAGAAAATCGAAGAAGAGATTAAATTTAACTTTGAGAAGTCTTTCATGGTTTATCTCCCACGGCTTTGCGAACATTGCCTAAATCCAAGCTGTGTCGCGTCATGTCCTTCGGGCGCCATGTACAAGCGGGACGAGGACGGAATCGTGCTAGTGGATCAGGAAGCCTGCCGTGGATGGCGGTATTGCATGACGGGCTGCCCATACAAAAAAGTGTACTTTAACTGGCAGACGAACAAAGCGGAAAAATGTACCTTCTGTTTCCCACGTGTGGAAGCTGGTCTGCCGACAGTCTGCTCCGAGACATGTACAGGACGAATTCGCTACCTCGGCGTTATGCTGTATGACGCGGATCGAGTGCTTGAGGCCGCTTCTACGCAGGATGAGAAAGAGCTTTATAAAGCGCAATGCGACCTGTTCATGGATCCAAGTGATCCGGCAGTGATTGCTCAAGCGAGAAAAGACGGTATCTCGGAGGACTGGATTGAAGCAGCGCAGAACTCGCCGGTCTACAAGCTTGCTATTGAGCACAAGCTGGCATTCCCGCTTCATCCGGAATACCGCACATTACCTATGGTCTGGTATGTGCCACCACTCAGTCCGATCATGAATTACTTTGAAGGGAAAGACTCAATTGAGAATCCCGATATGATCTTTCCGGCTATCGAAGAGATGCGCACCCCTATTCAGTACCTTGCCAATATGCTGACAGCGGGCGACACGCAAACTGTGAAGGAATCCTTGCAGCGAATGGCTATGATGCGCTCCTATATGCGTGCCCAATCCACAGGACAATCTTTCGATGAAAGCCGTCTTGAGCGCATCGGCATGACACCGCGGCAGACTGAGCAGATGTATCGACTTCTGGCGATTGCCAAGTATGAGGATCGTTTCGTCATTCCGACATCACATAAAGAAGGATATTCGAATCCATACCGGGCTCAAGGATCTGCTGGTTACGGCGATACCATGGGAAACATGGGTTCTGGCTCTGGATGTGACGGCTGTAGTATGGCAAGTTCGATGGGGATGGAAGAGCCTTTGAAAACGGGCAAAGAAATGTATGAAGAAAACTTCTACGGGGGTATTTGGCGTGATTAATGTAGCGAAGTTGTATGAATGCAAGCCATCATTCGGGTTTTTCGCTCAGCAACTCATGTACCCGGAAAAGCTGGATTTTCATCCAGCTTTTCTGGAAGCATCGTTTGATCCGAACCATCCGGCATATACGTATGCGAACACCTACTGGTCCCTTATGCAAGAGTTCAGTATGGAAGAGATTCAGGAAATGTATACGGAAACCTTTGATTTTCAAAAGAATTGTGCACTATATATGACTTACTTTAAATTCGAAGATGCAAAAGAACGGGGACAAATGTTGGTCAAGTTAAAGGTGCTATATGAGATGTACGGTCTTGAAATGCCAGATGGAGAGCTGCCAGATTACCTTCCGCTCATGTGTGAATTTCTGTATGCCGCCGAATGGGCGCAAGATCCGAAGACGACAGAAAACTTCCGCATGCCAATCGCGATCCTGGAAGACGGCACATATCATTTGCTTAAAGCGCTGGAAAAAATGGAAAGCCCTTATTTTCATCTGGTGAAGGGACTGCGCGAAACGCTTAAAGCTTGCGTAGAACAGGAGGCGGCCGCGCAATGATGATGCTAGAGCAGTTTTTATGGGTCATTTTCCCTTATATGTGCGTGGTCGTCTTTATTGTAGGCCATATTTTCCGCTACAGAAACGACCAGTTCAATTGGACAGCGAAATCAAGTGAGTTTATTGAAAAAAAACAATTGATGATCGGAAGCCTCTTGTTCCACTTGGGTATCATCCCGGTTATTATGGGGCATGTGTCCGGTCTGGGCATACCGAAAACCTGGATGCATGCACTGGGTGTAAATGATCATCTGTATCATATTGGGGCAGTTTATATTGGTGGTATATTCGGAGCCATGACGTTCCTCGGTATGTTGATTCTCACCTCTCGCCGTTTTACAATACGCAATGTGCGCCGTTTAAGTACAGCGTCTGATTTGATCGTAAACGTATTGCTTTTGGCCATTGTATGCATGGGGATGTTTGCGACTCTCGTAACGAATGCGGTACAGCCAGAATTCGATTATCGAGAGACGATCTCAATCTGGTTCCGCGGTTTATTCATATTCCGTGTCGACCCGACACTGATGAGAGACGTACCGATGTCCTTCAAGCTTCATATCCTTATGGCCTTTGCGATTTTTGCATTCTGGCCGTTTACCCGGCTTGTACATGTGTGGAGTGTTCCGTTGAATTATGTGCGCAGAAGTTATATCCTTTACAGAAGACATAAATCGAATTAGGAAAGCGGGCTCTGCCTTCTTTCCTAATTCTATTAGGAGAGAGCGATGAATAATAGGATGGATTATCAAAGGGAGCTTGAGCGAATACGCGAACATTTCGGTTATGATTTCATGGCGCTTGCTCTGGTTGAACCGGCCGAATATCAATACGTAATTAAATGGAAAAATGCAGCCGGTAATTTAAATGATCGCTTTAAGCGAATTGTACTGCAATCCGGAAAGGGCATAGCAGGAGTCGTGTTCAAAACTGGGAAATCCGTTTTCATTCCATCTGTTCATCAATATGTGGGGGCAGACAACCTGTTTAACTACCCGATCGTTCAATCCGAGAAGCTCAAGAGTCTCGGGGCTGTTCCCCTATGGAATGATGCTCGCGTCGCGGGCGTACTGCTTGGTGGATTTCGGGAAGAACTGCTGATGACCGCAGCCATGATGCGTGATTTGGAAGCTTTGGCGCATAGGGGATTTGGAGAGTTGAACGGGAAGGAAGTGATGTAATTGACATTATCTGTAGGGACTGGCTCTTTGAATGCGCTAATGGTGAAGTTGTTTGAGAACAGTACAGAAGCCATTTTCTTTTTTGATGGGCAAGGGAACACCCTAGCTATGAACCCGGCAGCGGAGGAGATTGTGAGCGATGACGTCCTCATTCAACTCTATGAAGGGAAGGAAAAAGCTTTGTGTGGAACATGCAGGGGCTATACAAGCGAAACGGAGCCCCGTACCTGCCTTGATTGTTATTTCAATATGCCAGAATCCAAGGATTTCGCTTCTTTTCAGGTTTATCTGGAAACAAAGAGCAACGGAATGATCCCCTATGCCGCTTCTTTTCACACCATTGATTCTGAACATGGAACAAGGGTGTTGATGTTGAGGGACTTGACTCCGCAATTTCAGACGCAGGAAAAATTGTATCAAAACAAAATGATGAAGCATGTCATTGAAGCGCAGGAAAATGAGCGTAAACGGCTTTCCAGGGAACTGCACGACAGCGTCGCCCAGGAATTGATGAGTGCGGTTGTTGAGCTGCGGGTGTTAAAATACATGACGAATGATGAACAGCTCATCAAAAACATGAAGCAGACTGAAGCATCCATGACGCGATTGCTGGATGATATCCGCAACCTGTCTGTGGAACTACGCCCCGCCACACTTGATGATTTTGGGCTTGAAGCGGCATTTCGTTCCCACTTTAAGAGGGTTGAACAAAGCTTTGGTCTTGTCGTTGAATTTGTGTCGGATCTTCCCCAAAAGCGATATGGAAGTGAAAAGGAAACGGTCATTTACCGTGTCTGCCAGGAGGCTGTTCTCAATGCCTTGAAGTATGCCCAGGTAGATATGGTTAAAGTTTCTTTGTCTGAGCACGATCATACGCTTCGTTTGACTGTAGAGGACGATGGGGTTGGCTTTGAAAAGGGGAGCAATCCTATTGGAACGGGACTTGGTTTATATGGCATGCAGGAGAGAGCAGAACTGGTAGGTGGAAGTTTTGGCGTTCTTTCAAATGTTGGTCAAGGAACCAAAGTATTTTTAAAAATTCCGATTGGACATGAGGAGGAGTAAAGACGTGATCAAAATTGTGTTAGCGGATGACCATGCAATTGTACGGAGCGGATTTTCCATGATTTTGAACTTCCAATCGGATATGGAGGTTGTTGGAACGGCTGCAGACGGCATTGAAGCGTATACAATGGTAGCTAAATATCGTCCAGATATTCTGATCATGGACCTCAGCATGCCCCCAGGCGAGAGTGGATTGATCGCCACAGGCAAGATTAAAGAAGACCACCCTGATACTAAAATTCTGATTCTGACCATGCATGATGATGAAGAATATCTTTTTCATATTTTAAAGAATGGTGCTTCAGGGTATGTTTTGAAAAATGCTCCAGATGAGGAGCTATTACTTGCCATACGAACCATTCATGGGGGGGGGACTTATATCCATCCTAAAATGGCTACTTCTCTCGTTCGTGAGTTCATCAAAAAAGATACAACGTCACAATCAGAAGATCCTTATGAGATCCTGTCCAAGCGGGAACTGGAGATTCTGCCTCTGGTCGCAAAAGGTTACGGTAACAAGGAAGTTGCGGAAAAGCTGTTCATCTCTGTCAAGACGGTGGAAGCGAACAAAGCGAAGATCATGGAAAAATTGAATTTAAGAAGCCGGCCTGAACTGGTCCAATATGCATTAAAGAAAAAAATGCTGGATTTTTAGCCGATGAATGGAGGAAATCCGCGTGCTGGAAAATGAGAAATTGCGCTTTTCCAAACCTGCCATGCGTATTCTTGAAAATGAGCATCGATATCTAACCTATCTGATGGATGAATGGCATGCCATTGTATTGTGGTTTGAGCAGCACAGAATACTAGATTTGGAAGAAGGCCGCAAGCAACTGGAAAAACTGAGAATGCAGATTATCGACTTTAGGGTACCCCTCAAGAAACATACCGAAAAGGAAGAAGAACACTTCTTTTCTATGCTAGGAACCTACATTGGTTTTGAGCAGGGACCGCTCGTCGGTATACAGGAGGAGCACCGTGAAATAGAGGGCTATATCGATCATTTTCTTCATCAGACGGAGGGCGATTTGAGTTTGCTCACGCTTGATGACATTCAGGAGGCAGCCAAGAACGCGGGAGAGGCCTTTGAAGTGCTGACTGTACATTTTATAAAAGAAGAAACTGTACTTTTTCCTATGGCAGAGCAACAGATCAATCGGAATGATCTAACCAAGTTATGTGACAAATTAAATACACTTATCTCTTAAAAAGACCAAGTCGCTTCTTATAGAAGCGGCTTTTTATATTTTCAGGGAGTCCCCTGTCAGGTAAAGGGGAGTCCCCTATATTCGAACAGATCAACTAGCGGCTACAATGGGGACATAAATTCAAATCAATAATTCGACAGAAAAAACGTTGAAAAGGTGAGTTAAATGATCAGAAAAATGCAGTTGCCGCTACAAACATTGAACTTGATTCTTGGATTCATGGTATGGGTTATCATTTCTTCTCTTATGCCGTTCATTACGGAGGATATTGCTATTCCACCCGGAAAATTGGCCATGGTTACGGCGATTCCGGTCGTGCTTGGATCGATTCTGCGCATTCCGCTTGGTTATTATGCCAACATCGTTGGAGCAAGAATCGTTTTTCTCGTTAGCTTTATTTTGCTTTTGTTTCCCGTCTACTACATTAGTGAAGCTTCTACGATGACGGATTTAATTATCGGTGGCTTGTTCCTTGGGATTGGAGGAGCTGTGTTCTCGGTTGGGGTGACTTCGCTACCGAAGTATTATCCAAAGGAAAAACATGGGTTTGTAAATGGAATGTATGGTATAGGGAATTTGGGAACAGCCGTCACTACCTTCTCGGCCCCTATTGTGGCTACACAAATTGGCTGGGCCCTTACAGTGAAGCTGTATCTCATTCTGCTGCTTGTTTTTATCGTTTTGAATTTCTTCTTAGGGGATCGTCATGAAGCTAAAGTAAAGACGCCTATTATGGAACAGATCAAAGGGGTTTACAAAAATGAAAAGCTTTGGTTTTTCTCGCTCTTTTATTTTATTACTTTTGGCTCATTTGTAGCGTTCACGGTGTACTTGCCGAATTTCCTGGTATCGAATTTTGAGCTGGCTAAAGTGGATGCAGGGATGCGTACAGCAGGCTTTATTGCGATTGCCACATTCTTCCGTCCCATCGGTGGCTGGCTGGCGGATCGGTTTCAGCCCCTGTTCCTGCTGGTAGGCACGTTCACAGTTTATACGGTCGCTGCGATTCTTTTGGCTTTTTCACCAGGGATTACCCTGTATACAGTAGGCTGCTTGGCGATCGCTGTAAGTGCTGGAGTGGGGAACGGTGTCATTTTCAAGCTAGTTCCATTTTATTTTAATAAACAAGCAGGTATAGTTAACGGAATTGTATCCATGATGGGCGGTCTCGGTGGCTTTTTCCCTCCGATCCTGTTATCGACGATTCATGCCGCTACTGGCCAATATTCCATTGGATTCATGCTCCTCTCCCAAGTGGCGCTGGCTAGCCTGATCCTCGTCATATGGCTGTATTATCAAGGGACACAATCTAATGAATGAACGTTATTCCAGACAGATCTTATTTAGACCCATTGGTGGCGAAGGGCAGCGTAATCTATCCGCTGCTGTCGTCACCATTATCGGTTGCGGGGCACTGGGTTCCGCCATCGCCGAAACACTGGTAAGAGCGGGCGTTGGGGAGCTTCATCTTGTTGACAGGGATTACGTAGAGATGTCGAATCTGCAACGTCAGCAGCTGTTCACGGAGCAGGACGCCGCGGAAATGCAGCCCAAGGTTATGGCAGCCGAAAAAAGGCTGAAAGCCATACGAGAAGACGTGCGCTTGCACACATATCTCGATAATTTAGATGCTGAGCTTGTTCTAGAACTTGCCAGCAAGAGTATATTACTGATGGATGCTACGGACAATTTCGAAACTCGTCTGCTGATCAACGATGCTGCACTGAAGATAGGAATTCCATGGATTTACGGAGCCTGTGTTGGAAGCACAGGCGTTGTTTTTCCATTCGTGCCGGGAGAGTCTGCTTGTTTACGCTGCCTTCTGCCATCGTTGCCTGCGATCAATCAGACCTGCGATACGGCTGGAATCATCTCACCCGCAGTCCAGGTGACAGCTGCCCTCCAATGTGCAGAAGCCATGAAGTGGCTGAGCGACAGACGTGATAAGATGCGCCGCAAGGTTCATCTATTTGATCTATGGGAGAATACGCAGATGGACATAGGGATTTCCCGCATCCGTAACCAAGATTGTCCAACCTGTGGAGAGCATCCTACGTTTCCTGCACTGACAGCATCACGTCGCTCGGCGTATGCGGCTCTGTGCGGACGGAACGTGGTCCAGGTTCTTCCAGACCCACAACGTCCGATCACGCTCGATGATGCAGAGAAAATGGGCAGGCTTATAGCAGATCGTGTAAAAAGAACCCCTTATTTCGTTGAATTTTATGCTTTTAAGCATCGAATGATTTTATTCAAAAACGGAAGGCTTCTCATACACGGTGTACGGAGTGTTGCCAACGGTCAAAAACTATATCATCAGCTGTTCGGTTAAATGAGATGTAGATACAAAAAGCAGAAACATTTAAAAGAGTCTGTCACCGGAGAGTGGCTTGTCCGGTGGCTGGAAGGTGGAAAAGATGAGTGTATTTGAAATCGTAACGGAGCCCATTATCCCGCAGGCTTATGCGGATTATGTCCTAAGGCCGGAAGCAGGAGCGGTGACTATTTTTACAGGGCACGTACGAGAATGGACTCAAGGCGTACGGACCTTATACCTTGCTTATGAGGCCTATGTCCCCATGGCCCAAAAAAAACTCACAGAGATTGGTCGCGAAATCGAACAGAAATGGGAAGGGACGCGAGTGGCAATCGCGCACCGCATTGGCGAGCTTAAAATCGGTGATATCGCCGTTGTCATTGCCGTTTCTTCACCTCACCGTTCGGATGCGTATGAAGCAAATGAATACGCGATCGAACGAATTAAAGAAATAGTTCCTATTTGGAAACGAGAGATTTGGGAAGATGGAACGCAGTGGGTCGGAGGTCAAAAGAAAAAGCCGGGGGAGATCAGTCATGATTAAGCTGTACTACTTTGCGGGACTCCGTGAGGTGACGGGAAAAACAGAAGAATTGGCAGATTTGGCGGGCCAAACGGTAGGCGATTTATCCAATTGGATAACAGATCAATATCCAGATATGCCAATCCAGTCTGTACGAATTGCGATAAACGAAGAGTATGCGTTGTCTACGGATGTATTACAGGATGGAGACATTGCAGCCTTCATTCCCCCAGTCAGCGGCGGCTAATGATAACGATGCTAAACAACTAGAAAGGAGGGGGCGTATGAATTTTCATCCACTGAAAGACAAGTTGCAGCGGCCCAGTCGTGACCTGCGTATATCGGTTACAGACCGCTGCAATTTCCGCTGTTCCTATTGCATGCCTAAAGAAATTTTCGGTGACGATTACGCCTTTCTTCCCCAAAATGAATGTCTGTCGTTTGAAGAGATTCACCGGCTGACGAAGCTCTTTGTATCCCTGGGCGTAAAAAAGATCCGACTCACGGGCGGTGAACCATTAATGCGCAGGAATCTATCCGACCTGGTCTCCCAAATCCTGTCCATTGACGGAGTGGAAGATGTCGGCTTGACCACCAACGGTGTGCTGCTAGGACAGCAGGCTAAGCCTCTCTATGACGCGGGGCTACGACGGCTTAATGTCAGTCTGGACGCTCTGGACCCCGAGCTATTTGGACGGTTGAATGGCCGGGGGATTAAGCCTGATGTTATTTTGAAGCAGATCGAATATGCAAGAGAAATTGGCTTTGAAATCAAGATCAATATGGTAGTTCAAAAAGGCGTTAATGACTCGGAGATTTTGCCGATGGCTGCTTATTTTAAGGAGCAGGGAATAACCCTTCGCTTTATCGAGTTTATGGATGTAGGAAATGACAACGGATGGAGCTTCAAAAAGGTACTAACCAAAAAAGAAATCGTTGAACGACTTAAGAATGCGTACGAGCTGGAGCCGATGGATCGGGATTACTTTGGAGAAGTGGCAAAGCGTTATCGTTATAAAGACAGCGACGCACAGATTGGTTTTATTACTTCGGTTTCTGAATCGTTTTGTTCGTCTTGTACACGTGCCCGCTTATCGTGCGATGGCAAGTTTTATACATGTTTGTTTGCTTCAGGCGGATTTGATTTACGCCAGATGCTTCGCAACGGGGCGAATGACCAGGAATTGCTCGATGTGATTACTTCAGTATGGGAACAACGCACAGATCGGTATTCCGATGAACGTACGGAGCAGACAGCCAACAACAAAAAAAAGATTAACATGTCCTACATTGGTGGATGACATTTTATACCATAATAATGTGCTGTATTTGATGTGGTTGCTCCGGAAAAGAAAGCGCAAACATTTTTGTTGGCAAAACTTAAATTCGATGTTATTATGATTTTGGGATTGTTACTGAAAAGGCAAAACCCGAGGCATGGAATTAGATTTCCATGTGTTGGGTTTTGCCTTTTCTTTTTAGAATACAAGCTTTACGATATCCTGCATGATATGAATATCTGCCCAGCAATAACGCAGAAAGGTGAGTGATATAAAGCCTTACAAGTGCTGAACAACAAAGATGATGACGTCGACCAACGAATCGACATCCGAAAAATGATGTCATGGGAAGTGGTTAACCGACTATATCCATTTTCAGAACGGAATATCAGATCGGTTTGGGAGCACTCAAGATCAATGATGGAAAACGTAAGGCTTTTGTCTCTTATTATGAATGCGTTTTCATAACATAAAGTTGTAAATCAATACATTTGAATTTGATTTACGACGAAGATTTGATCGGCTATTACCGTCTTGTGACCTATCTGAAATTTCGCCCAGCATCTAAATCCTTTTTTAAATTTGATGGGATAAGGGGGGCAGTTAGATGATCATAACGAAGATATTTAATAACAACGCCATAATAGCCAAAGATCAAAAAAGAGATGAATTTGTTGTTATGGGTCGTGGTATTGCATTCAAAAAGAGTACAGGCGAACAAGTAGAAGAGCATCTAATTGAAAAGGTCTTTGTGCTTAAACATAAAGATGCTTCAGAGAAATTCAAGTTATTGTTAGAGGATGTTCCATCAGAATATGTTTCGTTATGCTATGACATCATTGAATATGGAAAAAGCATATTAGAAGCACAATTGAGCGATTATATATATGTTTCGCTTACGGATCACATGAACAATGCATTTAAAATGTTTGATGAAGGGTTTAAAAATGCAAATCCGTTAATTTGGGAGATTAAAAAATTTTATCCCAAAGAATTTGCGGTTGGCTTAAAAGCACTGGAGTTTATTGAAGAAGAAACAGACAAACGATTGTCAGAAGATGAAGCAGGTAATATTGCTCTTCATTTAATCAACGCTCAAGTAAACGGCTCCTACAACAAGGTAGCAGACGTTGCTCAGCAAACTCAAAAAATACACGACATCTTGAATATTATTAAATACTCTTATAATACCACCATAGATGAACACTCGATCAGTTATGAGCGATTTATTACACATTTAAGATTCTTCTTTCAGCGATTAAATAAAAAAGAAAAAGTAGAACTGGAAGACGATTTTTTGTGGAGGCAAGTGAAAGCAAAGTACAAAAAGGCCTATGGGTGCATGCTGAAGATTGAGAAATACTTGGATACGGTATTGTCAGATGAGGAGAAGCTGTATATAACGATTCATATTCAGCGTGTGACCCAAAGACAAAATTGAATAACCCTTGGATTGTTACTGGTAATGCAGGCGAAACCAACCTAGATCGAATTTGATCTATTTGGTTTCGCCTTTTTTTATAAATACAAATAAAGGGGAAGTTACAATGAAGTATGAGACATTAGCAAAAGACATCATCAGAAATGTCGGCGGCAAAGAAAATGTGAATAGTCTAACTCATTGTATTACACGCTTGCGCTTCAAACTAAAAGATGAAAGTAAAGCCAATACAGAGGTTTTGAAAAATATGGATGGTGTTGTCACTGTGGTAAAGAGTGGCGGGCAATACCAGGTTGTTATAGGTAACCATGTACCTGAGGTTTATGCTGATGTTACTGCTGTAGGCGGTTTTCAGACAGGAGATTCAGAAGAAGCCTCAGGTGAAAAAATGAGTTTGTTCAATAGATTCATTGATACCATTTCAGGTGTATTTACACCCACGCTGGGTGTCTTAAGTGCCACGGGTATGATTAAGGGCTTCACTGCCTTATTTGTAGCTTTGGGCTGGCTTGCCACTACATCGGGTACCTATCAAATTCTCAATGCTTTAGGTGATTGTTTGTTCTACTTCTTTCCTATTTTCCTGGGGTATACGTCAGCTAAAAAGTTCAATGCCAACATTTTTATAGGTATGGCTATAGGTGCATCACTTGTATATCCGACATTTAGCACGATAACAGCTTCGGGGAAACCACTATACACTCTATTTAGCGGGACTATATTTGAGTCACCGGTATATATCACTTTCTTAGGTATTCCGGTCATTCTGATGAGTTATGCGTCAACCGTTCTTCCAATTATCATATCCACCTATGTAGGCTCAAAAATAGAAAACTTCTTTAAAAAGGTAATCCCTAGCGTCGTGAGAACATTTTTGGTTCCGTTTTTCACATTGTTAGTTATTGTACCCTTAGCATTGATTGTGATTGGACCTCTCTCGACTTGGGCAGGTCAACTGCTTGGGGCAGCAACCCTCTTTGTGTATAACTTAAGTCCAATTATTGAAGGCATAATCATGGGCGCTTTCTGGCAAGTGTTTGTTATCTTTGGATTACACTGGGGACTTGTTCCTATCGCTATGAACAACTTAGCAGTGCTTAAATTCGATCCGATTCTTGCGGCTACGCTGGGGGCTTCCTTTGCTCAGACAGGCGTCGTACTGGCGATTTTGTTTAAAACCAAAAATGTAAAACTGAGATCACTTTCCATTCCAGCTGTCATCTCCGGGATTTTTGGTGTGACAGAACCAGCGATTTACGGGATTACATTACCACGTAAGAAACCATTTATTTTAAGCTGTATAGCATCTGCAGTAGGCGGCGGTATTATAGGAATGATGGGAACTAAAGGCTACATCATTGGTGGATTGGGTATTTTCGCTATCCCGAGCTATATCAGTCCGGCAGGAATAGACAATGGATTTTATGGGGCTGTTATCGGTATCCTGGTAAGCTTTGTATTAGGTTTCTTGCTTATGTTCTTTGGCGGATTTAAAGATGATGAAGTGAAAGAAGCAAAAAAGGAAGACAGCACACCAGGTGCAGCCAAAGGAGAAGTTTTAGTAAAACAAGAGACGGTGATGAGTCCATTAAAAGGTGAAGTGAAGTCTTTATCTGAAGTAACAGATGAAGCCTTTTCGACAGGTGCTCTGGGTAAAGGGATTGCCATTGAACCTTCTGAAGGTAAGGTCGTTTCACCTGTAGATGGTGTATTAACATCATTATTTTCGTCAGGTCATGCGATTGGAATTACAAGTGACCACGGTGTTGAGGTCCTCATCCATGTAGGCAAAGATACGGTCAAATTAAAAGGCAAACATTTTTATCCTAAAGTAAAACAGGGAGATGCTGTTAAAAAAGGCCAGCTGCTTATGGAGTTTGATATGGAAGCTATAAAAGAGGCTGGTTATGTTTTGACCACACCTGTTATCGTTGCCAATACTACGAATTACCTGGATGTCATTGAAACAGAGAAGAAGGCGATTGAGTATCAAGAGGATTTATTGACCGTCGTAGTCTGATCTTAATTAAATGTTGAGGAGGAATTAAACAATGAAAAATACAACTAAATTGGAATTTCCACAAGGATTTTTATGGGGAGGTGCAACGGCTGCCAACCAATTTGAAGGTGGATATAATGAAGAAGGTAAAGGCTTAAGCACTGCTGATGTGATTACGGCTGGAACGCATACGACTTCCCGAAGAATTACACCTATACTGGAAGAAGGGGTGAACTATCCGAGTCACGAAGCTATTGAATTTTTCCACCGCTATCAAGAGGATATCCGCTTATTTGCGGAAATGGGATTCAAGGTCTTTAGAATGTCCATTGCGTGGTCAAGAATATTTCCTAACGGAGATGATGCAGAGCCAAATGAGCAAGGCTTGCAGTTCTATGATCGTGTATTCGCAGAATTGAAAAAGTATAACATTGAGCCTTTGGTTACGATCTCACATTATGAAGCACCGTTTCATTTGACCCAAAAATATAATGGCTGGTCAGATCGCAGAGTCGTAGATTTTTATGTGAGATATTGTGAAGTGCTTTTTAATAGATACAAAGATGTCGTAAAATACTGGTTAACTTTTAATGAAATCAATATTTTAACCTTGTCATTTGGCGCGTTCATGGCTGGAGCTATGATGCCGGAGGGGAATGGAGAGCTTGCCCATGCTACAGTGAAGGATGAGCAGGTTCTGTATCAGGCGTTGCATCATCAATTTATTGCCAGTGCAAAGGCTGTAAAGCTGGGTCATGAAATCAACAAGGACTTTAAAATCGGTTGTATGATTGCTTATATGTGTTCCTACCCACTTACATGTCATCCTGATGATATTCTACTGGCCCAACAAAAGGATAACTTAAGCAATTTCCTATGCTCAGATGTTCAAGTAAGAGGAGCTTATCCGGGATTTGCCAAACGCTATTTTAGAGATCATAACATTCAGATCAAAATGCAAGAAGAGGATGAGGACATCTTAAAAGAAGGCTGCGTAGATTTCTATACCTTCAGCTATTATTCCTCTACTTGTGTCAGTGCCGATCCTAACCAGGAGAAGGTGGGAGGGAACTTATCTATGGGCTTAAAGAATCCTCATTTGAAAGCAAGTGCCTGGGATTGGCAGATCGATCCACAGGGATTGAGATGGTCCCTCAATAACATTTATAACCGATATGAAATCCCGTTAATGGTTGTTGAAAATGGCCTTGGCGCCGTAGATACAGTGGAAGAAGACGGCTCCATTCACGATGATTATCGAATTGATTATTTGAAGCAACACATTGAGCAAATGAAAGAAGCCATTGCGGATGGAGTACATTTAATAGGTTATACGCCTTGGGGATGTATTGATCTAGTAAGTGCGGGAACCGGTGAAATGAAAAAGCGTTATGGGTTTATATACGTCGATAAGGATAATGAAGGCAAAGGGACACTTGCTAGATCCAGAAAGAAGAGCTTTTATTGGTATAAGAATGTGATCGAAACCAATGGAGAGCAGCTGGATTAATTTTAGTGCCTGTTTCATAAAAGTCATACCGTCAGCGCGTGCCCATTTTAATCGGTACGCGCTGCTTGAATTTACATTATGAAACGAAAATAATACCTTAAATGTGAGGTGGCCGGCTACATTAAGGAAATTTCAGAGCAGACAAACTTGCATGAATAACTTGGAGTGGATACATGTATGAATTTGAATGGGTTGAATGAACAGAGTTACACAGAACTAGAGGATTATTGGGTGCGTGTATTTCTTAATGTAGTACAAGATCAGGATAAGGAGAACTGGGTGATTCCTTATTACAACACCTCCTTTTCTAATGGTCAGAAAATCATGGATATGAACCCCATTTTTTCGGCTAAGTCAGAAATAAGTCATAAATCCATCAGAATCATTCATGAAACGGTTAATGAAGAGGATGACGTTCACCAATGGTTAGATACGAATGGGAAAAACGAATTGGTTATTATTTGTTCCTTATCACAGCAACATGTGCAAAGAGTAAAGGGGATCATTGAACGCTGGATTTATGAATGAGAGTCATTATCCATAATCGAAACTTTTCCGATATAATAGGGAAGAGAAGCTATAGAACAGATACTACCTCAGAGAGGTGATTCACAATGACCGTTGATATTCTCCGACGTAATAATGTAAAAGTAATAGGCACAGGCAGCCAGACAATTGTGTTTGCTCACGGCTTTGGATGCGACCAGGATATGTGGCGTTATATCGTCCCTAGCTTTATCGACAACTACCAAATCGTCTTGTTTGATTACGTAGGTTCCGGAGATTCTCAAATAAAGTATTATGACTCGAAAAAATACAGTGACTTGCAAGGGTATGCCCAAGATGTGCTGGATATTATGGAAGCGTTAGACTTAAGAAATACCATATTTGTCGGACACTCCGTTAGCAGTATGATCGGAATGCTCGCCTCCATCCGCAGCCCTCAATATTTTGAACGCATTGTCATGCTCGGTCCTTCTCCACGCTATGTGAATGACCTGCCTTCTTATTATGGAGGCTTCGATAAGAGTGATATTGATGAATTACTGGATATGATGCAAATGAACTTTATTGGCTGGGCTAGTTACCTGGCACCCATTGTTATGCAGAATCCTGAACGACAGGAATTAACCGAAGAATTGGAAAAGGCATTTTGCTCAAGAGATCCTCATATTGCACGGCAATTCGCAGAGGTTACATTTTTTTCGGATTGCCGTGTCGATCTTCAGCATGCTTCGGTTCCTACACTTATTCTCCAGTGCTCAGACGATAGTATTGCTCCGATTGAGGTAGGGGATTATTTACATAGTCATCTTAAAAACAGCATGCTTCAACAGATGAGGGCAAAGGGGCATTATCCTCATTTAAGTCAACCAGGAGAAACGAGCGATTTAATCAATGAATATTTAGCCAGTGTGTAATATCGTATGAAAGGCAGTCATGCAATGGATATTCAATTAGATAAAGCTCCCTGTGGATACTTTTCAATTTCGGACACTGGGATCATTCAATCGGTAAATCAAACTTTGTTGGACATGCTTCTGTATGAACGTGATCAATTGCTCGGACGACCGATTGAAATGACAATGTCTGTTACCAACAAGCTATTTTTTCATACTTATTTTTATCCCTACATCCAGTTGTACGGGCGTGTCGATGAGATGTACTTTTCGTTTCGCACAAGTGATCGACAGGATGTGCCTGTACTACTAAACGGAGTTCGCCAGGAGCGAAATGGAGAATTTGTTATTGACTGTGTAGTGCTTGTGATGCGTAAGCGTATTGAACACGAGAAAGATATACTACAGACCAAAACCAAGCTTCAGGAATTATATCAAGCTACGAATGAAGCGAACCAGAAGCTTGAACGGTTGCACGCAGAATATGAAATCAAACAGCAGGAACTGGTACGGATCAATCTCCAGCTAGAAACGATGGCGTCAACTGACCCGTTAACCGGTCTTAGAAATCGAAGATATTTTCAAGATCAGTTACTGGCTAGCCTAGCCTCCTTTCAAGAGACTGGAATACCTTTTTCGCTGCTGCTCATTGATATTGATCATTTCAAAAGCATTAACGACACTTACGGTCATCCGGTGGGCGACCTGGTTGCTCACTAATCTGGCAGAAATACTCCAATCCATGTCACGGGACAGGGACATTGTCGCTCGATATGGGGGCGAGGAGTTCGTAATTATTCTTCCAGACAACGATCAAGAAGAAGCCATTCGTACAGCAGAAAGATACCGCTCCACGACAGCCTCGATGGATTGGGGAGAATATGCCATTACTGTGAGTATTGGTGTGGCAACGGTTACGCAAGAGGATACGGAACAAACGATTGTTCATCAAGCGGATTTGGCTCTGTATGCTTCCAAAAGTGGCGGGAGAAATCGGGTCACTCATTCAGCAAATCTTGTAAAGAGATAGATAAAGTCTTAATAAAGGGAATTAAGAGCTGACGCGCCTTAGAGCTAATTAGCCGAGCGTGTCTCTTACGGTGGGCTTTTTTATTATAAAAAGAATGAGTGATATGGAGGAATAAAAATGGGGGAAGCGTACAAGCTGGACTGTGATACCTGTACTTATACGGGGAACATATTTGTAGGATTTGGTTTTGCATATATGAGTTTGAAATCCATTGCTTCGTTTGTACAGGATGCTGCCCTTAAACGACGTATTGAGGAATTCATAGGCAACCCTTCGACGAGATATGATGCTTATAACGCTCTATATGTGTGTCCGACCTGTCAGGCTATGCGCAATGAATTGTTTATAGAGATGAAATCCGACTCATCGCAGTATAGGAGTTCTTATGCTTGTCCTAGATGTACGAGTGTCATGGAAAAGAAACACATTGAAAACAATGCTCCTCATCATTTAAGCTGCCCAGCATGTGAGAAGGGTAAATTGAAGGCAACGTTTTATATGGATTGGGATTAATAGACCCCCGAATGTCTCCACATCTTACTCCAATAGGTCTGGTCAAACCATTCAAATTCGGCTACTATTATTGATAACGATTCTCATTTGTAGCATCGGAATGAATGAAAACATTTGAGGTGGACGCTTGTGAATTCAAACTCGTTATCATTAATATATCAGCATTATTTGGAAAAAACTCCGTTTAGACAACAGAATGAGCATACGTATATGATGTTACCGGAAGCGGGTCATGGGCATATCTACCGAGTTACAACTTACAGCGGAATTGAGATTGTATATTCGCACATTCAATATCACGAGCCGTATCCGACCAATTTTTCTTCCAGAGGCCAAATGATTGAACTTCAATTTGCGCTTTCCGGTCAACGTCATGTGAATGTGGCTGGTCTGGATTATACACTCCCGATGGGGCAGGGTGCTCTTATTTTTTTACAGGATTTCAAAGCATGTTTCCATCCTCCGGTTAACGAACAATACCAATCATTTGCACTTGGCATTCCGATTTCGTTGTTTAATTATGCGGCTTCACAGTTAGCGGCTCGTCGGCAGGTAGCTATTGAATTTAATCAAATTCTTAAGGGAGCTGCATTCCATCACTTTAGTTTTGAACTGGATCACAGAAGTATAGTGATGATTGAACACTTGATCAAAGACTTGAAAAGTGTGCATAAATCGCCTTTGTTAATGGAAGCAGCGGCACTTGAGATTTTAAATCGATTTATGATTCAATTATTTGATTTAACACCTATGCCCGAAGGTTTGTGTAAAGATGATGTCAGAAAGCTGCATATGGCTCGGGAGATCCTTGAATCCAGCATGATTGATCCACCTTCGCTGATCACATTATCCCAAAAGGTTGGATTAAACGATTTTAAATTAAAAAAAGGATTCAAAGCCTGCTTTGGAACTACTGTATTTGAATATTTGCGCCAAATTCGTCTCGATTATGCGATGAAGCTGCTCCGAAGCCAAGAAAGCAATGTGACTGAAGCTGCGATGGCTGTTGGATATAGCAATGTGAGTGCATTTTCAGAGCAATTTTTCCGGGAATACGGAGTGAAGCCATCCTCCTTAAAGAAGGTATTTTAAAATTTATTTTTTGACCGTTTTTTAAAAATATCAGGTAAATAAAAAGCTGGAACCCTGTATAGAAAGGATTCCAGCTTTTATTTGGTGCTTAATTCACGATAGTTTCAGTACCCTCTGAATTGATGGTTGAAGTATGGGTACGAGACGCTTCTTCAATATTTTTGAATGCCCAGTAATCTGCGGGTACATCCTTCCATGTAGCCTGGGTCGTACCTTCCAGGGGTCCTCGTTTTAAGATAGTGTTCAAAATTGTAACGGTTTCTACTCGTGTTATATATTGATTGGGTTGGAAGCTGCTGTCGTTAAAACCAGTAATCCATCCTGTCTCAGCTAGCGCTTTAATTGAATCTCTTGCCCAATGCTTTTCGATATCGGTATAAGGAGATGCTGCAGTTTGCGTTCCTTTAAGCTGCTTCCAGGATGCGAGTATTGCTGCCATTTCTGCACGGGTAATGGGTTGCTCTGGCCGAAATGTTCCATCTGCATATCCATTCATGAAGTGTTGTGTCGTGAGTGCTATAATTGAATCCTTTGCCCAATACGTGCTAGGTACATCTTTGTATGTCGTTGAGCCTTCTTTTGTCTCCAGCTTCATAATCCTAGCCATCATCGTGGCAGTTTCAGCTCGTGTAATCGACTGGTCCGGTCGGAATGTCCCATCGTGATAACCGGTTATATATTTTTCATGCATAACCTCTGGTTGATCAACTGGCTTGATTTCCAGAGTCGTCGGCAAATCTGTCGGTAAAACCGATGGTGATGAAGGTGTGGTTGTTTCGCTAGAAGAAATAGACTCACTGCTATCTGTACTATCCTTCTTATCTTTTTTACTGCTACTGCTGCCGTTACCAGTAGTAGCACCAGTTCCGCCAGTATTCCCAGTGTCTGCATCTCCATTTATAACCTGTATATACGCTTCAGAGGTACTCGGGGCAAATCGAGCATCTCCACTGTAAATAGCAGTGATCGAGTGACTTCCCACGCTTAAATTGCTTGTGGTATAGGTCGCAGTGGCATATCCATTTGCAATCCCATTTGGCGTCATCGTAAGCGTATCTAATATATCCGTACCATCCATAAGAACCACGGTGCCAGTTAAATCCTTCGTAATTTGTGGGGTTGAGATGGTTTTGATGCTAAACGTTACGGATTGACCTTGTTTAGAAGGATTTGTCCAACTCGTTACCGTGGTTTCAGTAGCATACACAGCATCTGTTACACTAGGTACTGGTGAGGAGGTCGCATACACAGCACCCCCAGAAAAACTCCATGTCCAGGTCCCAAATAAGACGATAACAGCAAGATAAGATAAACAAAAAGACTTGATTTTACTCATAAACTTCCTCCATAAATTTCTGGTGTCACGATGAACAGACTAAGATCCTCCATGATGACTAACCTGCTAATATGATTTCTTACACTACTGGATTACTATACTAAATGCTTCTGAACCAATTCTGAACAAAATCGACAAAAACCATGCCCAATTAACAGATCACGATTTGCGAGCCCTTCATAATACGAATAGTCAGTTTAGCGCGACGTTTTCGGAAAAAAATGAGCCTTCTTACCATGAACTAATGCTAATCTCACGGTAAGAAGGCTTTTCATGAAACCATATTGGAAACTACAGTTTATTCCACTAGTATTTAAATTTGACTGTTAGGTCCTGTAACTTCTGAGACATATCCGACAAGGTCGTTGCCAGGCTGGTGATCTGCTGCATTGAAGCCAGCTGCTCTTCTGCAGACGCTGCAATATTCTGCGAGTTGTCCGCCGCTTGAAGCGCCAGACTTGAGACGTTCTCTCCGCTCGCCGAAATTTCTTGGACACTTGCGGTTATTTGCTGCGTGATGCTCGCGAGCTCTTCCGTTTGCTGTGCGATATGATTGGTGGACGTCACAATTTTGTTAAACTGCTGCTCCGTCTCACTGGCAATTTTAATACCAGAGTCGACATCCTGTTTTACGCGTTCCATGGTCTTAAGCGAATGCTCCATATCTTTGCGCATATTCTGAATCAACTCGGAAATCTGCCCGGAAGACTGGTTCGATTGTTCGGCCAGCTTTCTTACCTCTGCAGCAACGACGGAGAAACCGCGGCCTTCTTCGCCTGCACGGGCGGCCTCAATCGAAGCATTTAAGGCAAGCAGGTTGGTTTGCTGTGCAATATCCGTAATGGCATGCAGCATCGTGTCGATCTGTTGAGTGCGTTCATCCAACATTCTCATAACCGCATCGGTTTCATTGACGGAATGGTTAATCAGGTCCATTTGCTTCACCGTATGTTGTACAGCAGTACCACCAACGCTCGCCATTTCCATCGCGTCTGCAGACGAATCAGCAATGGCCAAGGAGCTCTCCGTGATCCGCTGCATACCTATTGAAATTTCTTCAAGCGAGCTGGTTGTCTTCTGGAGCATCATCTGCTGCTCCTTAGCACCGGCCGCCGATTCTTGAATCGCGATGGTGATGTGCTCGGTTGCCTGTCCAGTGTGCTCTGCTCCAAGGGTCAATTCTTTCGAGGAAGTAGCTACCTGCTTTGTGGACAGATTTACCTCACCGATCAGAAATCTAATATTTTTAATCATATGATTGAAGTCCTGTGCAAGCTCGCCGATCTCATCTTTTGAATGAATTTTGACTTCTTCGACCGTTAAATCACCGTCCGCAACTGCGTTAAGTCGCTTTGCGATCATGATGATAGGCTTCGTAAAACGTCCCGAAACAAAGCTTACGATAATTGCTCCCAGAATAACCGCAACAGTCGTAATAATCAGGACAATATAAAGGACTTTGGTCGCTCCGCTGTTAAATTCGTTAAAATATGCTCCAGAACCGATGATCCATCCCCAATAAGGATCCTTTTCAACATACGAAATTTTCGTCTCCACTTGATCTGTACCAGGTAAAGCCCATTTATAAGTGACAAATCCCCCGCCGTTTGTACCGACTTCTACAAACTCTTTTCCCACATGCACACCGTCTTCCGACACGGCATTCATTAAATTCTGGCCTTCATTTGAAGGGTTCATCATTGAAACGGCATCTTGGTTGACTGCCCACGGATAACCTGTTTTACCTACAGTATATTTAATCTTTATCGGTCTTTTGTTATTAGCATCTTTTACACCGAGCAGCTCGATGCGCAGTTTTTCCTGTGCTTCCTCCAATGTTAAATTACCGGCTTCGACTTGCCCATTGAGGAAACTAATCATACCAATTACCATTTGCACACTATTCTTAAGTGCCACTTTGCCTGATTCATTCATTTCATTCTTGGAAACAAAATAAGAACTGATTCCAATTACGAATGTGGGTACAATTAAAATAATTAAGCACATTATGGTTAACTTGGTTCTTAGTGATCTCACCTTCATATTTGATCCTATGTTTGTTTTCACTGCATTTCCCCCTTAGACATCGATATACAGACTCAACCCACAACTGCGCTAGTTACTAAAGGGTAAAAAGACTGTACATCATATATCGTAATAACATGCCAGGAAATTAAGCTCTTTCATCTTGTCAGCGATGAAACCGTCTAAACTTCGTATCATGTTACGGCACCCAGGCGAACTATGCGTCATGGTCACTATAATCAACGGTGCCCATTGGACCATAGAATTAAGACCATCTTATATTGTCCTGAAGGCTGGCCGCTGTTTTATATGCTAAATTAAATCCGTTTAACCGCAAATTTATCCGTATACAGGCAGTAGTTTCTTGGTATGCTCCGTATACTTCTGAATAGAGAGCATCTATATCAGAGGAGTGTGCGAGGATGAATAGAATCAAAGGGAGCATCTTTTTCAGTGTATTTGTGGCTATGCTAGGGCTCATGCTCATTGCTCCAATTATGCCGCCCCTTATTCGTGAGCTGGGGTTAAGAGAAAGTCATTCTGGGTTAATTATATCGCTTGGCTCCATAACGATGGCCTTAATGGCTCCAATTTGGGGGAATCTGAGTGATGCAAAGGGACGCAAGCCTGTGATTTTGCTTGGATTCATAGGGATGTGTGTAAGCTGCTTGCTGTTTACGCTTACTCTTTTTGCAGGATTAAAGGGTTGGCTCAGCGGGGGAATGCTGTTAGTCCTGCTGATTGTTACACGCGGCTTGATCGGCGGGTTTATCCCGGCGGTATTGTCATCCTCCCAAGCTTACATGGGAGACGTGACCGAGGGCGAAGATCGAGGTAGTGGCATGGCTATCATTAGCGCGGCCAATGGACTTGGATTAGTATTTGGGCCCGCTATTGCAGGCGCCTTTACTTTAATAGGCTTGCTGTGGCCTCTGTATTTTGGAATCGTGATTGCGGCTTTAGCATTTGTAGTGGCCTTGCTGGCAATTCCGTCTGCCAAGCCTGTTATTCAGCAAAAGCCAGCTCGGATTAACCCTTTTCAACCTGGTCTACGAATGTATTTGTTTGCAGGTTTGGTTACGATGATTAGTATTGTGACCATCCAGGTTATAGGTGGATTTTATTTTCAAGATCAATTAGGCCTTTCATCCGAAGAAACAGCAAGAGGGGTTTCCTTTGGGCTTATGTTTTCTGGGGCAGCGATGTTGATTGTACAGATCGTTCAAATGAAATGGCTTAAATGGCAACCCAAGCCGATGATTTTGCTCGGCTCTCTGTTTCTTATTGTCGGTATGCTGCTATTCCTCATGTCAGCCAGCATGGTCGTTTACTATTTTGCGTTTTTTATGTTTGGTATAGGTACAGGCTTGCTAATGCCTGGATTTATGGCCGGGGCTTCTCTTTCTGTCAGTAAAGAACAGCAAGGAGGAGCCGCTGGTCTGGTGGCCACTGTCCAAGGCATTTCTGCGATTATTGCTCCTATTTTGACAACGACGCTATATCGGGTGGATAAATATATTCCTTTTGCTCTTATAGCAGTTCTGGTAGCTGTTATGGCCGTCATTATGTTGGGGATAAGAAAGAGAAAAGGGAATAGTGAACTGGTATCTCAGAAGGCCAAATAAATAAAAGAGTGGTTTGATGAACCCATAGGCCTCCGCGCTATATTCACGAGAAGCCTATTTTGTTTGCTGGTTTGAATGATAGTCAAAAGGTCTCAATTGTCTATTTCATATTGGTGGCGAAGATGCGGTGAAGTGGAGGGAAGGAATGTACAGGGTGCTGGAAGAAGAGGAGCGTGCTGCGGAATGGTTCGAGCTGTAGCCGAAGACAATACTGGATATACCTTGCAGTAAAAAAACGGCGTAATACAGAGCATCGCCAATCCCCTGAAAACTGTTCGTTCCCCTGTCTATAATCTCATTAACGAGCAACCTTCTAACAATCGGTTCGTAATGCGGGGCATATCGATCCTCGCGATTGTACATAGCCAAAAGCACCTTCAAGCGATTGGTATAATTGGCATCACTCTTTCCATATTTCTCACTGTGCTTTTCCAAATAATCGACCTTCGAAAAATCGGCGTGATTACCTATTAGACTCTGCAGCATTTCATCATAGGGTGTCATCATCTGATCCAACAGCTTTCTGTAGTTCGTTTCCAATACTGTGATTCTCCTTTCCTGATCGACCTAATACTACAATCCATATTTACAAAAAACAAGCGATTTCCTTTTAAAAGGGGATTGCCTGTTTTGCATTATGCTGTTTTTGATTTTTCAAACCGGATGCATACATAACATTTAAACTACATATTGAGTCACTTTAGTGCACGGACGACAAATTTCGTCATTATTTTTAGTTATTCAGGACGTGGAAACCGTTCTTGTTCCTTAGTACAATGATAAAAATAACAAGTTATGAAAAGAAAGATGACAAAGAGACGAGGGATTACGGATAAGGGGGGACGGACTGTGGCCGTATACACACTACGTAGATTGGTACAAATGATTCCAGCACTGCTTGGTATTGTCGTCATTACATTCATGATCTCAAGAGTGCTTCCAGGTGATCCTGCCGTGATGCTTGCGGGGGAGCAGGCTACACCCGAGACGATTGAAAATATTCGCAGCAGTATGGGACTGGATCAACCGAAGTACATTCAATTCTTTCATTATGTAGTGGGATTGTTCCATGGTGATCTGGGTCAGGCTTATCACACCGGACAGTCAGTGGCAAGCGACTTTGCTACCCGGTTTCCAGCAACCATCGAGTTGGCGCTGGCAAGCTTGGTTATTGCGATTCTGGTGGCAATCCCGATCGGTATTCTGGCGGCAACCCGTAAAGAATCGATTGTTGATCACATTTCTCGCGTGTTTTCCTTGATCGGTGCATGTATGCCCATTTTCTGGATTGGCCTGTTATTCATTTATATTTTCTATGCTAAATGGGGCATCGCTCCTGCGCCCATGGGTCGAATTAGCGGTGATATCAATCCGCCGACGCACGTTACGGGACTTTATGTACTGGATAGTCTGATGACCGGTGATTTTGTAGCTTTAAAAAGCAGTTTATCCCATTTGGTTCTGCCAGCTGTCTGTCTCAGCACAGGCACTATGGCGATTGTGGCACGGATGATGCGCTCCAGCATGCTGGAAGTCATCGGTCAGGATTTTGTTCGCACAGCCAGAGCCAAAGGTCTGCGCGAAGGAATTGTCATTTATAAGCATGCACTCATTAACGCTTTTATTCCAACGCTTACCGTACTTGGTTTGCAGGTCGGTTACCTGATTGGTGGAGCGGTTATTACCGAAACCATTTTTACCTGGCCAGGAGTGGGCAGTTATGTGACGGACTCCATTTTGGCGGCTGATTACGCACCGATTCAAGCATTTACCCTCGTAAGTGCGCTGATTTATAGCTTTATCAATCTTGGAGTCGACTTGGTTTACGGATTGATTGACCCACGTATCCGGTACGAGTGATAACAATGAAGCACAAAAGTAGGGGGAGGTACTCGGATGAGCACTGCAAGTGATTTGGTGGCAAAAGCGGCTGTACCTCAGCCCAATGCAGCCGCTATACCGAAACGTAAGACCTTTTGGCGATTACTGTTTGGCAATAAACTCGCTTTAATCGGATTCATTTTTATCGTTGGCTGGACGCTCATTGCCATCTTCTCATCATGGATCGTTCCACATGATCCTTATGTAACCGATCCGGTGAACAAGCTGCTGCCGCCAAGTGTGGAACATTGGTTTGGGACCGATAATTACGGACGCGACATTCTCAGCCGTGTTATTTACGGAGCCAGAATCAGCATATGGACCGGGATGATCGCCGTGTCGATCTCATTTATCATCGGCGTACCGCTTGGAGCCATCGCAGGTTTCTATGGCGGTCGAATGGGCAGCATTATTATGCGCTGCATGGATATTCTGTTGGCTTTCCCGTCGCTGGTACTCGCCATGGCCATTGCTGCAGCGATGGGACCAGGACTGATGAGTGCACTTATCGCCGTGGGTATTGTAGGCATACCCGAATTCGCCAGGCTGATTCACGGACAAACCATCTCTCTCCGGGAAAAGGAGTTTGTTGAGGCCAGCCGGGCGATTGGTGTAACGAACGGAACGATTCTGTTTCGCCACATCTTGCCTAATGCACTTGCCCCACTGCTTGTGAATGCAACGCTTGGAATGGGCTTTGCCATCCTCACCTCAGCCAGTCTCAGCTTCCTGGGACTCGGTGTGAAACCCCCGATTGCCGAGTGGGGCGCAATGATTTCGGAAGGGCGAGCGTATATCATTTCCGGTGAGTGGTGGATTGTAACCTTCCCGGGTCTTGGAATTGCGACAGCTATTTTGGGCTTCAATTTGCTTGGAGACGGTTTGCGGGATGTTCTTGATCCAAGACTGCGCTCTAGCAAATAAAAATAAATAGATCATTAAAGGGGAGAACGTAAGCCATGTTGAAAAAAAGTCTTTCTCTAATTGTCGTCTTGTCTACGTTGCTATGGACGGCAGGTTGTGCGAGCAATGCTAACAGCCCGTCCGCTTCATCTGGAGAGAAGGGCGCAGATGCCCCATCCCCACCAAAGACGATTACACTTGCTTACTCGGAGGGAGGGTCAACCATGGACCCTGCTGAAGCAAGTGATCTTACATCGGACACCCTTGTGCTTGCGCTCTATGATCAGCTTGTGACCTACGGCAAAAAGTCTACGGATAGCGGCGAAGTGGCAGATACGGAAGCCATTAAGCCCATGCTGGCTAAAAAATGGGATGTGTCCGCTGATAACATGACTTATACGCTCCATCTGCGTAAAGACGTTACATTCCAAAGCGGCAACCCGCTAACCGCCAATTCCGTGTTGTATTCCTTTGAGCGGCTTAAAAATTCCGATTCCGGTAGCTTTCTGTATGGTATGAGCTCCATTAAAACCGCTACAGCGCCAGATGAGCACACCGTTGTCGTTACATTGTCCCAACCCAATCATATGTTTCTGCAAATCCTGTCATTGTACAACTTCTCCATTGTGGATGATGTGCTTGTCAAAGAAAATGGCGATGGTGACTATTTGAAAACACATGCGGCAGGTTCAGGCCCGTTTAAGCTTGAAAAATGGGACCCTGCGACAGAAGCTGTCTTTAATGCTAATGACAGCTACTGGCAAGGAGCGCCAAATCTGAGCAAAGTAACGATGAAGTTTACCAAGGAAGCTTCCAACCGTGTACTTCTGCTGGATAAAGGCGATGTCGACATGGCGATTGAGATTCCTGCAAAGGATGTTTCGAAGCTGGAAACCAACGCCGATCTAAAGGTTCAATCCAATGCAAGTAACCGGATTCTGTATTTTGCCATGAATAACAAAGTCAAACCTTTTAATGATCCAAAAGTGCGTCAAGCAATTGCTTACGCCATCCCTTACGACCAATTAATCGACGATGTCATGTACGGTCAAGCAAAGCAAATGAAGAGTTCTGTAGCGAGTAACACCCCTGGCTACACCGATGCGGGCTATAGCTACAAGCACGACTTGGACAAAGCAAAACAGCTGCTTACAGAAGCGGGGTATCCTAATGGGTTTAATTTTGACCTGACACTGGGTTCCGGCTTCCAGGACTGGGCAGATGATGCCGTATTGATTCAAGCTGAACTTGCCAAGATTGGCGTAAAGATGAATGTTGTCAATGTTGCTCGTGCACAGTTCCTTGAACAGCAACGAGAAGGCAACCTGACAGCATACATTTCCAAATGGACTTCCTTCGTCAACGACCCTGGTTATCATCTCGGGTTTCTGATGTACAGCGGCGGTTCATCGAATTATATGCATTACGCTAATGCAGAAGTGGATAAGCTTTGGGAACAAGCAGGCAAAGAGCAAGATGAAAATAAACGTAAAGAGCTGTATGGCAAAGCACAAGAGCTTATAAATCAAGATTCGCCATGGGCGTACCTGTATGAATACAATCGCGTTGTTGGCATGAGCAAAGACGTCACTGGATATGTCTACTACCCAGATGAGGTTATCCGATTCTATTCATTGAATAAAGAGTAAGTTGTAATCTTACCTTATGCCTTCGGTTTTTACAGCCGAAGGCTATCATTTTACACCTGAAGGAGGAAACTGATCCCGATGGATAGTAAAAATTGTAGTTGGCTAAATGGAAAACGTGAAGGGACTGAATGGAAATGACAGATTGGAAAACGTTAGTTCTTGATGAAATAGATAAACGGCAGGATGAATTGCTTGAGCTATGCTCGCGGTTGATTCAATTTCCTTCGGAAAATCCTCCAGGTGATTCACGCGAAATTAGTCAGTTCATTATGGACTATCTTAAAGAAGCAGGTATAGAAACAACGGTGCATGAATCCGGGCCGAATATGTGGAATCTCATTTCTGATTATGGCGCTGAAACGGCGGACGGAAAAAAACTGATTTTCTGTGGGCATACAGACGTTGTGCCGGCAGGGGATCGTACTCGTTGGGATTTCGATCCGTTCTGTGGTGAAATTCGTGATGGCTATCTCCTGGGCCGCGGCGCTTCGGACATGAAAGCCGGCCTGGGTGGATTAATATTTACCGTTGCGCTGTTCTCCAAATTGGGCGTACCGCTCGAAGGTGCGTTGTCGTTGCTTGTAGTTCCAGACGAGGAAACCGGGGGACATCTTGGAGTACCTTGGGTGCTGGAAAGAAAACTGATCGAAGGAACAGCTGCTGTGATTGCAGAGCCTTCAGGCCCGCAAAACCCGACCATCGGTCAAAAAGGAAGCTGCTGGTTTGAATTTACTGTTGAAGGCACACCGGGTCATGGCAGTTTGCAGCCAATTGCAGGTGAAAGTGCTATTTTGAAGGCTGCAAAAGGGATTGAAGCGCTGCAACAACTGTGGGACATCAAGCCGGACATCCCGGAAGAAGTCAAAGAGATCATTGAAATTTCCAAGCGTTATGCAAGCGAACGAGAGAACCCAAGCTATGGACAAGCGTTTGATCATGTAACGGTGAACATTGGTACGATCCAGGGGGGCACGAAAGTCAATGTGGTTGCGGACCGTTGCACAGTGCAAGTGGATTCCCGTGTTCCATTTGGCGTAGACCACCGGGAAGTACTGGCCAAAGCCAAAGAATTGCTTGCAAGTGTTGGCATTGACGCGGAGCCCAGACAATTCGGATTTTATGGTAATGCCAACTGGACCCCGCCCACCGAGCCGATTGTACAGGAGCTTGTGGAATCTATCGCTGAAGTCAGCGGTAAAGAGGCCTATGGCGTACTGCAATGGGCAACCAGCGATGCACGTGCATTCCGCAAATACAATATCCCGGTATTGCAATACGGGCCTGCCGAACTGTCGACCATTCACAATTTTAATGAAAAAGCTCCGGTATGGCAGATCATTCAATCTGCGAAAGTATACGCCTTGACGGCGCTTAAATATCTGAAAACAACACAAAAAGAAGCATAAGGGGATCTGTCGTATGATGAAACAAGTTTTTGAAGTTTATGACCTTTTGGATAATCCGTTCGCCAGCGGGGCAGAAGTCAAAGCTTATTTGGAACAACTGGGTCAAGCAAAGATTACGGTCACCACTGTGCAAGGTGAAAAGGGCTCTACGGATTTTATTAAAATTGTCATTGCCGGTAAAACGGGTCGCATTCAGGGGGGCGATTCTCCAACCTTGGGTGTAGTAGGGCGACTTGGTGGACTAGGAGCACGACCGGAGATGATCGGATTTGTATCCGATGGTGACGGTGCGGCAGCGGCAATTTCGGCGGCGGCTAAACTTTTGAGCATGCAGTCCAAAGGAGATGTGCTTGATGGAGATGTGATTATCTGTACACATATTTGTCCAGATGCACCCACTCAGCCCCATGATCCGGTTCCATTTATGGATTCACCCGTAGATATTTTGACGATGAACAAATATGAAGTGACACCCGAAATGGAAGCGATCCTGTCCATTGATACGACCAAAGGGAATCGGGTCATTAACCATAAAGGTATTGCCATTTCCCCAACGGTACGTGAAGGCTACGTACTACGCATTAGTGAAGACCTCGTCGATATTGTGCAGACCGTTACTGGCGAACCGTGTGTCACGTTTGCTGTAACTACGCAGGACATCACACCTTATGGTAACGACCTGTATCACATCAACAGCATTTTGCAGCCAGCGGTGGCCACTTCCGCTCCAGTGGTTGGTGTAGCCATCACGGCCGCTGCTCCTGTCCCAGGCAGTGCAACGGGGGCCAGCCACGAAAGCGATATTGCGCTGGCGGCCAAATTGGCTGTAGAAACAGCCAAAGCTTATGGACGTGGGCAATGCTCTTTTCATTCGGAAAAGGAGTTTCAACATATTACTAAATTGTACGGTACCATGAAGCATCTGCAAACGATGGGTAAGTCTGAATAAGCTTATTCCCTAAGATAAAAAGAACATGAAGGTTCAATGATGGACAAGGAGGAGGAAGAGGGCATGACACAACTGCTTGAAGTAACCAACCTCCGGACGGAGTTCAAGACTGCGGCTGGCACCATCCGGGCTGTGGACGGCGTCGATCTATCGGTTGGCAAAGGCGAAACACTCGGAATCGTTGGCGAATCCGGGTGCGGCAAGAGCATTACCTCCCTTTCTATTATGCAGCTCCTCCCCAAGGGACTTGGGAAAGTAGCCGCTGGCGAAGTACGGTTTAACGGTGAAAATATGCTGGATTTTTCGGAGCGGAAAATGCGCTCGATTCGTGGCAACGAGATGGCTATGATTTTTCAGGAGCCCATGACTTCGCTAAATCCTGTGTTCAAAATCGGCAAGCAAATTGCGGAGTCTGCCCGCTACCACCACGGTGTAAGCAAACACAAAGCAAAAGACATGGCTGTGGAAATGCTGACGAAAGTGGGAATTCCACGTCCAGAAAAAGTAGCCGCTTCTTATCCGCATGAACTCTCGGGCGGTATGCGCCAACGGGTGATGATTGCGATGGCGATGGTGTGCAATCCGAAGCTGCTGATCGCCGATGAACCGACAACGGCACTCGATGTAACCATTCAAGCACAGATTCTTGACTTGATGCGTGAGCTACAGAAGTCCGAAGGAACTTCCATTCTGATGATTACTCATGACCTTGGTGTCGTTGCTGAAATGTGCGATCGGGTCGTGATTATGTACGCCGGACAAGTCGTAGAAGAAACGGATGTTAAAACACTTTTTAAAGATCCCAAGCATCCGTATACCCAAAGTTTGCTAGCCTCACTGCCACAATTGAACAGTGATCAGGAGCGTCTGGCTTCCATTCCGGGCCAGGTTCCCAACCCACTTGATATGCCAAAAGGCTGCCGCTTTGCACCACGTTGCCAGTTTGCCAAGGAAATTTGCCGTGCAGAGGCCCCGGAGCTTACAGAAGTGGAACCCGGACACAAAAGCCGCTGCTTGCTACAGCAGGAGGGATATCATGAGTACACTGCTTGAAATACGTAATTTGAAAAAACACTATCCGATCAAAAAAGGACTTTTTTCCAAACAGGTGGGAGCAGTCAAAGCGGTGGATGGTATTAACCTGACTGTACAGCAGGGTGAAACCTTGGCAATCGTGGGGGAATCTGGCTGCGGCAAATCCACAACCGGACGGGCAATACTCAGATTGATCGAACCGACGGATGGAGAGATTCTGTTTAATGGCACGGATATACGTAAGCTAAACACAGAGCAGCTGCGCAAATTCAGAACGGATATGCAGATGGTGTTTCAAGATCCGTTTGCTTCGCTTGATCCCAGATGGACAGTACAGCAGGTGCTGGAAGAACCGCTTATCACGCATGAAAAGCTAAGCAAAACGCAGCTCAAAGAGCGGGTGGAAGAGCTGCTCGAAGTGGTCGGATTGTCTCCTTATCACGCACATCGTTATCCGCATGAGTTCTCGGGTGGTCAACGCCAGCGGATCGGGATCGCACGGGCACTGGCGCTTCATCCCAAATTTATCGTGTGTGACGAGCCAGTCTCGGCCCTCGATGTGTCGATTCAGGCGCAAGTGCTCAATCTGATGAAGGACCTGCAAAAACAATATGACCTGACGTATATGTTCATATCCCATGATCTGTCGGTCGTCAAATTTATCAGCGACCGCGTGGGTGTGATGTACCTGGGCAAGCTGGTCGAACTCGCATCGACCCAAGAAGTGTTCAGAGAGCCGCTGCACCCGTATACAAAGGCGTTAATGTCTGCGGTACCTGTAGCTGATCCAGAAGCGGAACGTGATCGGATTGTACTTAAAGGGGATGTGCCCAGTCCAGAAAATCCGCCAAGTGGTTGTGCGTTTCATAACCGCTGCCCGGCAGCCATGGAGATATGCAGCAAAGTACAGCCCGTCTTTGCCGAAGCTGCACCAGGGCGGCAGGTGGCCTGTCACTTGTACCCAGCTTCCACGCCTGAACAAGCGATAGCAGGGCAAGCCTGAGTTGGCTGCCAAAGAATATGTAGTCTCTTGTGAAGTCAAAAGGTCAAAAAAGGTCAAATTGATTGAAATCTAAAACTATTTTTGACAGATCGCTTAGGATCGGGTTATTTCAGTATTTTCAGCCTCTTTTGAACTTTGAGCCTCGCTCCATTTGGCAGCAACTCTCAGACGTTTCGGACGGATATTCGTGAAGAAAACGACAGATATCTGGTGGAAGCTGAGCTTCCAGGCATTGCAAAAGAAGATATCGACATCGATATTGTCCATAATTATTTGACGATCCGTGCTAAACGGAATGAATATCATGAAGAGAAGGATGATACGAATAAAATGATTCGACGGGAGCGCCGTTCTGGGGAATTTGTCCGACGCTTCTATGTGGATCATGTTGATGAAGAAGGCATTAAGGCAAAACTGGATCAAGGTGTATTGAAACTTGAAATTCCTAAACGTCAGGGTGATGATCGTTCCCGCAGACAGATCCAGATTGACTAAAGGGGTATGATGTACAAGACAGGGCTGATTAATCAGTCCTGTTTTTTTGTGTACGTCCTGTTTAAAAAGACTCGATCACATTGTAAGTGAGGTATTCCTCCTTCGGTTTAAATTCTTGTGAATTAGAGTCGCTCTCTGCTATAAAATAGGCTATCTGCTATGCTAAAATAATGAAACTACCTGTAAAGCTATTATAACCATACTTCTCGCATGCCGGGGTCAGCCGATGCTATGGAAACGAAGAAGGGAGGATACATCCTTGGAAGCAATACTAAGACGGCACTGGCCGGAGTGGAACGGAACGCTGCAGAAACGAACCGGGGGTTGGAATAATACGACGTATTTTGTTAAGAGTGGTGGACGAAGCGGGGTGCTGCGCGTCTACGATACACACAGGGATCGGGATAAAATTGAATTTGAGCATGCGGTTTTGCAGGAGTTGGGTAAGCATTCTCTATCATTCAGGATACCCCAGCCTATTCCAACGGTCACGGGAGAGACGCTTGCTCAACTGGAGAAGGAAAGCGGCAAATATGTGTGTCTGTTCAAATACATAGAAGGCATATCACCCCTGAAGCAGGATTCAAGCTTTGCCTATTCTTTTGGCGAGACTACGGGGGAATTATCGGCTGTGCTTGCGACATTCAATCTTGATATGACTCCAGTCTATCGACCGTATTATGCTTTGCAGCAATCCTATCCATTGTGTAACCGGGAAACGGTTCAAGGCTTTTGTTTACATCCGCCTGAGCCTCTAAAGGATTTGCATGAAGAGCTGCGATTGATAGGAGAAGTTTATGAAGAGATTACAGATTCGCTTCATGCATTGGAAGAGTTGTCGCATCAGCTTGTACATGGAGACTTGAACGCTTCCAATTTGTTAGTAAAGGATTCGGATCATAGTCTAGTAACTGCACTGCTTGATTTTGAATTTTGTACGCTAGATGTTCGGATCATGGAGCCGGCGGTCATCTTATCAGGATTTTTGGGACAATCGGAGGAGGAGACAGCAGTTCGGGATTTTTGCCGGGGCTTCATCCGCCAGGTTCATTTAAGCCATAACGAGATTGATGCTTTGCCTGTTTTGATGCTGCTTAGGAAGGTAGACGTATTTCTTCATTTTTTGAGTCGCTTTCTGGAAGGAACGGATCAATCACACGTGTTGCAAGAGCAAGTCAAACAGATCTCTGCTGAGTTGCTCCAACTGTCTACCAAAAGTAGCTGGATTCAGGAGGAGTTGATCCAAGCTGGAACAGTGTATGAATAAACGAGCTATATGCCGTGCTATGTTATAGTCTCTGGAAAAATTGAGCCTAAGTCCATTGAGATGTACTCGGAACTGGAGGAGTAGATGAATCGTTGGTTAACGAACACGTTACGACCGTACTTCGGGCTGGAGGCGCTGGAAGAACATTGGGACGTGGTAGAAATTAAAAATGGATACTTTATTTGTATGGACGGGGATGTCATTCGCAAGCGAATTTCTTTCACTAAGGATACCTATGGAGAAACCGATGTAGAGATTCTTACGCGTGACCGGGCATTTGTTTTGCCTAAAACGGCTCGTGGCAAAGAGAAAAAGCTGAATTACACAAGTGTTTCGAGCATCAAGGCAGAAGGCGTAACCTTTTCAGCAGGCATTCGAAGGTTTGGTTTTTTAATAGGAGGAGCACATGAAGTATCTTAAAGATTGCCCGGAACCAGGCATGGGAACCTGGTATTTTGAAATAGATTCGGATGGAATAGCCTATCGACAAATTGTCATCCAGGATGATGGCACGTATATCGCCTCTAATCGCAAGCACGAGCAGTATCATTTCTTATTAGCTGAGAAAGCGATTGATGATACAGAGCCCTATTATACGCAAATTACAAAAAAAGAGTTTGAAGAAGTCTGGTCCAATTATCTTCACACCTTCAACCAGGAATGGCATCAAATCAAAAACGCACTGCCCGTTGGGACTAAGGTAAAAGGTTATATTGAAGCATTTTTCCCACACGGTACGATTATTCATATTTTCCAGCATCATGCGGTCGGATTGTCAGACACTCGTACATATGAGGAAAAGACACCATCCGAGTGGATGTATCCGAAGCATGAGGTCACGGCAATTGTAAAAGGATACGACGAAGTGAATCAGTGGGTGATTTTAGATCAAACGCAGGTTTTCAAACATCAGTTTGTAGGTTGAAAGTGAATTTTGGAATATACGGGAAGGGGAATGAACATGCATACTTTAACGGTTGATGAACTGGTGGATAAGGACAACCATGCATGGGAAGAGGTCACAAATATTCTGAAAGAAGGCCGGAATTCTTATCACATTGTATCGGCCGAATCGGAATCCGCTCCAGGGGACACGCTGTACCGTTTGCAGGTGAGTACGAAATCGTATTTGGGAACAGTTGCCTATGAGACAGGAGGAATCGTGTTTGATTACGGTTGGATCACCTTGCTGGGTGCAGGTGGCTCTGGAATTTTTGGTAGCTTGACCTCATGGAACGGGCTTCAAGAGCCGGAAAGTGTTCCTGCACTTGAGGGGATGCTGATTGTGGCTTATGATGCAGCAGGTGGATTTTTTGGATTGGATACAGGGAAATTCGGACGTAGTGGTCATATCTACTATTTTGCACCAGATGCATTAGAATGGGAATCCACAGAGCTGGCCTATTCCGGTTTCTTGGGCTGGTTGGCTGAGGGAGATTTAGAATTGTTCTACCAGACATTCCGCTGGAACGGTTGGCAGAAGGATATGGAGCAACTTCAGCCGGGAGAGGTATTTGCATATTATCCGCCGCTATGGACCCAGGAAGGTGGAGGGGAGACCAGCAGCAAGTCGCCTATAGATATTACAAAAGCATGGCAGGCGGTAGTGGATAAGGAATAGCTTGCTCGGTAGAAACAACAACTCTTAGAGGCATCAAGGCATGGAGGTTGGCTGATATGTGGAGTATTCACTTTGAACAGCAGTTTGTAAAAAGTCTGGAAGCAACGGATGAACAAATCGCAAATTTTTTGAAAACATGGAACATAAAGCTATCGGAACAAGAGATTCACGAAATCAAGCAAAGACAAGTGAACCCTTTTCCAAAGTCGTCTCCATTCTATGATCAGTATAAACCTTTAGATCCTGTGAGCTGGCATCTGCCCCAAGGGCAATTTCCTGACAGCTATATGGATTTTTTGAGATACTCTAACGGCGGGGAGTTTCAAAATGGAGAACGTTATTTTCAGTTTTTCAATACCGAAGATTTGAGAGAAATGAACCTTGCCTACGAGTTACCGGAATATATGCCGGGTGCTGTATCGTTTGCGATGGATGGGTGCGGAAACCACTATATGTTTGATATGAGAGAGGAAAAAAGAAACAATGAGTATCCCGTTCTTTTTGCTCATTCTGGTAGTTTGGGATATGACGAATGTGAACAGGTTGCCCATTCATTTATAGAGCTGTGTACGGAAAAATGGGCATTATATTGATGTATTGAACCCGCAATAATGAACCCTTCGCCGGTTCCATTTTGCGGGTTATGTAAGTTTTCAAACTAAGCCTGTCATGCTACTTATTTGCATTCATCATTTCAATTAACACTTGATGTACCATCGGTAAGGTGGTAAAACCGTCACTTTGTAAAAAGTGTCCTCCATGGTCTACTTCATGGAAATCGGCTTGGATGTCTTCAGCTAGTTTCTTACTGAGTGCAAAGGGTACAATTGTGTCATCCTTTGAAGCGATAACTGAACGCGCTTTTAGCGAATCCATGATTTGCTGATAATCCAAATGGCCATTTGTAAATTCATCTAATGACGGTAGACTCGGCACTGGATCAGTAAAACCGGAAACGAAAACGAGACCACCAAGTGGTTCTGGGATACTTACTTGCTGTAGGTATCTTAATATGGATACACATCCCAAGCTATGACCAATAAAATAGGTGTCTTTATGTAGAACTTTAATATTTTGTAATAGATGCTCAATCCACTCATTAAGTTTGGGGGATTGCGAGTTGGGCATCTCCAGTATACCTACCGATACTCCATCCTCCTGTAATTTGTCTTGTAACCAAGGGAACCAATGATCGGCTGGCGAAGCTGTGTATCCGTGGATTATATATACTTGTTTTTTATTTTGTATGTTTGTCACAATACTTTCTCTCCCATCATTCAGCGTCGTTGTTTATATGTGCCCTACTTCGTGTAAGGACTCCTCTTCTAGTTTAGCAAATTCTTTAAGCCCATGAATATCTAAAATTTTGAGTTACATAGCAAGTCCAAATATGAAGTTGCCTACTATAATATTCTTATTTTTGCAGTACCGTTATTTTACTTATAAATTTAAGCGCTTTCTACCGATATATAGATATATATCATCACGTTCTGTGATCTGCAGCGTGAACTATTATCCATAGACGATCTGGAGGGGTTTGGATGAGTAACAAGCTATCAGACAGGACTAAAAAAGGAAAAGGTTTTAGAGATTTAAAGGTTACGACAACGATGATCTCCATGATTGTAATCAGCTTAGTGGGTTTACTCATTGTATCGTTGGTAGGGGTTATCGGTATGTATCAAGCTAAAGAGGGTCAAGGTATTTTGTATGTGGATCGCTTTCAACACCAAACGAATATTCTTGAAGTCAAAAGTGATTTCTATAATATGCGGGCTAATTATACCAAAATACTTGACAATAAGGAGTACACAGACAAACAGTATAAGCAAGTGCAGAAAGGAAAAGATAGCGTTACAACCGGGCTAAATGAATTCTCACAAAGGAATTTGGATGCTAAGGAACAGAAATTATACGAGGAACTACGGGGGAGTATAGACACATATTATCAGGATATTGAGCAAATCATGGCAGTCAAAAAAAATAGCGGAACGTATGACACGGAAGAGAGAGGCCGGATTAATAAATCCAGTACGGCAATTGTTACGATGTTGACTACGATTTCAGATTATAACAATGAGCAATCCGCCAACTTATATCAAAATACGCAAAATGAGATTAAAATGCGTACAATTGTTTTGATCACGGTTCTGGCCCTCGTGCTGGCTATTCTTATCACCATCTCCTTTGCGGCTATTCGAAATATCCGTTTTCGGATGAGTACAATTACGAAATACTGTGAGGAGATTACCCAAGGGAATTTAACGGCAGCACTTGATCCTACCTTGCTCAAAGGAAATAATGAGATCGCTGTCATTGCTCGTGCCATTCAACAAATGACAGATTCAACCTCAATGGTCATAACGGGGGTTATCAATGAGTCACGCCAAATTAACCAACTGAGTGACCAGACGAATCATAATATGACAGATCTCAATGAGCGGATTAGAGATGTATCTGCCACGGTCGAACAGCTGTCAGCAGCTATGGAAGAGACTTCGGCATACACCGAAAATATGAACCATTCTGCGGAAGAAATGCAGCGGGCAGCAGAGTACATTTCGGTCAAAACTCAAGAAAGAGCTCAGTCTGCCAATGATACAAGTGTAAAAGCCGAAACATTGAAGCATGCGGCTAGTGAATCCAATAAAGCAGCCAAGGAAATTTACCGGAAGGCCAATGAAAAGATGAAGGAAGCGCTAGAACGAGCCAAGGGCGTAGACCAAATTCGTTTACTTTCTCAGTCCATCTTAGAAATTACGGCACAAACCAATTTGCTGGCTCTAAATGCATCCATTGAAGCGGCTCGTGCGGGTGAGTCAGGTCGAGGGTTTGCGGTTGTGGCTAACGAGATTCGCAAGTTGGCAGACGGCTCCAAACACGCAGTAGACCAAATTCAGAGTGTTACTCAAGAAGTTGTGCAATCTGTTGAGAATTTAACTACTAATGCGGAAGAATTACTGCACTTCCTGCAAGCCCAGGTAGGCAAGGATTATCAGCTGCTTGAGGATACAGCAGGACAATATTACAATGATGCCGTGGAGCATACGAACACGGTCAATGATTTGAACGCCACCTCTAAGCAGGTGAATGAAACTATCCAAACCATGGTGAGAGCAATCCATGAGATTGCAACAGCCAGCGAACAGTCTGCTATATCCACTCAGCACATTGCAGAGAATATGGTTTCATCGACGGAGAAATCTCTTGAAGTGGCACACCAATCTGATCAGGTGAAGGAAAGTGCTGCGCGACTGAATGAACTGGTCGAAGGATTTAAAATTTAACGAGGCCCATCGTAAAGACTAGGGAAAACATTACATCGAAGAAAAACAGTTGGGGAGCCGTAAAAAGGCTCCCTTTTTGAGTTTACTCTTCTAAGGTTGCTTTTGGACTACAGTCAGGAGTCCGTATCCCGTAGTTCTTCCTGTTCAGCCATTTGCATCAGCTTATAAATCTGACGGGTTGTGTTCACATTCCGCACCGTCATTTGCTGATACAACTTGGTGCCGACTAATTTCGTTAACCCGCTTTTTGTGACTTGTTCTTTGCTGACAGAATACAGAACGGCGCCGGTCGTATATATTACATGGCCTATTCCGGGTTTCAAAGGAAGTTTGTCCAGAACGGAAATATCGTTAATTTCATCCCACAGGAACAATACATCACTTTTCATCTGTGTATCATTAGACCATTCATTCGGCAGTGCCTCTATAATGGTCTGAATCTCCTTCATATTACGAACGATGACGCGGATGGGTAAGCTAAAATCCTCCAGAATCGCCTGTTCCAATATGAGCGATAATTCCTCGTTGGACTGACCTTGACTAGAAAAAATAATGTTTCCAGAATTAATGTAAGTCGTCACATGCTCCATACCTGCATTTTCAAACGTTTGCTTGAGCTTCTTCATCTCGATCTTGTTATTGCCGCCAACATTGATGCCCCGCAGTAATGCGATATAGATCATAAAAAGTCCCACCTCTCTTTAACAAAAAGGATTTTTAGGAAAGGGATAGGTATTCCAATAAAAACGTAGTTTGATTTTCGCTCAACAGCGGATGCAGCAATGGTTTTACGTGCTCGATATATTCTGTTTTGGTTTCGTATGTGTCCTCATCTTTCACTTCTCCCTTAAAGGTACAGGCACCTTCAATCAGGATGGAAAGAGCCGTAAAGAAGTTAGCTAAAGAGTCGGCAACCTGCTGCGCTGCCCCACCTTCAAAAGCAGCATATACAGGGGAACCGAGTGCGCTAGTATCGACAATGACTGGATCGTCATTAAAAGTGGCAATCACGACATGATGGGGCGGCCACGAAGAAGATTCTTGGACAAGCTCACCAGATGTAATCCAGCGATAGCCTAGCTGTTGGCGATACAGATGTTCTGGTGCGGCAAAAAAGAGAACCGCAGCATCCCCAATTTCAACTGCCGCATTTTTCAATGTGTGTGTACCTGCTGCCTTAGCATCGATCATTTCATAGTGGCTATACAGGTACTCAAGCTCAGGGGATACGGGAATCCGTCTGTCCCAGCAATCTGTTAGGTTCTCCGTCCGGGGCTGGATGTCGTGGTTTTGGAACAGCCCGTAGGCTTCATTATACAAGTTTTGTTGTTGTACAAAACGGGCCAGAGCTTCACTTAATTGTTTCATAGGTTTGCATTCCTTTCTAATTTTAGGCTATGACCTCCGACAATAACGTTTCATTTCTAGCCTAAAGATATCATAATATAGATATGGAGAACATATGTTTCTGTAATTGTGCCGCCTTGCCAGTCTATCCAGATTAATTTTACAATATAGGAGTTCGAAAATGTTTTGTACTTAGTTTAATATGCTCAGGCTTACTTGTAAGGAGGATAAGCATGTCATTTTCTAAAATATACGATTACAAATTAAGAGCTTATTTTAATGAGCGTATTTCTGATTTAAGTCATGAATATCTATTTTATTCTTATCCCGATCAAGAGCAAAATTTAAGAATATTAACCCTGAATATAAACGAGCAGGATTATGTTTCTCTAGTGCGATGGCATGATCTGTTTGACAGGTCGCTATTTACAAAAATGGATCATGTCATTCGAAGCGAACTGGATGCTGAACGCCTGATTCGATTGCTTTCGCTCATTTTTAATGTTTTTGATATACATAAAGATGTTGCTTATAGGAGAAAAAACTTATTTTGTTTTTATTATCAATATCAAGTTTCACATCTAGCAGAGAGAGGCAATGAATTCACGTTTGCTCAGGACAGACTATTTTTCCTTCAACATCTTTTATTTGAACTGGGTTTAGGTGACGACATTTATGATCGTTTAACGATTAAAAATAATAGGATCATGTACAGAATGGAAGACGTACAATATTATGATCTGCACATTCTTATTAACATTTTGCATGAGCATATTCACAAAAGTAAGATGGATATGGATACACAAGCAGCGCTGGAAAAAATAAAATTTTTACAAGGTCAATGGGTTAACTTCATTCTGGGTAGTCATGATGTATATGATTTTCCATTCGATGATTTCAACAAGCCGTTTGTAGAAGCAACGATGTTTATACAAGCCTATAACTCTAATAAAAATAGGGTATTAGAGGTGCTGATCGACTGTATCAATGAGCATCAATCTCCAACAGAGCAGTTCATCTCCAACTTGATCTTGATGAATTACTCCTATTTTGTTCTCAAAAGTAATCCTAGCGAAATTACATATCTTAAGTTGTTTTGCAAGAAAAAACCGGGAGTTTTTATGAAAGTATTGACTGCATTGCTTGATATCAGATTTTTCGTTGATAAATCCAGCTTCACAAATGCGGGTATAAATTATTATTTATCCAGAATAAAAGGGGTTTAATGATGCCATTCCATCACGTTTCTTTACCTGATTTACCACCGTCCATCGGACGCCTTACAGCCATTCATCCACTACAGGGCGACTCTCAGGAAAGCATAACCCTGCTGGCACTAAACACACAAGCAGAACTGTGGAGACTAGAACTTCGCTCTGGCAGCACTCGTTTACCATCACGAGGCGGGGATTTTCATTGAATTAAAACCGAATAGCCGTTGTACAGCCTTGATCTACGAATAAAAGGCGTTACCGCATTTTTGCTTCCTTCCTGACGAGATGGGAAAATATGCGTTAGTTATTACATTTGAAAAGGGGCGTAAAACCAAAATGGCACTTATCAAGGATCGTTTTTTGGGATGTCTGGTTGGGCTGGCTGTGGGCGATGCTTTGGGAACCACTGTGGAATTCAGCAGTCCAGGTACATTTGAACCTGTAACGGATATCGTGGGCGGCGGTGTATTTGGGTTAAAGCCGGGCCAGTGGACAGACGATACGTCGATGGCGCTCTGCTTGGCCGAGAGTATGGTACGTAAAGATGGCTTTGATCCGGCAGATCAAATGCGCCGATACACCAATTGGTACCACTTGGGATATATGAGCAGCACGGGAACGTGCTTTGATATCGGTGGTGCAACGAGAGCAGCACTGCATCGCTTCGAAGCTACCGGAGATCCGTACAGCGGGTCCGTTGACCCCATGACTGCCGGCAATGGCTCTATTATGAGGCTTGCACCTGTGGCTATGGCCTATGCGAGCCGTCCGGAAGAGGCGGTGAAGTACGCTGAGATGAGCTCGCGAACCACCCATGGAGCAGTCGAAAGTGTGGAGGCTTGTGCTGTGCTTGCTTCAATCCTTGTGGCAGGTCTGCGAGGAGCGGACAAAGAATCCATGTTATCGGCGGACGTCTGTTATAAGTGGCGGCAGGACGAGCCCGCTTATTCGGCAGCCATTGAAGAAATAATTCGGGGATCTTACCGGCATAAGGAGCCGCCCGAAATAAAAGGAACCGGGTATGTCATTCGTTCCCTTGAGGCTGCGTTGTGGGCATTCCACCATTCGAATTCATTTGAAGAGGGGGCACTGCTGGCAGTGAATCTGGGGGATGATGCCGATACGACCGGGGCGGTGTACGGGCAAATTGCAGGAGCTTATTACGGAATAAGTGGTATCCCGAGTCGTTGGCGCGAGAAGCTGGCGATGAAGGAGACGATAGATGAACTGACTGAGGCTTTATGGCAGAAGGTCGAGAAGGACCAAACACTCTAAGGAGATATCTATAAAGATCAAGCTGGGCTGCTAATCTTATGAAGCAGAACCCAGCTTTTTTTGTTCACTATATTTCATGACGATTCACCTCTTGAGATTACTTCTTATATCGCCTCGACCCCATTAAATTTCGTAACCTCACAGATTATTTTCCGTATAAAGATAAAAACATGATCCGAGTTCGTACCCTCAGGGAGAAATGCAACCATGTTTAACAAAATGAGAAGTAGAGGTAATGCATCATATGAATGAAAAATTACAAGCCAATACAGGATATCAGCTGGCTGAGCGGAAGGCGATTCAGTATTTTGCATTACTGTATGATCAGGTCTTAGACAAATCTTATGTGACTACCCTGACAGAAGACATTCAAAAGTGGAAAAAAAATCATATTCATCATTCCTCATGGTTATCCTTTTTTTCGCGGAGAAAAAGAAAACCTGATACTCGGGACTATAATAGATACATTCAATGGCTGAATTATACAGGCAAATTGGATGATTATCTGGACCGAAGTGTCTCCTATATTTATATGAGGGACCTAGGCAAAGCTCTGGATTCTCCTGACACACATACCCGGATTCAGCGTGTCATTGCAGACGTAAAAAAACACTTGATCCAATCCACCCGTGCAAACGGGGGAGACCAACCGGAATTTATGAATTTGGCCGGGGTGTATCGGTGGGCCCAGAGGGAAGGTATAGAGACCGCGATAATTTGGGTGATCAACAAACTTAGGTCCGTATCCTCCCATATTCCCAAGGAGATGGATGCCGAGCAAGCCCAGCACAAACTGATTAAGATCATTGTCGGAGTTATTCTGCATGTGATGGAAGAAATGGACGATACAGTGTCGCCTATGGAACGTGCTCGCAGACTTGATGAAGCCATCAGGCTTGGGTACTCCTATGGTCTAACCTATCCTTTCATCGATGATCTTCTCGATTCCCAGGTTCTGAACGTTCAAGAGAAAGAACAATATTCCCGTATGATACGTGCCGCGCTTCTCAGTGGATCTGTGCCTGAGTTGGGCAATTGGACTGGAAATCATATGAAGTTGATTCAATACATACATTCGGAGCTCTCGGATGCATTTGAGTATATTAAGGAACATCAGCGACCGGACACACAGCAAACATTTTTCGAGCAGGCCTATGTCTTTTTTCATTCTCAAGATATTGACCGTGTTAAGGATCTAACGCGAGCTACTTATACCAATGAAGAGCTTTATATACCCGTTATTTTGAAGTCCTCTTCGTCCCGCTTGATTGTCCGTTCCGTGATTAGTGCTCCTGCGGATGAGGGCTTTGAGCAACGAACATTCTTTTATGGTATCTATAACCAGCTTGCTGATGATTTTGCGGATATGGTTGACGATATGAGAGACGGTGCGGTAACACCTTATACCTACTATTTAAAATATCATCATCAGAGACCGGATTTGATCAATCCCTTTGAATTATACTGGGTGGTTATTTCCTATTTGATCCATAACGTATATGACTCCGATGCCATGGCTCGTGAGGTGATACTGGATCGTGCAATGAATGGACTCAAACGTTATAAAGAACGTGTAGGTATTGAAAAATATAATGAAACGATGGAGATCTTTGCATCCGGAAATCCGGAATTTAATAATCTCATTCAGAAGATGGTACAAAAAGCGGATGATGTAGATTTCTTAGATAAGCTGCTTCGGGACCAGATGATTACCCATCTGAAAAACGATGCGAGGGAAAAAGAAGACTTTTTCAATACGGTCAAAATGGTCCGTGAGCAGATTAACAACCAATTGAAAATTACCAAGCCACAAGGGATTCCGGCCATGAAAGAACAGCTTATTGAGGCTGCAAATTACAGTCTCGAAGGGGACGGGAAGCGGATACGGCCTATATTGACTTGGGTCATGGGCGTGAACGAATATGGATTAGATGCATCGGCAATCGTGCCTCTTCTGAGATCACTGGAGTATATGCATACCGCATCCCTGATCTTTGATGATCTGCCTTCCCAGGATAATGCGTCTACCCGTAGAGGGCGTCAAACCTTGCATCAGGTGCACAATAGCGCTACTGCGGAATTAACCGGTCTGTATCTGATCCAGAAGGCGATTGGAGAACAATCGTCACTTGACCAGTTCAATGCTGAAACGGTGCTTTCTTTGATACAATACTCGGCCCAGAAAGCAGAAGATATGTGTATGGGGCAGGCGATGGATCTGGATTCCAAAGGAAAGGCACTGACCTTGGAGCAGCTGAATATGGTGTGCTTTTACAAAACAGGAGTGGCGTTTGAGGCTTGTCTGGTTATGCCAGCCATGCTTGCACAGGTCAAGGAGTCGGAAATTGCTGCTTTGAAGAAATTTGCCTATCATATGGGGATTGCTTTTCAGATTAAAGATGATTTGCTTGATGTGGAAGGAGATATGCTCTTACTCGGAAAACCTGTTGGCCAAGATTCTGATAATAACAATTCGAATTTCGTGTCCATCCTTGGTCTTGAAGGTGCCAGTAAAGAGATGTGGGAACACTATTGCCTCGCGATGGAAGCATTGGAAGAGATCCCACGTAATATTGCTTTTCTGAAGCACTTAATACATTATGTCGTGAACAGGGACCGTTAAAAAAGGCTGTACCCCATTGCTCCACAAGAGTAATGGGGTATTTTTACGTTGAGACAGAAGAGCTGATCATGTTCCTTCGCTCATCGGTAATCCTCTAATGTGATATAAATATGTCTGAGCACACAACACAGATATATGAATATCTGGTGACTTCAGCACCCCATTTTGCCCATTATGGTGCATTCTCCCTTATAATAATACAAAACAGACGAGGAGATGAACTCCAGATGAAAAAAGGAATCTTAGTCGCTTCAGGGCTGGTTGTTGCCGCATTGGGGACGTACCTAATTGCAGGGAATATTCAGAGAGAAGGGACGGACAACCCGGGGAAGACAAATATCAAGCAATTGGTGCATGATATCAGTGCAGGCAAGGCAACAGCCCAGTCCGCTTCCATTAATTCCAGTCAGTTGATTGTCACAGAGGACGATACTCAGACCGTGAATTATGATTTGTCTGACAACGAGTTTTTTGTTTCGATTGCGCCATATGTGGAACAGACCCACCCTTGTGCAACTCATAGTCTAACGGGCTGCCAAGGCGAAATAAAAAACGGAGCGTTCAATGTGACCGTTCACGACTCCGAAGGGAATGTCATCATGGAGAACGCCGCCATGAAATCACAATCCAATGGTTTTATTGATCTATGGCTACCGAGGGATAAAACATACCGTATTAGCGTGAATCATGAAGGTAAAACGGCTGAAACTGAATTCTCTACATATGAAAAAAACGATACGTGTATCACAACGATGCAGTTGGGTTAACGACGGAGTATGAGGGTTGAGCTTACGGATCGCTGAAACGCTCTAAATCCGCAAAACTCTGCGTTCTCATATATAGCTTTTAGTAAGAGCCTACGTCTGACGGAGGCTCTTTGTGCTGCCCTAATCTTTTGCTGGAGTTAACGAACAGGTTAGGAGGGAATCTATGAGGAATCAGATAGCAAAACTTTAAATTGTGTATACTAAAAACCTATTAAAATAGCTGCAAACTTCCGACATATTATCTAAGAGCTTTTCGCTCAATATTCCTCGGGGAGATGGCAGCATGTCACAAAATATAAAAAAGCGGGTAATCAGATCATCCAGCATCGCGAACACATTAGCCATGGTCTTGTTAATCATTATCGTTGTCGTCTTTGCAACCTTGGGGACGTTCATGTTTGCAAGCACGCAAAGCATACTTGTCAAGCAGCAAGAGGCCATGCTCCAGACCAAGACGCAGGCCGTTGTCACTCAATTCGATGCGTTGTTTAAGGAAAAGGGATCACTTGTCAAACAAATGTCAACGAATAATCTTTTTAAGCAATATTTACAAACCACCTCATCGGCAGAAATGGTGAAAACTTCTCCACATGCTGCGGAAACCGAAGCGACTCTGGCAGCCATTGTAAAGGCAGAGCCATCTTTTGCCGACGCCTGGATTGCAGGAATATCTGGTAAAGGCTTCTTTCTTCAGAATGATGGTGTTGCTTCTAAACCGGATTTCGATATCCATACACGCCCATACTTCAAGCCAGCTGTTGAAGCAGACGGTTTATACTACTCAGAACCCTATAAGGACGTCAATTCGGGTAATGTGCTCATGGGCATTTTCTATCCGATTAAAGATAGCAGTAACCAATTAATCGGATTTGCTGCTGTCGATATTGCTTTCAAAGACATCCCTGCCGTTATGCAAAGCTATTCGCTTGGAAGCACAGGTTATTCGATTCTTGCATCCAAAACAGGTGATATTTTGTATCACCCCGATCAAAATAAAGTGCTGAAAGAAAAGATTAACGAAAGCACAGGTGATCTTGGGGAGATTGGAAAGAAAATGATTGCCGGCGAGTCTGGAGTACAGCTAATTAATGATAATGGCGAACGTCGTTACATTGGGTATGCAACCAGTAAAGATACGGGGTGGTCTGTAGGCTTAACCATTTCTGAAGATGAGGTGCTCTCAGAATTAAAAGCGTTTACCTGGATTACCATTGGCGGTTTTGCGGCAGCCACCATCCTGCTCGTTGTGATTTGTTATATAACACTCCGTTATCTGTTGAGATCAATCCCGAAATTGCTTGCAAAAATCAAGCTGATTGAAAATGGAGATTTGACCGTTCAGTTTGATACGCAATCCAACAATGAAATCGGGCAAATTTCTCAAGGAATTTACAATATGGTTCAAAAAATTCAAGGCATGCTCCAAATGGTGGGTGGCTCAGCTCAAGTCTTGAATCAGTCTTCTCATGATTTGCAATCCATTTCTTCCAGAACCGCGATCACGATGAACGATACGGCGACAGCAATTAATGAAATTGCCAATGCAACGAACTACCAATCCATCGAAACGGATAACATTTTACAAAAAACCGGAGCATTATCCGGCCAAATTGACGAAATTGCCAATGATGCCAAAGCCATCGAAACGATGGTGCAAATCTCTGCTGAGCAAAGCGGACAGGGGCTTGCTGTAGTAGATCAGTTATCCAGATGGGCGGAAGAAAATCACAATTCCACACAAGCAATGTCGTCTATTATTCAGGAGATTGATCTGAGCCGTCATGAGATTTCCAGCATCGTGGATACGGTTAACCAAATTGCAACGCAAACCAACCTGCTGGCGCTCAATGCTTCTATTGAAGCTGCACGTGCAGGAGAACAGGGCAAAGGGTTTGCTGTGGTTGCCGGGGAGGTTCGCAAGCTGGCTGAGCAGACGGCGCTGGCGACACAGGAAATCTACAAGAAGGTACGTGTAATTGAAGAAAAAACCAGCGTATCAGTTGAGCATACGGTTCACGGTCTGAAAATTGCAGAAGAAAATGCCAGATCGGTGGAGGACACGAAGCAAGTATTCTTTAGCATTAATAAGGATTTGGAAGATTTGAAATTGCGAATGATCCAGATCAGCACCAACACCTCCAAAGTCCACAAGCACAAAGATGAGATTTTGCAGGCGCTGGAAATCATCTCTTCCACCACCGAAGAGAATTCCGCTTCAACTGAAGAAGTTAGCGCCAGCACGCAGGAACAATTGGAAAGCTTCGAACAGGTTGCTGAACTATCCAAACAATTAAACCAACTGTCCAATAAGCTTCAAGATGAATTAAAACAGTTCAAGGTGGAGTAACAAGTCTAGGCATGATTTTGACTAGATATACAGCAAAGCCCGCGATCAGCGCGGGCTTTTTAGCTTCAACAGCTGTTGTGGGGTAGAGGGCATGGTAGCTGGTGCGGGATACAGATAGACCATACTATAAACTGAAGTATTAGCGGGGTGAAGATATGAATTGCTTTGAAAAAAATATGGTGTCCGTCTGGTACGGCCACTTTGCCTCTGAAGATGAGTTGTTTGAATATGTTGAAATCAAATACCCGGAAGATGAGAATGAGGATGTTTTTAGTGGTTTTTTGAATGACCATGCAGTAGATGATTTTGACGAAGATTTTGCTGAAGGAGTCTTTCTGATGGATGGGGCAGATGATGGTATAAAAGATGTTTCCTACGTTGATTCTTTTTTATCTCCACTATTAAATGGCTTGAGTAAAATAGATGGTAAATATAATTCGTTGTTCTTTATATATGATTGTAATACAAGCGGTTTGCTTGAAAAAAGCGGCGAGAAACTATGCTTTTTAGCCGCGTATCCTTATACAAGAGATTAACGTTACACTATTCCACTGTCTTCGGAGTCTCATTCCAAGTAATTATAATAATGAAAATTGAACTTAAAGGATCAAAAATTTGATCCGAAAGAATCAGGGACTTAAAGTGAATTTGCATCTTAAGTCCCTTTTTTTGTGCAAAATTAGATTTCCAATTTTTTGAACGACTGATATACTAAGGAGACAAGCGAGTATGAAGATTACCTATTTTATCGGATGAAGCAGGAAGGAACGGTAAGCGTTGCTCTCAGAAGTGGCTTTTGCGGTAGTAGAGCAGTACATAGGGGCGGAGTAGTCAGAAAAGAGGCTTTTTTCTAGGGCATAGGGAAGGCCGCCATCTGACGGAATGTTCAGCGTAGAAGGTATTTGAAAAGACACTGGCTAAAGCGGGCATTCACAAACAGGTAAGTATCCATTACTAAGGCATTCTTTTGCGACCCATTTGCTGGAGAACGGGATTCATCTTCGCTATATTCAGGAACTGCTAGGGCATCAGAGTGTGCGCACGACAGAGCGGTATACACATGTGAGCAGACGGGACATTAGACGAATTCAAAGTCCGTTGGATCGGATGAGCGGGTAAGAGGATTGAAACGCAGAAAGTGCGGGAATAAGGAGAAAAGTGCAGGATTCACGATGTTCGTGAATATGACGAAGAGAGCATTCTTTCGGAAGTTCGTAAATAATACGTTATACAACAGAATCAAAAATAAAAAAGAGCCAGAAGGCTCTCAATCTAAAGATATATGTAATTCGTTATGCAGGTGAAGAGCGTCCTTAAAACCTTGCAAATAAATTTCACGTTCTAAAATAGCTTGAACAGAAAGCTCAGCATCGTCGTAAAGGAATAGGGTCTCCTGTATATTCTCCGGTACTCCCTCATGTAACTGCTTGAAGTAGAGATTCCGTTCGGATGAGAACTGGTTGTAGCTGGAGTTGTTTTTGGTAAGCTCGCCATATAAAGATTCAATTCGAGTATGAATGAGTGAATCAAGTAAGACTTCTAAAGAATTATGCATACTAAACACCATCCAATGAATTTTATTTTATGAATAAAAGTTCAACTTATTAAAAATAATTTTAATATATCAAACAATTGGGTCAATACATGTTGAGGATGTTTTCAATAAAGAAAATATACTTTCATATAATTAAAGAAAAATTCACTTGATGTGTGAAAGGAATATCAGATGATTAGTTATAAACCTTTTCAAAAATTATTGATCGATAGGGAGATTAAGAAGCAGGATTTATTGAAAATGACAGGTATCTCGTCTGCTACAATGGCGAAACTCAATACGAACGAATATGTGTCATTAGAAGTGATTGATAAATTATGTGCGGCTTTAAGTTGTCAGCCAGGAGATTTATTGGAGCATATAGTAGAACAATGACAGATTAGAATCAAGAATGAATGTTGGTTAATCGAAGAAGTGATTCCATCGTATAACATAATATTCAAGCAGCGGCTCCTTTCGGAGCCTTGGTCTGCGAGAAGGATTTCAGGGAAGCATTTCAGCAGACAACCCTTCGGGGTTCATGAATACAGGAACGTTATGTGACATACCGGAAACCATTTATTTAAGAGGGTGAAGCCATGCAACAAGTAGATCTAACCAAAACCCTTGAAGAACTTGAAGGAAAATATTGGGGTGAACCGAATTTTGCTTCTTCATTAGTGATCCAAGTACATCGATTAAGGAAGAAACCTCTTTGTGAATTGAATAATGAAGATTTAAGACTTTTGATTGGGCAACAAATGAATCTAGATTTTCTTTTACCTCTAGCCTTAGAGCAATTAATACAGAACCCATTCGGATCAGGAGATTTATATATCGGAGATTTATTTTGTTCGATACTCAAAGTGGAGAAAGAATATTGGAAAGAACATAAAGAGTTGAAGAACGAATTGGATGAAGTGATTAGAACCTATGAAGAAGCGAGAAAGACATTAGAAGAGCACATAAGTAAATACAGAAGCGATCATTTGTAAGTAGATTCAAGAAGTCCGGTACACCACATAACATAATATTCACGCTGCGGGCATACGCCCTGGGTACGACATTCGCCGGACACCCAGCATAGCTGGGGCGTGAATACAGGAACGTTATACGACAGTACGGAGAAATTAATAAAACAGGAGGTCATAATGATGGGAATCTTTAAAGAATTTGAGGCGAAGAAGGCTGCAGGAGAAGAATTATCTTTAGACGATCTTACGCAAGAAGATCTCAAAACGATGTTTATAGATGAGCAGATACCAGATTATATGATATCTCAGCTATTTGATGTAAAAGAATCGAAAATTACATATAGACGAAGAAAATATGGAATTACTATTAGGAACTCGATACTTGATGATTATTTACTTGTTAAAACCGAACATGCAAAAGAAATGAATGATAGAGTAAAAGCTGAACTTTTAGTTGAAGAAAACTTAACAATGATTGCCAAAGCACTTACACATTTTGCTTTTAGAAATGGTCCTGTTGAAGATATGCATGCAAATCCAAATAATCAACTCTCTGAAACTGATATGGAGACTTTAAATAAATTCATGGTGAATAGAATAGCGTACATTTTTAAATTAATTATTGAAGAGCGATGGATTGAACTTGATTTTTTGATAAGGAATACAGATCGATGGTACGGTCACGGGTGGGATAATGCTATACCTGATGACGGGGATACAAGAAAAATAATTGAGTCAATGTTAAAGAAGTAATAAAAGACTTGTGGGTGATTGAAGGCACCGTCGTATAACATAATATTCACGCTGCGGACATTCGTCCTTGGTCCGGCATAGCCGGACACCCAGCATGCGCTGGGTCGTGAATACAGGAACGTTATGAGAAATCATCGTGATATAATCATAGTAAAACGAATCAGGGCAGGAGAGACAAAATCCATGGATGACTTTACAAAGAAGCGGATTAAGAAAATCATGGACAATTATATACAAAATGTAGTACCAGAACTTGTGAAAAACCAGATTAAAATCAGTTATAAGATCAGAGGAAATCATGTGACATTAATTGAAGAAAGACAGGGATTCAAAAGTGATCAATGGGTGCAGTTGCCTGTAGCTCAATTCAGATTAGATGAAAACGAATGGAAAATATATTGGCAAGACAGCAAGGGGAAATGGCACTTCATAGATGACATAGAACCGGATGAAGATTTTGAAAAACAGTTAAAGATTGTGGATGAAGGGCATAACGGACTGTTTTGGGGATAAATCGAAGAAGCCAATGACATCTCATAACATAATATTCAAGCTGCGGCTCCTATGGAGCCTGGGTCTGCGAGAAGGATTTTCGGAGAGGAATTTCAGCAGACAACCCTTCGGGTTCATGAATACATGAACGTTATCAGAAATTATTGTAAATACATCGTAAGGAGGGAGTGTTTTCATGGGAGAAATAATATATCATTACTGTAGTTTGGATACCTTTATAAGTATTGTTTCTAAATAAAAATATTAGATTAACTTCAGCATTTAAGACAAACGATAGTAGCGAAATAACTTGGATAGTTCATAAATTGCAAGAGACACTTCAGAATAGTCGAATCGATCTTTTTAGTCTTGGCTCTGTTTATGAATATTGGACAAAGCAATTGTTCAAACCACATATTGCATGTTTTTCAAAACATGGTGATCTTCTTAGTCAGTGGAGGTCATATGCTAACGATGGAAGAGGAGTAGCTATTGGTTTCGACCGAGATTATTTTAATGCTATTAAATCAACTGAGAATAAAGATTTTGTAATTAAAGACGTTATTTACGACAGTCAAAGGCAAATAGAAATAATCAACGAAAAACTAAGCGAAGAAAAAATTATTGAGGAATATAAAAAATACAATTTTACAAATACGAATATAGACATAAGATCAATAAATGTTGTGAGTCAAATTTTACGATATGGTATGACTTTTAAAAGTACAGGTTTTTCTGAGGAACAAGAAGTAAGAATTATTTATGGATATGATGAAGTATTTGCAGAACCTGATGTATTTAAATACAGAGCTACAGAAGATGATTTAATATCATTTATTGAAATTCCGTTAAATCCTAAACATGAGGTACATCCCATTGCAGAAGTAATAATGGGCCCTAAATGTAAAGCAGATATTGAAGGTGTGAAGGGGTTACTTTCAAAATATTTATATGTACACAGAGTAGAACTTATTAAATCCAAATGTACATACAGATAATTCGAAGAAGACAATAACTTTTGATAACATTATATCTACGCTGCGGGGGCGAGCCCCCTTGATCTGCCCGAGGTGAGGAGTGGAATCAGGCAGATAACCCTGCGAGGCTAAGTCCTTCGGACCCAGTCGCATGCGCTCCCTTAAGCCTCTCGGGTTCGTAGATACAAGAACGTTAGCTAAAATTATTGCAATATTTTACAGGAGGTATATTCATGAAAGGTGTTATTGTTAGTAGTCGCACAGTTGATGTGTTTTTTAATATTTTGTCTTCTAATTCTACTATAAATGAAATATCTGAATTATTTGAGAGTGAAGGAGTCTTTAAAAAGCCTGATTATTCTTCAAAACATTCAGGCGCTAGAAAATCAACTGCTGATTCGTATGTAAGTAATCTTGATTTGAGCAATAAGAGCGATGTACAGAAGCTAATTAAGGTTATTGAAACTTTTTTATTAAGGAATGATAATGAATATTTTAATATTAGTGAAGATGTTCGATTTACTCAACTAATAAAATTGCTGAATAACGATGGATTTGATTATATTAACGGAAAGATAACATCTGCGAGTGGTGTATCGGTCTCCCAACCAGAATCTATTTTTGATAACTATAGTTTGGATCATGTTAAAAAAGACTGGGATAGAGCAATTAAAGAATGTAGTACTGACCCGGAAGATGCAATAACTGCAGCTAGGTCAATGTTAGAGAGCACATGTAAATGGATATTAAATAGAATGAATATTAACTACACAGAACGTGATGATTTACCACAATTGTATAGGAAGGTTGCTGACAAATTAGAATACTTTCCTGATATCGATGGTGAGAGGATTATCAAACAAATTACTGGATCAATGTCCGGTATAGTTTCTGCTCTTGCGGAGTTTCGTAACAAATATGGTGATTCACATGGTAAGAATGAATATTATGTACCTCCGACACTAAGTCATTCCGTATTATCTGTTAACCTAAGTGGAGCATTATGTACTTTTTTGTTTGAAACATATATCAATAGTGAGCATCTCAGAGAAGGCAATAGCTCCAGTTGACACTGTATTCACGCATCGGGGCAATCGCCACTCGGTTGTCAGAAGTATAATCACGGAAGAAGCTCAAACAACAAACGAACCAGCATAAGGATAAGGGCTACCTATGGCTGGATCGTTTCGTGAATCCAGCAACGTTAGATGAAATTAATGGAGGTGTTTTTATGTTTGACGATAATGAAATACTGAAAATAGAAAACGAAGGTTATGAAAACGGCAATAACCCAATGTTTGGAGAGTATCAGAAAATTTTTAACTTTGAACCTATTCCCTATGGTAATCGTGAGAGACATGTATTTAAGGAGAAAGTTGCTTCTGAATTAAAAGTCAATTACGTATATTTTCGAGAAGTAAGAGTGAATATAACTCTTTATTTGAATGAACAGAAAAGATTTGAGACACCGGAACTTGCTGACTTGGATAATTATGCGAAATTGATTTGCGATGCGATAAAGGGTTCAAAGGGAATACTTATTGATGATGCTCAAATTCAACCATTGAATATTTCGTGGATTGAAACTGAAAAAGAAGCTCATTTTGAATTGAAAGTGTCCGGACATCCTGATGATTTTGTGATGAAACCCTTAAAGTTATACGAGATGTCAAATAAGCTGTTTTATCCTCTATCATCAGAAATTTGGACAACAGAAGATGTAAAACATAACGAAAAAAATACTATGCTGTTGACTGAACTGGATAAGATGATTGGAAGGAGTAAAACTTATAGACACAAACTTAGACAGGAAGGACATGATTTAAATAAAGCATTTTACCGAAGTAGAAGTATTACACCGATTCTAATGGGATTTCATAAAAACAGAATTATTGATTCAGGATTCGAGGTAGTAGAACTAAAGCATTGGAAATCTTCTGATCTATATTAACTTCATCTAACATAATATTCACGCTGTGAGCATTCGCTCTTGGTCCGGCATTCGCTGGACACCCAGCATTTGCTGGGTCGTGAATACAGGAACGTTATATGTAATACAAAAAAACATATTTGAAAGCTGACTCAATGAAGGGGGAGTGCCTTCAAGTTTTGCGCTATACTACAAAGTAATAAGAGGAGGGGTTTTATGAAATTATTACTAGATACTATCACTTTCAATTCGTATGCATCGTATAGTGAAAATAAATATAATCACAGCTTTCAAAATAACATGAATATAGAACCATTAGTCAACTTTTTGGATCATAACACAGGAAGCATGTTTTTACATTCAGCAACACTCTATGAGTTATTCATCAAATGTATTAAAAATAAAAATATACAGGTGCCCTTTAACCAAAATAAGCAAGTATCCATCAAACAATTTTTGGATGACTATAATTTTATGGCTAGAAGAAAAATCAGAATAGCAAATGATACGACTTGCTATTTTGATACAAACTTACTAATAGACCATTTACAAAAAGGGATCCCTTTTTCAATGGATTATTACATCGATCAGAAAATTAGCTACGAGACTTATCGCATAGGCTTTTTTTATAGTTTGGTTATTATTATTTGCGGAGAGTTCTTGTTTGAAAAACATGGAGACACAGTTGATAATAACTTGTTTTATAATTTCATGAATTCATTAAACCTATTTATGCAATATAAAATTGCGAACTTATTAGAAGAATACTATTATAATGAGCAACAAAAAGATTTTTCAAAAAAAGCTCTTGATTCTACTTTATATTTTGTTTTAACACAGTTCGAAAAATGTGTAAAACTAAAATCAACTTTAAATTTGGATGCCGAAGGTGTAATTGAATTTTTAGTTTCATTATTTGAGACATTAGATTTAGAATTCTTGGAAGATGAAGCAGGAGTAAATAAAGCTCATGAAATTATCTCTCCGATCAATAATCCTGCTTTTATACAAAAAAAATAAATGAAAAAGTTAACTCCGTAATGGAGGAAATGATCAATAATAATCTTCCTTCTCTAAGCAAAACGGAGATGCGCTATATCACTTATCTATTAGAAAAGCTATTTTTAAATAAATATAAAATTACTAAAAATGACTTTTCAGATTTTTTGATTCTATCTAGCTGTGACCCTCTTTCTGAAAAAGAAGATATTGTTTTTATCACTTTTGATGCTCGATTGAAAAAATTTATTGAAGAAAATGAAATCTATTACGATGAAGATATCTATAACTTATTTTACATTCAAAAATAGAAACATACGAAAATAAGTTGTTTTTTAAAGCGTGTATGCAAACTACGAGCAGGCTTTCATTAAATGTATGAATATCTGGGTTTTATTGTTATAAATTACGATAAGACCTTCAATTTTGTCTCGCTGGCCGATAAGTTTGTATACACGCCTTAATCAAAAACCATAGACTTGTAGATGGAGATAAATGTATTAGAGTAGTTTGTTATGCTGTTTCTACTCCCATTAAATGGATACCTAATTAGAATTGTTAACAGCAGAAGGCAAACACACAGAGCAAGATATTAAAGAGTAAATTATAAGACGTCCGGAATAAAGCTCGGTGTCTTATTTTATATCTTTTGGTATTTTTAAATAAGACCTGTACTACATAACAATATATTCACGCTGCGGGCATACGCCCTGGGCCCGGCAGTCGCCAGACACCCAGCATACGCTGGGTCGTGAATACAGGAACGTTATGCGTAATTACTATAAAATAAAAGAAGATAGAAGAATTAAAGAATCACTGTGCATTATAAACATAACAATATCAAGCGAAACTCAAAAAGATAAGAGGTGTTCAATATGAAAAAGTATTTAATGGTATGTGATGAATCCGGGAACTGTGGCCCAAATGCATTGAATAAACAAGAACCGTTCTATGTAGTAACAGGATGGCTTATTCAAGAAAGCAAGAAGAATGAAAGTGTAAAAATAATAAATCAAATTCTAAGCAAGCGTTCTGCTACTGAACTAAAAAGTACTCATTTAATGAAGAATAAAAAAGGCCAAAAGATGGCATATGACTTGATTAAAAATATGATCGAAATAGGTAATTTACCTGTAATATCTATACTTGAATTTAGGTTCGCTATAGTAATGAGAATAATTGAGTTCGTATTTTCCCCAGTTTATAACAGTTTCGTGCCTGATGAATTTGAGGATGATATCGTGAGAAAACAAATATTTTCAATTATTTTATATGAGATTCCAGATGAATTGTTGGATGCTTTTTTTAAAGCTTATAGATCTTATGATGCGTTAAGTATTCATGAAAGTCTAAAAAATATAATAAAATATGAAGCTTTTGATTTCGTCAAAATCGATAAATTGTTAAAAGAGCGCTTTATACAAGAAGAAGGCAACTCGAAAAAATATGTGAATCTGATAAGAAAGTATCTAAGTGTAGACATACCTGAATTATTAGAAAATTGTGAAGATCAAAAAGACACAGACAAGTCCTGGCCAAATGGAGTTTTAGCAACTTTTAATTTGCCTATGCTAGTTATTCTTTTACAAACAGCTCAAAACTTATGTGAAGATAATGACATGATCATTTCAGAATTTGTTCATGATCAAAGTAAAGAATTCTCGACAGGTTACTTAAACGTTTTTGAGATGTTTGCAAGAAATTCTGAAGATTTCGAAATGAATTTTAATGATGGATCTAAGCTTATAATTTCTGATAAATATATTGAAAGCGATCTATATTTTGAAGACTCTAAAATGAATACTTTAGTTCAAGCTGCTGATGTTTTTGCCGGATCTTTAACAAAATGTTTAAAAGATAAAAATATTTTGCCCGAGCTATATGATTTGATAATCCCATTTTTAGCTGCGTGTCAATCTCCATTTGCACTTTGTGTCCCACGAGTATCCCCTCAGAGACAAGGTGAAATATTTAAATTGTTAGGTGACATGGATAACATAAGATCTTTTCATAGTAAATTGAAATTTTGATAGCAGATTTAGATGTAAGGAGAATGAACAGAGTAACGAATTTTGATTTAGTTAATAATAAAAGGCTCAAAACCAAAACTAGTGGTTGACTACGATCTGATCTTTGATCGTTTCTGGAAAGCCCATCACTACAGTGTGGTAATTTAGAAAACCGATCTATTTCACTGTCAACCACTAATTTTAAGATTGAGCCCAATAAAAGGTGTGAAGAATAATTGTGTTATCAAATTTGAAGAAGACAGTAACTACGCATAACATAATATTCATGCTGTGGCTCCGATGGAGCCTTGGTCTGCGGGAAGGAATTCAGAGTATTTCAGCAGACAACCCCTTTGGATTTCATGAATACAGGAACGTTACGCGAAAGTAATGTGAAAACACTATAAAGAAAGACGTGATTGAATGCCTTATACAATAGATCAATGGAATAACAGGATTAGCGGGAGAACAGACCTCACTACTTATATTACTCATTTAACTAGAGCAAAAGGTGAATTGAAGACAGGTCAAGTCTTAATGAAAATATTAAAGGAGGGAAAAATTATTGGGAGTAAACCCGGTTCCCCAGGATTTATTGTAGGAGATAACCCCGCAGTTTGTTTTCAGGATACCCCTCCAGTTTCTCTAGTACAAAATATACTACATGAGCAAGGCTATAGAGAAAAACAAGTAGAAAGCGGTATGCCTAAGGAAAAAATAAAAGTTCGTTACTTGCCGGCAGGTATAGCATTTAGAAAAATCTATGCATATGAAAAAGGTGCTCGCCCTGCTATATATGAACAAACAGAAATAGCAAAGAAAATGTTACCTAAGGATGAACATTGGAGAATTGTTAATTTTAACTTAAGTGATAGATCAAATATTATTGACTGGACTCACGAGAGAGAATGGAGGATCAAAGGTGATTTTCAATTTGATATATCAGAGGCGGTACTACTAGTTTCTAATGAGAAAGCTTATAAATGGTTTGTGAATAACGATAAAGACGATTTGTTGAAGAAAATTGCAGGAATCGTTTGTCTAAGACCAATTATTTTTTGATTTTAAGGTATCCTTAGAAGACATTACCATCGCTTAACATTATATTCACGCTTAGGGCATACGCCCTCGGTCCGGCAGTATGACTTCAGGGAAGCAAAAGCGGCCGGACACACCTGGCAGCCGCCAGGCGTCGTGAATACGGGAACGTTATAAGAAATTACTGTGAAATCAAAAAAATAAATAATAGTAGTTTTATGGAGTGAAATAAATATGAGTATTGAAGAGTCAATAATTAGAAAACTGAGTAGCCATACTTATTTTAATTGTGAGAAACTTTTTATTAGAGGTTCTTATGCATTTAATCTACAAAATCAATATTCTGATTTTGATATTTTAGTAGTATCAGATGATTTTATTGATTTAGATATTGTTACAAGAAAAAGAATCTTACTTAAGAGCTTAGGAGAGAATGTAGAAATAAAAGTTGATGCTATTTGTCTTTCTCAAAAGGAATATTCTTATATTTTTAAAATTTCAACAGATGATTCACTAAATGAATTGAAAGAGGTGTCTTTATGAAAGAATTTTTAGAAACGAGTTTAAATGATCAGCTATTTTTATGTGAAAAATCATTAAAAATGGAGCCAAATAAGGCTCAGATAAAAGAACTTTGTGAACTTGCATTTTTATTAGAAGATATACAAGAAAACTTTACTTTAAGTGCAGAAAATCAAGTTTTATTAACAAGATTTTTAAAAAAAATAGCTAATCAAGTTTATATTCTTGATAAAATATTTTATTTTTATAGTCTTTATAAATTGCCACAAGAGTTTTATAAAGCAACATCAGATTCAGTTGGACGTGCAACCTATAACGTAAATATTGATATTAATATAATGAGACTTCAGATGAGGGAAGGTATGGTACATGGAAGCTCAGAAGATGAGTATTTTTTTACAAGAGGAGACTCTGGATTAGTACGTGGAATGAATAACTTACTTGATCATAACAATGAAATGGATATACTTGTACCTGCTTTCTATACGGTTCTTAATTATTTGCAAGCTATGGTGGAATATCTTAAAACAGAGCCGAAATTATATAGAGATAAAGCAACTGACTTAGCGGTCAAATGCTTGAATATTGTTAAAAGGTTTGTAGAAAAAGAAGGAATGGCAGTTCAATTAGATAGCAACCCTCAGTTGAACTTGTTCTTAATATCAACAATAAAGTATTGCGAAGATTATAGTAAAAAAGAAATAAACTTTATTCGAAAAGAGGTGAACAATTTAGAAGATATAAAATCTATTGTTAAAAAAATATGGGGATACTTTAGTCTTATAAACGTTGACTTCGAGTACTTCAAGGATAAATTCCCAGATGACTTCTGGAATGTTCTTATAGATAAATATAGTGATTTTAAGTTTATTGAAAAAGTTATAGTCCTTAGAAATTGTAGTGCTATTCTCAAACACGAAAATAATGTTGAATTAACGAACCTAAGAATTCCTGTTGTCGAAGAATACGAGATTAACGAATGGTTTACTATGGATAATTATTTCAAGGACTATGGTAAACATAATGCAACCGAATTGACTGAAGAGGATAAACAAAAAATTTTAAATTATAACGACGAAGAACTTCGAGAAGCAGTTGCTCAAATAATTATAAATATAGATAAATCAATTGTAGATAGAGAAAAAGTTAAGCCTCATGGTGTGTACGAGATATCAGATATGGAATTGCCTATTAAAAAAGTTGGGACCAATAAAGTTAATTATCTTTGTATGCCTTTTAAATCTGGACAAGAGATTAAAAAGAAAGTAACTGAGGATGTAACATATCAAGTGTATAGACCATTTGCTAATTTTGGTAATAAAGCTGTGGTAGTGTTTGTTTCTCCTTGCGAAGGAACAGAACCATTTTACAATGCGATCAAACGTGCAACTGCAAATCTAAATTGGACAATACACACACTTATGGGAGATAACTTGATGAAGCTTTTGAAATACAACTCCGTGATTTAATAATATTAAAGTCTTTATAATATATTTGATTATAATAGTGAATTCTTATAACAATATATTCACGCTTTAGACATTCGTCCTGGGTCCGGCATACGCCGGACACCCAGCATATGCTGGGTCGTGAATACAGGAACGTTATACGACAGAATCAAAAACAATAGGAAAGAGGATCATATGATCCTCTAAATGTTAGAATTTTTCAATTCACTAAAGAGTTGTAGAGCGTCTTTGAAACCTTGTATGTAGATGCTTCTTTCTAAGATGGATTGGAGAGATATTTGAGCATCTTCGTACAGAAAAACCGTATGTTGAAGTTGATCGGGTAACGCTTCACGAAGTGTTCTAAAGTATCGATCTGTTTCCGAAGAAAGCTGATTGTACTCCGTATGATACTCCAGAAGCTCAGCAAAGAGTAATTCTAAACGTATTCTTATAAGTGGCTCTGTCAATGATTCTAATGTATTAATCATATGTTCTTCCTCCTTTAATTAACTCCATAAAGTTATTATATAACCTTATAGGGTTAATTTCAAGGTGAATATTTGACTTTGTAGAGTTAAATCTTTGCTTTTCGTTGATGATTATTGATATGGGAGATAAGATAGAATTATGGAGGGGAAAAGATGACCGTAATCAAGTGTAATATAAGGGAACTCATGGCAGAACATCGAATAGATGATATAACAGAATTGATGGCGAAATCGGGATTGAGTCGGAATTCAATTAATAAGCTATATAGGGAAACGAATATAGAAACAACAAAGCTGGAGACTTTATTCAAGCTTTGCGATACATTTAACTGTAAATTATCTGATTTGATTGAATATCTACCTGGAGATAATCAATAGTGAGGGCACTGAATCCGTCGTATAACATAATATTCAAGCAGCGGGCTCCTTCGGAGCCTTGGTCTGCGGATGGATTTCGGGGAGGAATTTCAGCAGACAACCCCTTCGGGGTTCATGAATACAGAAACGTTATACGCCATGTTTCTAAAGAATTAATAAAGGAGATTGTGAGATGATTTGGAACTCCCACATTTGGAAAGCGGAATTAATTAAGGAATTGAGAAATTTCAAAAAATATCTCAAACAAATAAAATTCTCAAAATATGATACTGAACACTTTGTAATGGGGCTTGAGAAGTTTCATTTTCTTTGCAGTTTTATTATTAGAAAACTTGTTGAAAATGGAAAGTTAAGTGATGAATTACTTTCTAAAAATTACAAGTGTGGAAAATATCAAAGAATACAAAATGAGAAAAAAATAGATTTGCTAAATCTTATTGATTACGGTGAATTCTACGATTTAATGAATTGTTTAAACAGTTCACTTACAATTAAACAAATGTGCAATTCATTTATACATAGTTTTATTTTCTTTCCAACGTTTGATGAAGAAAATGGAATGGAGTATAGTGGAGTATTTATAAATTCTGATTTTGATAAAGATAAACATCTTTATCATATAGATTATGGAATTATTGTTGAAATGATAGATGATATAGTTAAAGACGATATTATCTCTATTCAATTCGATAGAACAAGTGGAAAAGTTAGAAGATCTAAAGAGACAATTGAAGGGTATATCGACGAAGAGAAACACGGCGTATAACACCGTATTTAAGCAGCGGGCCATACGGCCCTTGGTCTGCCAGTAGCTAATACAAGGAAGTGAACTCAGATAGACAATCCTGCGAGGCTAAGTCTACGACCCGGGCGCAAACGCCCTTAAACCCCTCGGATTCGTGAATACAAGAACGTTACATGAAATATCTATAAAGAATATTTAGGCACCTATTTTAGTTTGGAGGGAACCTTTATGGTTAGGACTAGTAAAAATTTTAAAGAAGGTTTGTATGTACTTTCTCAAGCGACCGAGCCGAAAGAGCTGTTTGAAGCTTGGGCAATTATGGGGAATTCTAATGATACAAGTGCTATCGTTTCGCTAGATAATTATCACAGAAGTGGTTATCCAAATGGCATAAAAAAACTTATTGAATCTGAGAATAGCCATTTCATTCCTTATTTTTCAACTGATAAATTGTACTTCATAGAGAATGAATTAAACAGGGAAATGATTATGAATGGGAGTGCTGATACAACATTCAAAGTAGATTATTCAATAATGTTAGATACTAACTATGCCAGTTACATTGATAATTTTGTCAGAAATAATGAATGGTCAACAATGAATAACGAGGTATTTCAAGTTATAGATGTACTTATCCGGGGAGGGTACAATTACGACTATTTATTTTATATGATTGAAAATTATAAAAACTCCTTCAAATTAGAAGGGGTAGAAGATGAATCTATCAGAAAAGATAAAAGAGCAAAGTTGTATAGGAATTTGGTTAGTCTAGAGCTTTTTAAAAGTATTGATCAACAAAAGTATATAGAGAAAGGCATCATCTCTTATACAATTACTGAAACAGAGGCTTTTCTTCTTGCCGATCAAATTTTTAATGGAACATTTAATGCCAGTAGCATTGAAGGAATGATGAGTATATTTAAGAATCTTCATCAGTGCATGATCCTATTACTCATTGGTATCTTGATTAATAAATTCGAAAATAAAGCAGGTGTTCCAAAAAAAATAGACAATTTATTTAAGTTTATTAATGATGAGCTGGGAATTTATTATGAAAGAGAATTTATTGTAGCACACAAGTATTTTATGAATTCAAAAAACGTTAATATGCTCAATAAATTTAATAAAGGTATGAAGACTGAAAAATTATTTCGCCAGATCGAAAATATAGCCTGGGATTTTTCAGTCCCACGTATTATGGAGTATTTTCTTAAGCGAGGGGGAGAAGGTCGTTTTTTCATTCCGTTTTTTTTAACTAATGATTTTAATTTAAGACAGCTATTGAGTTTGTTTAAAGTGAAAGGAGTGATATTTGATAAAAAAGGGGATCTATTTATACCTCTTCCTGTTGTTAATACCAGTGATTACTTTGAGGAGCATAAATGTAATATTGAAATTTATTTTACTGATGATATTAAGGAAAAAAGAGAAAAGGTTTATCAAAGAAATGTTGAAGAACATTTTGGCATTATTAAAGAAAGCTTTGAAAGATTAGTAAAGATTTTAGAATAACTCGAGTATTTCAGTGATGTAGATACTTCATGTAACATAATATTCACGCTGCGGGCATACGCCCTGGGTCCGGCAGGAGCCGGACACCTCAGCATTCGCTGAGGTCGTGAATACAGGAACGTTATAAGAAATCGGCATGAATAATTATAAAATAACACATTAGGAGGACAGGATGTTACGTTTTATTGACGATGAAACAAAAACAAAGACCCATGAATTATTATCTTATTTCAAGAAATTTCGTATTGACTTTGACTTTTTTGATATAGAAAGTTCTGAAGATTACGACGAAGATGTTGTTATTGATTTGGACTCAGAGATCAATTTTGGATTACCCTACTGTGACGATTATCCAGTAAAAACTTTGGGTGAGGTATTTGAGACAATTAAAGAAGTAAGAATGTCAAGGATTGATAATGACTATATCTATATTAGTCCCAAGCGAATTTTGCTAAGGGTGGACTCACTAAATAGAGAAAAGATAGTTGCTCTTGAAGAAAAAGTAGATGGAGTGTTTAGTACCTCTCTTATCATTAATAATCAAACCTTTTATTTTAATTTGATTGATGAACAAACAAACTTTGCAGTTGTAGTTACCGTTATGAATAACTACGATAAATATTTCCCACCAGTACTTTACGAAGATCTTTTCATTGAGGTAACATCAGAAATACAAATTAATGAAGCATTAATTGATGACTTAATTCAAGCGTATATGTTTGAGTTGAGTTCGTCATTGAATATTAAATTATTTGTTTCTCCAAGACCTGTATATTATGAATTGGAGTATGAATTACAAGAAGGCGAAGAGAATGTTAGGCTCCGTCCTTTAGTTGCTGGAAAGGGAAATAAGGAACTTTATCAAATTTATAATGCATGCGCCAGTATTGAAGATCCAGAAATTTTGGTTCTTATGTATACAAAAGTTATAGAGTATGTTTCTCAAACGGTGGTTAGAAGAGAATTATTAGAATCAGTAATGACGAAACTATATAGCCCAAAAACATTGAGTCCTGATGCAAATTATGTGCTCGAATTAGAGAAGTTGTTTGATGATCTGGGGAATTATAGGAAAGACAAAGAAGCTATTAGAATCACAATTGAAGTATGTTGTGATGTGGTAGAACTAAAAGAGCATGCACCAAGATATTTGAAAAATATCAACAAAATGAATATACAAAGCACAAGAGAAGAAAAGAAGCAATCATTACTAGAGTTATCAAATGCAATTTCAGATACAAGAAATATGATCGCTCATGCAAAAACTAATTACAAAAATAAGGGATACGAGTGTCCAAAAGATGAAATGAAACAATTCTCAACTTGTTTAAAAATAGTTGCTGATCAAGTAATACGATGGTTTTCAAGACAACATGATGATTCAAAGGTCATCTAAAATGAAAGTATTTCAATGAAGCCGTCGACTCCTTATAACATCCTATTCACGTAGCGTCACTACATTCCTTGGTCTGCCGTTGGAGACAACTCCTGGCGGAGTTCGTGAATAGGGAAAAACGTTATAGGAAATCAGCGTAAAAATTAAATATCAAAATCAATATTGTTAGTTACTTATTGAATTGTTTTTTTACGTTAATGGTCAAACGGAGGTAGACTATGAATGAGAACGAAATGCTTGTTTATCATATTGTGACTAGGAAAGAAATGAGTCCTGGACAGATTATCAATTTTGACAAAAACCAGAAGAACAACCTGTATCATTTCTTTTTTGAGAAGACATATACAAATAATAACGGTGAAGATATTTTTAAGATTTTACATGATCATTATTCAAATGAAGGATTGAAGCTGGATAAAGAGAACGCTGCAGCAACGATGAAGTATGCAGGACAAACGATCAGATCTGTTAGAGAAGTAATAGTAGAAATGGTGAGATTACAAGAATATCCGGATTATCCTTCTAGATTGTCTTGCTTATATGCTGCGAGAAGTTATGAGGATGCTTTGAAATGGAAGGAGATATTTGATTCTTTTAATCGAAAGGTTTTGCAGATTGTTAAGCTACGAGTAACAGGGAGTTATTTTGAAGGTGATGGGAACCTATTACCAAAGGTAGACGGAGCATCATTTTTAAAAAAAATCGAACAGGCTAGAGAATATTGGAAGGGGAATGTAAAAAACGAACTTCCTGAGCTTCTGATTAATGGAAAAATTGAAGTTGTTGAAATAATTGATGATTTCACATTAGTATAATCTGAGTATTTCAAAGGAGACGCTGACATCCTATAACATCATATTCACGCATCGGAGCCTGGCGGCTGAGAAATTTGGGCGTCTTCGTAAAGAAAAACCGTATGTTGAAGTTGATCGGGCAAAGCATCATGAAGCGTTTTAAAATATTGATCTGTCTCCGAAGAAATCTGAGTGTACTCCTTATGACACTCCAGAAGCTCAGTATAGAGTAATTCTAAACGTATTCTTATAAGCGGCTCTGTTAATGATTCTAATGTATTAATCATATGTTATTCCTCCTCTGATTAACTCTATAGAGTCATTATATAACCTTATAAAGATAATTGCAAGGTGAATATTTGACTTTATAGAGTTAAAACTTCGCTTTTCGTTGATGATTGCTAATATGGAAGATAAGATAGAATTATGGAGGGGAAAAGATGAACGTAATCAAGTGCAATATACGAGAACTCATGGCAGAACATCGAATAGATGATATAACAGAATTGATGGCGAAATCGGGCTTAAGTCGGAATTCAATCAACAAGTTGTATAGGAGAACGAATATAGAAACAACAAAGCTAGAAACCTTAAGCTATGCGATACATTTAACTGCAAATTATCAGATTTAATTGAGTATGTACCCAAAGAAAACCAATAGGTGAAGGCAGATTCGAGAAGTGATTCCATCGTATAACATAATATTCAAGCTGCGGCTCCTTTGGAGCCTTGGTCTGCGAATTAGGATTTTGAGAGGTATTTCAGTAGACAACTCCATTGGGTACATGAATGCAGAAACGTTATCCGAAAGAACCGAGTAATTTTATTGTACATCAAAGTTTTGAGTGCTCTGGTTTGGAGAAGCAGAGCAAAGCAGATGTACGGTTTGTTGACTGCATGTATTACGTTAATTTTTTCACCTAAAGCTAGCGAGGGCGCATGAATTACAACCTGAGAATATTTCATAAAGGAGCTAGGGATATGATTTGGATAGAGATGTCAAAGGACGAAGTACATGGGGGAGGAGAATGGGGATTTACAAAATGCCTTTGGTCACCAGCATATAAAATAGTAGGTGATACCAGACGTATATGGGCATATTGGGATAGTTTAATGCGTGTAAAAGAAGGGGACATTATCTTACATTTAAGAGGAGACTCAAATTCTAAATTCATCGGACATTCAATTGCTGAAACAGATGGCTTTATCACAACACTAAGACCACCTGATCCTGGACCAAATTGGAGTTACGCTGATACTTTTTATAGAGTAAATTTAAAAAAATTTGAACCATTTGATCAGACAATCGAATTAAGTACACTTTTTACTCAAAAAGAAAATCAATTGATGTATTATTTCAATGTAAATAAAGCTAAGAGTTCAGACGAAAAGAAACTTTTATTTTATGTAATTCAAAACGGAAATTTACGTAGACAAAATGGGGCATATCTATCTGAAGTGGATTCAGAATTATACAACATTTTATTTAGTAACAGTAGTATTAATACTACTGTTAGAGAAAGGTTGGTAATTGATCAGTCCAATACATATGAAAGTAAAAAAACTCTGCCTATTAGAATAGGGCAAAGTAATTTTTCTAAAAATGTTCGCGATAATTTTAATCATATTTGTTGTTTTCCAAATTGTGAAGTTGCTGATAGCAGTTTTCTGATTGGAGCTCATATTGCTAGATGGTCTGATAATTCAGAATCAAGAGGAGATACATCCAATGGATTGTGCCTTTGCTTATTTCATGATAAAGCATTTGAAATTGGCTTATTTACTTTAGATGATAACTTATCTGTTTCTATAGATATTGAAAGACTATCTTATTATCATAGTCCAATAAATCAGATAATAGAATCTAATGGTCAAGCTATTAAAGATTCTAAAATACCAATAAATATTAAATATCTAAGGCATCATTGGGCTAGAATTGGATATAGACCATGAAAATAGCTTATAAATAAAGTTATGGGGTACATTTAACTGCAAATTATATGATCTGATTGAATATGTACCTGGAGAAAATCAATAGTGAGGGCAGAGTCGAGAAGCGATTCCGTCGTATAACATAATATTCAAGCTGCGGCTCCGTTGGAGCCTTGGTCTGCGGGATGGATTTCGAAGAGGCATTTCAGCAGACAACCCTATTGGGGCTCATGAATACAGAAACGTTATGCGTAATTATTGCAATTCTAAAGCAGAAAGGAGAAATACAATGGATCAAATCAAATATCCGATTGGTCAATTTCAACCCAAAAACAATCTTTCAAATGATGAATAATAAATCTTATTAAACAAATTCCTGAACTAACTAAGCGATTAAATACATTGCTGATTGGTCTTGAACAATACCAATTGGAGACTCCGTATCGGCCGAATGGTTGGACAGTAAGGCAGGTCATACATCACTTAGCTGATAATGATATGAATGCGTACCTGAGATTTAAAAGAGGATTAACTGAAAATAATCCATTAGCAAATACATATAGAGAAGATCTGTGGGGAGAATTAATTGATTACAAGAAGTTGCCCGTAGAGAATTCGCTATCACTTATTGAAGTATTGCATCATCGCTTTTTGGTGTTGCTGAATGAACTTAGTATAGAAGACTATAAACGGACTATACAAACTGAAGTATTAGGAATAATTACATTAGAGACAGCTATACAAAGATTTATTTGGCACAACAAACACCATGCATCCCAAATCGAAAACCTAATAAGAAGAGAGGAATGGAAAGACATATAAGAGAGAGGATAATTGTAAGGAGTTCAAAGATGGCAGTAACAACGCATAACATAATATTCAAGCTGCGGCTCCTTTGGAGCCTGGGTCTGTGGGATGGATTCGGAGAGGAATTTCAGCAGACACCCCCTTCGGGGTTCATGAATACAGGAACGTTAGGCGAAACTGAGCTTAAGGAAGAAGGAACATAATGCAGTTAATACATAGAAGAGGCTGGGGAATATTCGAGGATGAAGAAGAGGTTTATTTTCACCTAATGGATGAAAAAGGTGAAGAGCTTGGTTATGCTAAGTGGTCCAATTCACAGGTTGATACTATTTCTAAACAAGAATACTTTTGTCATAAGTACGGTCCATACTATGTTGAAATTATGAATTACTTTCAGGACAATATAACTGATTCATGCAGGTCATTAGATGGCTCCGTCTATGTATCAAACTTCCAACAATCAGACATTCATAAGTTTGATAGTAACGGAAATCTAGAATTTATCCATCAAGATATGTTTGATACAGTCTATGGTTTTGCTGTTTCTGAGGATCTGATTTGGGTTGTTTACCCAACAAGGAATACAATAAAGTGTTATAACCTTAAAACATACAAAGAATTGTATTCTATAGGAGACATTGAAGGAACCTTATTTAACTTACCTGAAAGTATATACTTTTACGATGAACTTCTTTACGTCTGTGATATGGGAAATCAACGAATATGTACTATAGATCCGAAGAGTAAAGTAATAAGTTCTTATAAAGAATTTAGAGAACCGGTATGGGAATATATAAGATCTAATAACTATGAGATCGTAAGACTGAAGTCAGGAATTTTTCGGGTATAACTGTCTGCATTGCCTAACATCATATTCCTACTGCGGGGCATTCGCCCCTTGGTCGCCGGAGGCATTTCAAGGAGAGGATCCAGCTGACGTTGATTTCCCTAAGAAAGAGCTATCTAAGGGAAACCAACGTCAGGAATGTACATACGTTATACGACTGAATCAAAATGAAAAAGAGCCAGAAGGCTCTCATTCTAAAGATATATGTAATTCGTTATGCAGATGAAGAGCGTCCTTAAAACCTTGCAAATAAATTTCACGTTCTAAAATAGCTTGTACAGAAAGCTCAGCATCGTCGTAAAGGAATAGGGTCTTCTGTATATTCTCCGGTACTCCTTCATGTAACTGCTTGAAGTAGAGATTCCGTTCGGATGAAAATTGGTTGTAGCTGGAGTTGTTTTTGATAAGCTCGCCATATAAAGATTCAATTCGAGTATAAATCAGTGAATCAAGTAAGACTTCTAAAGAATTATGCATTTTAAACACCTTCCAATGTATTTGATTTTATGAATAAAAGTTCAACTTATTAAACATAATTTTATCATATCAAATAATTAAGTCAATACATGTTGAAGATGTTTTTGATAAAGAAAATATACTTTCATATAATTAAAGAAAAATTCACTTGATGTGTGAAAGGAATATCAGATGATTAGTTATAAACCATTTCAAAAATTATTGATCGACAGGGAGATTAAGAAGCAGGATTTATTGAAAATGACAGGTATTTCGTCTGCTACAATGGCGAAGCTCAATACGAACGAATATGTATCATTAGAAGTGATTGACAAATTATGTGCGGCTTTAGGGTGTCAGCCAGGAGATTTATTGGAACATATAGCAGGACAGTAACAGATTAGAATCAAGAATGCACGTTGGTTAATCGAAGAAGCAATTCCATCGCATAATATAATATTCAAGCAGCGGCTCCTTTGGAGCCTTGTCTGCGAGAAGGATTTTCGAAGAGGGATTTTAGCAGACAACCCTTTCGGGCTTCATGAATACGGAAACGTTTTCTGAAAGACTAGCATTTAAGAAAACAGGTGAATAGAATGCCATTAATTCATGAGTTTCTTATAGCTCCTAAAATTGGCTTTGAATTAAATCAAATTGTTAGGAATAACAATGGGAGAATTAATAAAAGTAAATCAGGTATCGATTATTTAGTTGAATTAGATGATGAATTCTTTCAGTATTTTTCAGATACATTAAAGTGGATACCAAATGAAACTGGAAATAGATTCGGGTTGAATTACTATGGGTTAACAGATATTTATCCAAATGGAGCGAGTGTACTAAAAAAAATTATTACAGGTTGGTATGAGATATTTAAAAATGCTCCAAATGAAATAAAGTTAACAGGGAATTATTTTTGGAGAGACCAAATCGATAAAGGTGAATATGAAAAAATTGAAGTAAGAAAAGCTAATTTATTAAAAATTCTCTCTGAACTAATTACCTTATGTAATCTAGTTGAAGATAATGACGACTTAATAATATTACATCTAGGGATTTGACACTTTGAATGAAGTACTAGTAAGTTATTAGGTGTCAAGCACAGAATCATATTCAGATAACACACGACCTGACCTAAAGTAAGCTATCTAGGGTCAGGTCACGTCATAGATACAGGAACGTTAGATGAAAGCACCCAAATAAATAAAACCATCTAAAAAGGATGCAAAGAAAAAATGATAAAATCTATTAGTGTTGATGAATGGAATGGGACCACATTCAATGAAGAAATAGTTATGAATCCTACATGGGGAGACACTTTAAGATTTTTAAGAAAACTCGATGGAGATAAATTTACATTAGTCTTTTTTGAGGTATCAGACACAGATTCAGCATTAGTTGGAGGCGGACCGGAATATTTCATAGTGTCTATTACAATTGATGGTAATATATATACTCTTATGAACGATAAACAGGGAAACAGAGAAATTCTTCTGGTTGTTGGTGGTCAGTTAGGAAATTATTGCGATAACATTTGTATAGAATTAATTCCTATGCTTGGAGTAATAAAGTATTACTATGAAACTAGAAAACTACTCGAAACACATAAATGGAAACAAGAATAATAATTACTTTGAACGCAACTCGAAGAAGTAGGTTTCATCATCTAACATCGAATTAAACGCATCGGAGCAGGACAAGCTCTACGCTTTGTCTGGAAGAGGCATTTCGGAGGAGCGGATTCACCGGACACATTCGACCTGTTAAGTCTGACGAGTCACCTTAAGTTGCTTGAACTTCAGAAATACCCAACGTTATGTGAAATCAACGGAATTATTTAAGAGGTAAACATGGGGGTTCCGCTTGGCGCTTTTTCTTACTCCACGTGCAAGTTGCAATAAAATGAACATGAAGTAGACGGAGCTGAGTGTCTACTTCATGTTCGCTTAAATTTTTAAAAACTGAATTACAGATGGATCAATGGATCTTTGGAGGTTCAGAATTCATCATATCGTTAAGCTGGGTCACAAAAACACCTTCGTTCGGGCCAGGGTGATTTCGAAACATTTTAGCTTCTTCCACCAGAACTTCGTCTGTATCCGTAACAAGTATCTTTATTGTTGCATCAATGAATGAAGTAAGTGGCATCGCCCGTGGTTCATCGTTGTTGCTTTGAACCCATGGGGGCACAATTTCTATTACTTTAACCGATGTGTCTTTAAGCAAGTACCTTTGAGACAGCGTATAGGTATGAAGTGCTGCCTTCGTCGCGGAGTATACAGCAGTTGTCGCTAACGGTACAAATCCAAGTATTGAAGTCGTGTTGATGACAACCGCTTCTTCTTTGGACTTCAAATGCTCGATGAATACAGAAGTCAACCGAATGGGACCTAGCAAGTTTGTAGTGACAGTCGAAATCAAAACATCCTCATCGATCACGCCCGCCGCGTCATCGGACTGTATGATGCCAGCGTTGTTAACCAAGACATTAACATCCGGGTATTCTTCGATTAACTGCTTGGCGGCCGCCTCTATGCGGGCAGGATCTTGTACATTCAATTCCACTGCGGACATGCCGGGATTCGCTTTGATCGTCTCCTCCAGACGCTCTTTACGTCGACCGGCGATAATAACTTTGTTTCCAAGATTGTGGAGAGCTTCTGCTAACGCACGTCAAATTCCCGAACCGCCGCCTGTAATAAAAATCGTGTTTCCTGTAAGTTTCAATTTTTAAACCCTCCTAATTCAATGTAAATTAAATTATCCAAAGATTGTAAAACAATAGATTTCATGATTATACTCCTCTAAAATTGAACATATGTTGAATCATCAACATAAATTTTATAAAGTGAATGTAACAGAGCGGTATATGGGGTTCAATGGTTAAAACAAGCGTGGTTGTTGATTTTTCAACAGAGGACTTCGAAATGTTCATTTTTTCGGATGGTGCAAAGGGGAGAAGGATATGGACAGGCGTATTCAAAAATCGAGGCAAGCCATTATTGATGCTTTTATGAGGCTGATGTCAGAAAAGGAATTCGAGAGAATTACGATCAATCAAATTGCGGAGGAAGCGAATGTTAATCGTGGAACGGTTTATTTGCATTTCGCTGACAAGTACGATCTGCGCGACCAATGCATGGAAGTTCAAATTAACGAGTTACTACGCAATTGTATGTCTGAAGATAACTTCTTTCATCTCCCTTCCAAAACCGCATTACTGCGCACGTTTGAATATTTAGAGCAGCATGCTTCATTCTACTCTAGAATGCTAACGAACAAGGGAAGTACGGTTTTTCGGAACCAAATGGAGACCATGTTTCGGCAAAGTCTGAGCGAGCATCTGGATTCGATCAACCTCGATCAGGAAATGAACAGGGACATTACGGTGCAATTTTTAATTTCAGCGGCAGTGGGGGTATTGGAATGGTGGATTACCCGTTCGATGCCATATCCGGCATCGGTCATGGTTGAACAATTTTGGAATTTGCTGAACTGTGGTGTCGAGGGACACGAACGAACATCGTCCATAGGAGCCTCTAATTTAGAGGCTTTATACACAAACGTTATCAGAAATTCTTGAATTACTAAAAACATAATAATTAGATCTCAAAAGTACTAAAAACTATAGTATAAAGAACGCGAAAGATCTGGAGGTCATTTTATGGATATACTCTTTGCCAATTATTGGATTAATATAATTCGAAGAGATGGGAGAATATTCATTATTTTGATGCTGGTGGAATAGTGGTTCAAATGATAGAAATAGAAATAACAGAAGAAGAGTCATTAAAAGCTCAGAAAAGTGAAAGAGATGCATATGAACTAATAATTAAACTACAAAATGAAAAAAGACCATATTAGAAAATTCGCTGATAAAAAAATTTGCAGATTGATTTTGAATGCATAGTGAAGAAGTTCGGTAACTTCTGATAACATAATATTCAAGCATAAGAATCCTCACGGAGCTTTGGCCTGTTGGGATGGAGTTGGAGGAGGGATTTCAGCAGACAACCCCAGAAAAAATAAAAAGACAATGGAGGTATGTTGGGTGCTGACACTAGAAAAAGCTAGAGAAAATGATGCACAAAAACTTGCTGAAATACAAAAGGCCAGTTTTGAGGATGAATCAAAGCATTTTAATAACAACGAAATCGTTGGGCCAATAGGATATGACTCCATAAGTTGGCAAGAAGAGATGATGCAAAATTGCGAATATTTCAAGGTACTCTTTAATGGAAAAATAATCGGGGGAGCAATGATATTCGTAGAATGTAATCAAGTGCATAATCTAGGAAGAATCTTTATTGATCCAAATTTTAAAAATCAAGGAATCGGAACGAAGGTGATGGAGAAAATTGAAAATAGATTTCCAGATAGCACTGAATGGTGGCTGGATACTCCTAGCTGGAGTGTGAAGAATCATCACTTCTACTCAAAGTGTGGGTTTACTAAAGTTAGAGAAGAAGGTGACTTATACATTTTTGAAAAGACTTTATAAACTTATGTAATGTACAAACGTTATGAGACATCAGTACTATGTGTTACCAAGAAGATATTCAATGAAAAGAGTGAAAGGGAGGATTTACAATGAAGATTGATTTTGCAATTGAATCAGATTATGAGTATATCTCGTTAAGAGACAAGCACATACATAAGACACTTATAAGACCAAAAATAAAAGAAAATGAAATTCTAATAATTAGAGAATCCAATCAAGAAATAGGTTGGATGAGATACGGATTTTTTTGGGACAACACACCATTTATGAATATGATATGGATAGATGAGGAGTATAGAGGAACAGGTATTGGTAAAAAAGTTGTCCAGTATTGGGAAGAATTAATGAAACAAAAAGGATTTGAAATGGTCATGACCTCAACACAGTCGAATGAAGGAGCTCAACATTTTTATAGAAAGCTTGGATATAGAGATGCTGGATGTTTAATGCTTGAGAATGAACCTCTGGAAATAATACTGACAAAGGAATTAAACAAAAATTGACGTTGAGTAAATCAAGGAAGGCACTGTCATCTGACAACATAATATTCAAGTTGCGTCTCCAATGGAGCCTAGGTCTGTGAGTTGGATTTCGAAGAGGGATTTTGCAGACACCCCCTTCGGGTTCAGGAATACAGAAACGTTAGGTGAAACCTTTGAGAATCTAGAAATGAGGTAACTTCAATGATGCAATACAGAATCCGACCAATAATAGAAGATGATGTGTTTTTTTTATGGGAGATGTTATATGAATCATTATTTGTCCCAGAAGGTCAAGAGCCATTCGATAAAGCGATAATAAAAGACCCTTATATATCAAAGTATATTGAAGGTTGGGGGAGAGATGGGGATTTTGGATTTATAGCAATGAACCATGAGGGTGAACCCGTCGGATCAATAACAGTTCGATATTTTAACGAGGATAATAAGGGATTTGGATTTATTGATAATGATGTACCCGAACTAGGAATGGCTTTGTTAAAAGAATACAGGGGAAGAAAAATCGGAATGGCCTTAATGGATGAATTATTTAAAGAAGCTAGGAAGAGGAATATAAAAAAATTATCCCTCAGTGTTGATCCGAGCAATGCGGCGGCAATGAAACTCTACGAGCGATTCGGATTTAAAGAAGTTGGGAAAGTTGATTCATCAATCACGATGGTTGTCGATTTGAGAAGTTAAAATACAGTAGTAATAGGGATTATTTTAAGGAACTCAAAAGAGATCAAGGGTATCGCCTAACATCATATTCAAGCAGCGGTCCTTACGGAGTTTGGGTCTGCGAGGTGGATTTCGGAGAGGCATTTCAGCAGACAACCCCTTAGGGGTTCATGAATAAAAGAACGTTAGCTGAAATATGACTAAAGAAACAAAAAGGGGCCAAAACAATGAGTGAATTGACTTCAGGATGCTTATCACTATTGAAATATAAAGAAGCAATTCTTGAGCATGATCCTATATACGCGGAGGATTTAAATGACAAATGGTTTGTTTTCGTAACCAAAGATACAGAAGAAAGTGAAGAAATTCCAGAAATTTTATTTCAAATTTCAGAAAAAATCCCAGTGTTATATTTTTATAATTTTGAAGATCACTGTTGGGGATACCGTGTAGTTTATAATTCACAAGAGATAGCAAGTCTTCATATATCATATGTGTTATTAGATACTTCAATTATTAAGCTTGCAGAAGAAAGATATCCAGAGGAAGATCACATTGAATTTTTATATGTCGACCCTAGAGGGGACAAAATCAGAACTGAATTAATTGAAGAAGTTCTGAGATCTAATGAATACAATGAGAAAATAGCAAAACAGTTTACAAATTGCAATCTAAAAACATTTAGATTTTTTGAACTAGATAATGAGCGAATAAAACAATTAGACGATATTTTGAATAATAATTACTATACACAACTGGAATCTGAGCATCAGTTAGTAGAAGAGTTTAAAGAATTATTAAACATTGAGGAAATGAGCTGGATACGAGCAGATAGAATGAATGAAGATTAGAAGCTAATAGATAGTGAGGGCTTGTAGATATAAGAACGTTAGGTGAAATACGGAGTGTTAGGAGGTTTGCATGAATTATTATGAACTAATGAATGAAGTATTCTTTAAAGATGGAAGTCTAAGGGACATTTATATATTGGATACAGACATCCAAGTATGGGCTCTAATTTTTGATCATTTGGAAAGTAATAGAATAAATTATCGAGTGACTATAGATGGGCTAATAACTAGAATTAGGGATATTGCTGAATTGTTAAGAATAAAAAAAGAAGCAAGTATTGGGATAACTATTGAATATAGTGAAATTGATATTTGTGGGCATTTTTATGAAGGAAGCGTTATTGAATTTGATATTTCACCAATACAGATAGATTCAGAGAAAAAAATAGATGTACTTATGAACTTCCTAAAAGATTTAAGTCGGAACCTAAACAAAACGATAATTATAACTCCAGAAATGACTATGGAAGAGGTATTAGTTCGAGTAGAGCCCTAAAGGGAAAATTGAATTAATTATGTGAGTATTTCAGTGCATTCCACCTAACATCGTAATTCACACTGTGGCCGCTTTCGCTTCCTTGATCCGCTAGATGCGACCCAAGAAGCGAATTCAGTGGACCGTCTGAGAACTTAACCACATAGCGGATAGCTTCTACAGAGTCTTAAGGTTCGCATGTTCGTGAATACACAAACGTTAGCCGAAATAACTGTAATATTGAAAAGGAGAATATACATGAAATTTACTTATACACTAAGTAATATTGGTTGGGCAGATATACATCTTCGAATTGAAAATTCGGAAATTTATATTTCTCCAAGCTATCTCTCTGAGCCATTAATTGACCTAGTAAGAGCAATTGAAGTGTTGTTGCCTGAATGTACACCTGCGGATGAAGTTAAAAGTATTGTTCACTTTGATTGGGATTCGGAACCAGCTATACATAACTGGAAAATTGTAAAGAAATCAAAAGAAAAGGTGCAAGTTAATATAACTGTCTATGAAGATGGGATAAAGACACACCCAGGGAAATTAGAGTTCAGTGAAGAATGTAACTTTAATGAATTCATATCAGAGGTTGTACAATCAATGGAAGTATTACTAAAGGATCATGGAATTTTAGGATATAGAAAACAATGGTATGCTCAAGATTTTCCGATTAGTAGTTATCTTCAATTGAAATATTATCTTGAGAATAAGAGCAGCTTTCCAACTACAATTAGAAATCCAAATGATTGGATTGAAAAAATAGAAACTAATTTGAAAGACGAACTAGATATTTTAAAGAAATACATTTTGTAAGTATTTAGATTTTAGCTATTAGGAATTAGTTATTCAAAGAAGCGACATAAGTAGATATCACAGTATTCATGCTGCGAGCCTATCGCCCTTGGGTCGTTCGAAGGTATGAGCTGGGAGGGGATCAGGCGATCAACCTTGCAAGGCTAAGTATTCGACTCGGTGCTGAAGCACCTTAATCCTTTCGGGGGCATGAATACAGATACTTAATATTCAACTGCGTCTCCTGACGGAGCCTAGGCCTGCGAGAAGGAGTCTCGAAAAGGGATTTTCAGCAGACAACCCCTTTGGGGTCCATGAGTCAGAAACGTTGTCCTAGATAAATGAAATTTGAAAAAAGGAGCGTGATACCATGAATGAGAAGTCGCGGTTACTAGAGGAGTTCAAAGAATGGATCAGTTTTGTTTCTGAGATTCGTGAAATGGATTGGCAAATAACGATTGCTGAAGGTAAATGGTCAGTTCAGGATATCGTAAGTCATATACTGCTGTGGGATAAATACTTTTTTGAAGCAGCAATAAGTCCCATATTAAACAATACACCTTTGACATTAACACATATGGATTTTGAACAATTTAATCAGGATGCTATTGAATATGGAAAAACAAAAACGAAAGAAGAATTAATTAAAATGACTATTCAGTATCGTAACATGATATTGGAGAGTATAGAGAGTTTTGAAGACGACAAGTTTACTAAAGAATATGCTGACGGGAAGTTTACTGTAATATCCTATTTAAGAGATTTTATCTGGCATGATCAACATCATATCAGACAGATTAATGAACTTAAAAGAAGAGCTATGTGAGTATATAGGCGGGTGAATCATATGGGGGATTATTGGAACAAAAGATTTACTGAAGAAGGGATGATTTGGGGTTGTGAACCAAGTCAAACTGTAACCCAAGCTATAGATTTGTTCAAAAAGAATCATGTACATGATATTTTGGTTCCTGGTGCTGGATATGGAAGAAATACGAAGGCGTTCTCTTCTTATTTTCAGGTCGATGGAATTGAGATATCTAGTTCAGCTATAAATCTAGCAAAAGAATGGGACTTAAAAACGAATTTTATTCAAGAATCGGTATTAGAGTTTAGTACATGCCAAAGGTATGATGGGATATACTGTTATGATTTATTACATTTATTTTTGTTAGAAGACCGAAAAAGACTGATACAGAATTGCGTGAAGCATTTGAAGGAATTGGGAGTAATGTATTTCACATGTTTTTCTAATTGTGATTTTAATAACGGTGTGGGTAGGGAAATTGAGGAAGGAACTTATGAATACAAGGAAGGGAAATATGCTCACTTCTTTACTGAAGAAGATTTAAAAGGTCATTTTAATGATTTGAATATATTAGAAACGGGTTCCATAAGAGAAACTCTGATATATGCAGAAAAACAACAGAAAAAATATGAATTAAGATATATATTTGTTCAAAAGATGGGATAGCTATTCAAAAAAGCAAGCAACTTCAACTACATCGTTTTATTGCTTCACTCAGCTCAAGTTGTTTTTTTAAACAAAGACAAATACACTGCCGTAAGCCTAATCGCTAGGACAGTGTATTTGTCTTTAGAACCTGTATATCCGTTGAAAACTTTTTATTCCTCTCCGGTCGCCACCGGATTCTCCTCATAACTGATCCAGTCGCTCCAGCTTCCCGGATATAAACGGACCTTGCTAAATCCAGCTTCATTCAGGGCGAGTACATTGGGACAGGCGGATACGCCAGAACCGCAATACACGATAATTTCTGCGTTTGGATCAAGGTCGGCAAAGTGCTGCTGCAATTGTTCCGCATTTTTAAAGCTACCTTGTTCGTCCAATACTTCTTTCCAAAAGAAATTCACCGCACCTGGGATATGCCCCGCTGCTTGATCTATGGGCTCCTCCAGCCCCAGGTAGCGAGGCCGCTCTCTCGAATCAATCAATATGGAAGAGCCACTAGGAAGCGAACCTTCGGATACACGTTGCACCTCTTGCATACTTGTGAGCATTTGCGGCTGTACATTCGGTGTGAATGTACTTGGAATGCGAATCGGCTGGTCTGCCGTCACCGGGAACTTCGCTTCTTTCCAAGCGCTGTAGCCCTCTTCCAGTACATATACCTGCTCATGCCCGAGATAGCGCAGGAGCCACCAGAAGCGGGAAGCCATCATACCGCCTTGGTCATCATAAGCGACGATGCGTGAAGATGCGTTGATCCCGGCACGACTCAGACGTGCGGCAAGTGTATCCACATTAGGTAATGGATGGCGACCACCATGCTCACCTAGAGGAGCGGTAAGGTCTTCTTCCAAATCGAAGTGAACTGCCCCTGGAATATGGTCTTCATTAAATTGAGTCCGTCCAGCCCCGGCTTGTCCGAGCAGGGAACGGCAGTCGGCAATGATCATGTCCGGCTCATACAATCGGGCCAGTAGCCAGCGTTTGGATACGATGGATTTCATAGAGGATTCCGCCTTCCTTTATTTAACAGTAAATTTAATCCATTGAGTATGGTTTATGAAAATGGGGTAATAAGTTAAGAGCTGGCCTTCAGGGGGTGCTCAGTGTCGGGCAACTCACTTTGATGGATGACTTTCTTTTTAAAATCCGCTCCGTATCGGATAAAAATCCATACCCCGAACAGGATGAAAAAGCCTGCACCAAATTGTAAAGTAGACAGCCTTTCCCCGAGCAGCACCCAAGCTAGCAGGGAAGAAATAACGGGTTCGCCGAGTACCGCCATCGATACCGCGGTGGCGTTAATATATTTGAGTAGCCAGTTAAACAGGTAATGTCCGAACAGCGTAGGCACAATGGCAAGCAGCAGGAATAGTCCCCATTCCCGTGGAGCGTATCCGGTAAAAGGAATGGCATTGACCATATTATACAGCGCAAGTGATGTGGCTGCGATGGCGAAAACCCAAAAATTATACACAAACGCGCTCAAATGCTCGCGTAGATGCTTACCCATCAGCATATGGATGGACACGGCTACCATACCCAAGAAGGACAGTGCGTCCCCGAGCAGGGCTTGTCCCGAGACATGAAAGTCTCCAGCTCCGATGGCCAGTGAGCCGATAAAAGCCATACCCATTCCGATGAGCATAGCGCGATTCGTGCCCGTCCGGAAAAACAAAAAAGAACCGAGCATGACAAGGATCGGCTCCAATGTCATAATAACGGTAGAGCTTGCAACGGTGGTCAGTCGCAGTGAGCCCATCCAGAGCAAGAAATGCAGCCCCAGCGCTATACCGGACCAGAGGATCAGCATCCACTGCTTGCGGGTCAGGCTAAATAGCTCGGTGCGGTATTTCCAGACCAAAGGCAGCATGATCAGATTGGTTAGGTACAAACGGTACATAGCGATGACGGACACCTCGGCTTCAGACCATCTTACGAAGATCGAGGAGAACGAAATGGCGATAATACCTATGATGTACAATAATTCAAAGGAAAACGACGGTTTGTGTGCTTGATTCATGTGGCAGCTCCATCCGTATGGAGGAAAATAAATACGTTTATATTCCTTCCAAGCGGTATCTCGAAAATTGGGTTTAATACAGCCCATTATACCGTACCTGACATTCCCGTGGTATTAGGATTTTGCAAAATCCTGAGAATATAATAAACGGGAGCAGGAGGTAGGGTTTTAAGTGAGATGCTGCGTAGAACTTTTGCTGCACAAGCTCGTCTATCATAGTGGAGGTGGATTTTATGAAAAAACAAAACACATTTTCAATCATACTACTGACTGTAGTGGCAGTGCTGGCTCTGTCAGCCTGTGGAACGAAACCGCAAACCAATAACACCGCACCTCAAGGGTCAGACCAACCGCAAACGCAACAGCAGCCGCAAGTTAAACCGGAGCCAATCGCTGAGCCGGAAGTTAAAAAAGGCACAGGTGTATACAATGGAGCTGCTGACCCGCATACGGTAGAGATTGAAACCAATGGTGAAGCCCAATCCTTCCAACTGGGAGACGGACTGGACACGGTAATAGCAGGGCTTAAGGAAGGCGATACAGTAGCGTTTGAATACAACGAAAAAGCAGTAGAGGGCGACGCGACGGCGAAGCAACTGACTTTAACGAAAATACAAAAAACAGAGGCTGCAACAGATGGCAATCAAAACGGAAGTTCTGGTCAAGCAGTAGGCGGAGAACGCTCGAAGACTCAAACTTTTGAGCTTACCCTTGAAGGAAAAAAGGAAAAGCAGACAGCAACATTGGCAAAAGGAGAGGGATATTCACTGTATGTGTTTGATCCGATGTCCCTGTTTCCCGATCAAAACCGTGTTGCCTTGGCTGTAGATGATAACTATTATGCTGAAATTACGAAGCTGCCCTCCGACTTTAATCTGGATGAGCTTCAAAAAGAAGGCGAAAAGGACCTAGCTTCCATCGGCAAGGTGCAGAAGCTGGACAAAGCAGCCGTACCTCAAGCGCTGTCCAGTAGCCGTCTGTTCTTACAAGCGAGCGGTTCGAAGATGACACAGCAATATATTGTTGTAGAAAATAAAACAGGTGGTTTCATCGTGAAAGTGAACATTCCACAAGGTGAACCTGCTGAAGGATTCGAATCCTTCATTTATACATCGCTGGAGAGCCTGCAAGCTAATAAATAACCCTACTTTGTTGCGGGATGGTCGGCGGCTTACAATTATGAATTTAAGGCAGTTACGCCGCTGGAAATTGTTATTTTAAGGGATAGGTTAGAGCTATAAGGGTCTAATCTATAATTGCGAGACCTGCACTTTTGTGCTATAAAGGATGAGAGAATAAGATCATTCCGGCTTACGAAGTCGTATGAAGCGATGAAGGAGTTGTTAGATTTACTATGTCCATCGAAATGAATACACAAGAAGTCATCAACGTGATTAAAAACAGCAAGAAAAAGACGCCTGTTAAAGTATATGTAAAAGGAGCTTTGGCTTCCGCATCTTTTGGCGAGAATGTTCAAGCTTTTATTTCTGGAGACAGTGGTGTTGTATTTGGGGATTGGGCTGATATCAAGCCTGTACTGGATAGCGCAAACGCGAAAGAAGAAGACTATGTGGTGGAAAATGACCGCCGTAACTCTGCTGTTCCTATGCTCGATCTGAAAGGCATCAATGCCCGTATTGAGCCAGGCGCATATATTCGTGATATGGTTGGCATCGGTAACAACGCAGTCATCATGATGGGTGCAGTGATTAACATCGGTGTCACCATTGGTGAAGGCACGATGATTGATATGAATGCTGTGCTGGGCGGTCGTGTTAAAGTAGGTAACATGTGTCACATCGGTGCAGGCGTTGTCCTGGCGGGTGTCATTGAACCACCATCTGCACAACCAGTTGTAGTAGAAGACGATGTATTGATCGGTGCAAACTCAGTCGTATTGGAAGGCGTACGAATTGGTAAAGGTGCAGTTGTTGCAGCCGGATCTGTCGTAACTGAAGATGTGCCTGAATACTCCGTAGTGGCGGGTACACCTGCACGTGTGATCAAACAGGTTGACGATAAGACCAAATCTAAAACTGAGATTTTGAAAGAACTGCGCATTCTGTAAGAAGGCAAAATTTTTTTAATGTACCAAAGGTGAACGATTCCTTGTCAGAAGCATGATGCACTGACAGCATAACTTAGGGACGAAGCACAACGGACAAGGCTCGGCGGCTGCGCCGGGCTTTTGTCCTTTTGTTCTTTTGCCCGATAAGAGCTGATGAGCTATAAAGAGGAGGCGTAGCAGCAATGAGTACGGTCGACTATCGTTCTTTTGTCCAAATACGAAGGGATTTACACCAAATTCCCGAACCGGGTTTTGAGGAATACAAAACACAACAATATTTGCTGGATTATTTGGAAACGCTCCCTCAGGAGCGGTTGGACATTCGTACATGGCGTACGGGCGTGTTAGTGTTCATTCATGGAACAGCTCCTGAACGCCGCTATGGATATCGTTGTGATATGGACGGTTTGCCGATTGAAGAAGAGACAGGGTACGATTTCCGTTCGACCCATCCCGGCTATATGCATGCTTGTGGACACGATTTACATATGACGATTGGATTGGGAATTGTTACTCACTTTGCAAGCCATCCGATTAAGGATGACCTGGTTGTTCTGTTTCAACCTGCTGAGGAAGGGCCGGGCGGAGCCTTGCCTATGCGGGACAGCACGGAGCTGGCAGACTGGATACCCGATGAAATTGTCGCACTGCATGTTGCGCCCGAATATCCTGTTGGCACAATTGCGACTCGCCCGGGCATTCTATTTGCCAATACGTCGGAGCTTTTCATCGATCTGAAGGGTATGGGTGGGCATGCTGCGTATCCACACAAGGCGAATGATATGGTAGTGGCTGCTTGTCAGCTTGTGGGACAATTACAGACGGTTGTAGCCCGTAATGTGAATCCACTTGATGCAGCGGTCATTACCGTGGGTAAGGTTAGCGGAGGCACGAAGCAAAATATTATCGCGGAAACCGCCCGTTTGGAGGGTACGATCCGAACGTTGTCAGCCGATACGATGAAGCTGGTTAAATCACGGATTGAAGCACTAGTGCGTGGTGTGGAGGCTGGATTTGAATGTCATGCCGAGATTCATTATGGCTCCAATTATTTGCAAGTGTACAATGAAGCCAAGGTGACCGAGGAATTCATGAACTGGGTCCGTAATCGGCAGGATGTGCAGCTTATTGAATGCGGAGAAGCGATGACCGGAGAAGACTTCGGGTATTTTCTGGAGCGAATTCCCGGTCTGATGTTCTGGCTTGGTGTTGATACGCCTTATGGTTTGCATCATGCCAAGCTGGAGCCTGCGGAGGAAGCGATTGGTGTAGCCATTCGTGTGCTGACAGACTATTTTACCTGGAAGTCTCAAGGGTAAATGATGCGCCCTGAATAAATAGGTTTAATGAAAAGAATGAAATGGAATGAAGTCGAATTTTTTGAAGGAGGGTGTTATGGGAGAGCAAACCATCATCCGATTTGAACGGGTGACCAAGCAATATGACAACGATCCCCCAGTGCTGGCGGACGTCAGCTTTGAGATTGAGCGTGGTAAATTTTATACACTGCTGGGGCCTTCCGGCTGTGGTAAAACGACGATTCTGCGTATGATTGCAGGTTTTGCGGAGCCGACAGAAGGCTCTATTTATTTAAATGGAAAACTCATTAATCGTGTTCCAGCCAATGAGCGGCAGGTCAATACGGTTTTTCAAGATTATGCGCTATTTCCGCATCTGAATGTGTTTGAAAATGTAGCCTTCGGTCTGCGAATTAAAAAGATGAACAAAAAGGACATTCAGGAGAAGGTGACACAGGCGTTGTCCTTTGTCAATCTGGAAGGCTACGGCGAGCGGGAAATTTCTGAGATGTCCGGGGGACAGCGTCAGCGTGTGGCCATCGCACGGGCTATCGTCAATGAACCTGATGTTCTCTTGTTGGATGAACCGTTGTCTGCACTGGATTTAAAGCTACGTACTGAAATGCAGTACATTTTGCGCGAAATGCAGCAGCGTCTTGGAATTACTTTTATTTTCGTTACGCATGATCAGGAGGAAGCGCTGGCCATGTCGGACGAAATTTTTGTTATGAACAAAGGTAAGATTGAGCAGAGTGGTACGCCTAATGATATTTATGATGAGCCGATCAATCGGTTTGTTGCTGACTTCATCGGCGAATCCAACATTGTCCCAGGACGGATGATTGCAGATTATCAAGTGGAATTTAACGGTCGACAGTTTGAATGTGTCGACGGAGGATTACGTCCGAACGAACCCATTGAAATTGTGATCCGGCCAGAGGACTTGGAGATTACGAATGTTGCTGAAGGCAAGCTGCGTGTGAAGGTAGATACCCAATTGTTCCGTGGTGTTCACTATGAAATAAGCTGCTATGATGATTCGGGTCAGGAGTGGCTTGTGCATTCTACCAAAAAGGCGGAGCTGGGCAGTGAAATCGGTCTGCGATTTGACCCGGAAGCGATCCATGTGATGCGGTTTGGGGAAACAGAAGAAGAATTTGATCGGCGTCTGGAAGCCTATGAAGAGGTGGATCAGCATGTCCGGTAATACAAGAGCAGCGTATCTGCTGCCTTACTATTTATGGATTGTGCTGTTCGTGGCAGCTCCGGTTGTACTTGTGTTTTACTATTCACTATTTGATGTGGATGGTCATCTCACATTCAACAACTATGCTCAGTTTCTGACACCCGTTTATTTGAGCATGACGCTCAGCTCGTTTTGGTATGCATTTCTGATTACCGTATTTTCACTGTTAGTTGCTTATCCGGCGGCGTATTTGCTCACACGCACAAAGCATAAGCAGCTGTGGCTGTTGCTCATTATTTTGCCGACCTGGATTAACCTGTTACTCAAAACGTATGCTTTTATCGGGATATTTGGTACCTATGGCCCGGTGAATGCGGTGTTAGGTATGGTTGGGTTGGGTGGTCAGCAATTATTGTTTACCAGCTCCAGCTTTGTGTTTGTGTCGGTTTATATTTTTGTGCCTTTTATGATTTTGCCCATCTATAACGCGTTGGAAGGGTTAAACCCTTCACTGCTGGACGCTGCCCGTGATTTGGGAGCCTCCAAGTGGACCGCGTTTCGTAGGGTTATTTTCCCGTTAACGCTTGCGGGTGTGCGATCCGGTTGCATGGCTGTGTTTATTCCAGCGTTGTCGCTGTTTATGATTACCCGCCTGATTGCAGGTAACCGTGTGATTACACTGGGGACGGCGATAGAGCAGCATTTTCTGGTTACTCAGGATTGGGGGATGGGCTCTACGGTTGCCGTGTTCCTGATTTTGGCGATGGGGATCATTATGCTGCTCACCTCGGGAACGAAACGGAGGGTGCGGCATGGTAAATAAAAACCGGTTCGGGAATATTTATTTGGTGATTGTTTTTCTCGTGTTATACGCACCTATTTTGTATTTGATGTACTATTCCTTCAACAGTGGCGGGACGATGCATGAGTTTGAAGGTTTTACACTCCAATATTACAAAGAGGTGTTTGCAGACACTCGCTTGATCATTATTGTCATTAACACCTTGGTGATTGCTTTGCTGTCGTCTGCGTTGGCTACGATTATTGGCATCATGGGTGCGCTGGCTATTCATCAGATGCAAAACCGTCGAGTCAAAAATACGTTGCTATCGCTCAATAATGTATTGATCGTGAACCCGGACGTCATTATTGGCGCTTCCTTCCTCATTTTGTTCACGATGGTCGGGATTAAGCTGGGTTTCTACTCCGTTTTATTATCCCATATTGCATTTAGTGTGCCGATTGCGGTCATTATGATTTTGCCGCGGTTGCAGGAAATGAGTCCATCTCTGGTCGATGCCGCGCGTGATTTGGGTGCCAGTCGAATGGATGTGCTGACCAAGGTGATTCTACCCTTTATCAAGCCAGGGATTTATGCGGGCTTCTTTATGGCGTTAACGTACTCGCTGGATGATTTTGCGGTGACCTTTTTTGTGACAGGCAGTGGCTATTCGACCTTATCGGTGGAAATATACTCACGTGCCCGTCAAGGGGTTTCATTGTCCATCAATGCGCTATCCACGCTCATTTTCCTGTTTACTGTGCTGCTGGTGGTGGGTTACTACTTTATTATGCGCAAGGCGAATCGTAATGGTAAAAAAGAGCCTGCGGCAGAAATGGGGGTGCCTAGATGAAGTCACTTGTGCGCGTGTTTCTGTCGATTTTCATCATCTCGTTTGGGCTGATGGGGGTGGCCGCATGGTTGAATTCCAGTCAAGGCTACTCCGGTGGTAACACACTGACGGTGTACAACTGGGGAGACTACATTGATCCTGAGCTGCTGGAACGGTTTCAAAAGGAGACGGGGATTACCGTCATTTATCAGACCTTTGACTCCAATGAGGCGATGCTGACGAAAATCGAGCAGGGAGGAACTTCGTTTGATGTAGCGGTTCCCTCGGAATATGCTTTGGCTAAAATGAAGCAGGAGCACTTGTTGCTCCCGTTGGACCACAGCAAGCTGCCGAATTTGAAGCATGTGGATTCTCATTTTCTAAATCTTTCGTTTGATCCGAATAACCAATACTCGGTGCCGTATTTTTGGGGTACAGTCGGGATTGTGTTTAACCCGGAGCTGACGAAAGGCATTGATTTTCATAGCTGGAACGGTCTGTGGAATCCAAAGCTGCGTAATAACCTACTGTTGGTTGATGGTGCGAGGGAAGTCGTAGGGATGTCACTGAACAGCCTTCACTATTCCTTGAACGATACGAATGAGGCACATTTGCAGCAGGCTTTGACGAAGTTGGAGAAATTAGCGCCCAATGTCAAAGCGGTTGTCGGTGACGAGATTAAAATGCTGCTGGCAAACGAGGAAGCCGCTGCTGGGGTTGTATGGTCCGGTGATGCGTCTGAAATCATGGATGAGAACGAGAAGCTCGATTACATCGTGCCAGATGAAGGCTCCAACTTGTGGTTTGATAATATGGTTATTCCAAAAACCGCTACCCATGTGGATGCGGCCCATAAGTTCATCAATTTCATGATGCAGCCCGATGTAGCCGCTCAAAATGCCGAATTTGTAGGATACTCCACACCCAACGAGGATGGAAAGAAGTTGTTGCCTGAAGATATCTCTGGTGACGAGCGTTTTTACCCTCCGTCCGAAATTACAGACAAGCTGGAAGTATACAACAATCTAGGCAAGCGCATGCTCGCTCATTACAATGAATTGTTCCTGCAATTCAAAATGCATTTAAAGTAGGGGAGTGGCGTGAGGATTAGGGGGTGGTGCTTTAAAGGTCGCTGCGGTGGCGGATGGTGCTTACCATCGCTGTTAAATTCCGATTTTTATGATTGAATATTTAAAGGTTAAAATCGGAATTTAAAGGCGACCGCTTCGCTTGTCCAGCACCATTCCGCCCCCTCCGCTGCACCGTGCTTAAAGGTACGCACCCATGAATCCCACACCCAGGTGAGGGAGTAGAGGAAGAAAGAACAGGCCCTTGAACCACCCGTGTAGGTGGTTCAAGGGCTTGTTTTGTTTATTCACCGTGTAAAGCAGTGAGTATTGTACTTCTTTTCCCCATACTTCACACACGTTAGAGAATCGTGGGACTTTAAGGCGGGCAGTGAGCGAAGTGGGCCATTTGAATCTGGAGAAGCAACAGCGATCGGAAGATCAAATGGACTGCGTAGCGCCTCTCCCACCTTAACTCCTCACAATTCCCCTAACAAACCTCTCTATTTTATCCAACCCTTGCTCCAGCACATCCTGTCCGTAAGCATAGGACAAGCGAATGTATCCTTCGCCATAAGAAGAAAAGGCATCTCCAGGTACGACAGCCACTCCATGCTCTTCCAGCAGCTTCACGGTAAAATCCATCGAGCTTAATCCAAAATGGGCGATAGAAGGGAAAAGGTAAAAGGCTCCTTCGGGTTTCTCCAGCGGGATACCCATGTCTGTCAGCCTACCATGTACATAATCACGACGCTTGCGGTATTCCTCACGCATCGGGAGTGCATCATCGACACCAACAGTCAAGGCTTCCAGGGCAGCATATTGGCTAATCGAGCTAGCACAGGTTACATTGTACTGATGGACTTTGACCATGTGCTGTGTAATTTCAGCGGGTGCAAGTGTAAAACCAATGCGCCATCCCGTCATGGAATGTGATTTGGACAGACCGTTAATGACGATGGTGCGCTCCCGCATACCTGGTAAAGCTGCAATGGACACGTGGGGTGTTTCGTAAATAAGTTCACTGTATATTTCATCCGAAATGATAAACAGATCGCGCTCCTTCAGTAAATCCGCGACCGCTTCCAGTTCTTCGCGACTCATTACTCGTCCGGTTGGATTCGAAGGATATCCGAGAATGACTGCTTTTGTCCGTTCGGTCAGATAAGGCTCCAGCACCTTGGCCGTGAGCTTGAAGCCGCTGTTGCGGGTGTCAGCAAACACTGGAATGCCGCCTGACAAGCGGATCAATGGCTCGTACCCTGGGTAGATCGGCACTGGCAGAATGACTTCATCGCCGGGTGATAAAATCGTGCGTAAGGTAATATCCAGCGCTTCACTGGCTCCGTTCGTTACGATCACCTCATCCTGTCCACGGTAATTCAGGCCGTATTTACGAGCTACAAACGCCGCTGCGGCTTCTCGTAATTCCGGCAGTCCCGGATTAGGTGTATAGGAGGTGCGTCCTTCGTTAATCGCCCGATGGGCAGCTTCCATAATATGCGCAGGGGTAGGGAAATCCGGTTGTCCGATCGTTAATGACAGGGTTCCGGGTAATGCGGCAACTTTGTTGGCGATTTTGCGGATGCCGCTGATTTGAATGTTTTTGACCTGATCGTTAAGCAAATGCTCCATAGCGTATGTGCCACCTTTTTCTGTATTAGAACAAGTTTACAATAATTTGATCTGAATATGCTACGGCAAGAAGAATTCATTTTACATAATTAAGGTACTAAATTGACTAATTTATGGTATCTTAAAAGATGAATATATTTGTAAGCGTAATCATAGTAAAAATGGGGAGGGGAGTATCTTTTGATGAAACAAGAATACATAGAAAAAATATTACCTACGAAATTAAAAAGGTTCGGGATCACATGGCTCAGTGCCATACTGCTGCTTTCAGCTGGAGGGCCGGCAGGGTTGTCCAGTGGAAAAGCTTCGGCAGAGCCTGCATCTTTTGCAGGAAAAGAGGTGCAACCTTCACCCGTAACTGTAGGGGCAAGTGTATACGCAGATGTCTATTTTCCTAAAAAGCTTCGCATCCATGATGTACAGGGGGCAGCACACCGTTCTCCATATGAAGGACAAAAAGTAGCGGATATTGAAGGCGTTGTCACGATGGTGAAGGGGAGTAGTTTCTATATCCAAGAGTTGGATGCTCAAGTGGATCAGGATGAAAAAACATCCGAGGCCATTTTAGTGTACAAGCCTAGTCACGGTGCACAGGTAGGGGATGAGGTAAAGGTTAGCGGTTCGGTGAAGGAATACACGGAAAGAACATATGCGAGCAAGCCAATCGACCTGACAACCACAGAAATTGTGGCTTCTTCGGTTAAGGTAATTGCCAATGACCGTCCATTGCCAACTCCAATTTTGCTAGGTGAACAGGGCCGTGTGATGCCGACATCTGTTGTGGATCATGACGGAATGACGGTGTTTGATCCACAGGAGGATGGCTTGGACTTTTTCGAAAGCCTGGAAGGCATGCGTGTAGAGTTGAAGGATGCCACTGTAATTGGTCCTTATGGCTATGAAATTCCAGTCCGAATTGATAACGGTCCCAATACAGGTGAGGTTGTAACGGAGGCAGGCGGACTCATGCTGACAGAAAGAAGTCTGAACCCGCAACGGATTCTGATTGATGCGAAGCCTTCGACACCGTTGAAAACAGGCGATCGTTTTGCGGGTTCTATCACAGGTGTGGTGAGCTATAGCTTTAGCAATTATAAGCTGCTGCCAGAGCGTATGCCGGATGTTGTACCTGGCGGCCTCCAGCCAGCCAATACGCGTTTGATAGGGGATGACCGTAAGCTGACAGTAGCTTCTTTTAATGTGGAAAACTTCGATCCCGGTGATGGAAAACGGATAGATCAGCTGGGGCAGGCTATCGCTGTAAATTTGAATCATCCGGATATCATAGGATTGCTGGAAGTACAGGATAATAACGGTGAGAAAGATGATGGCACCACAGACGCTTCCGAAAGCTTCCGTGTGCTCATAGAGGCGATTCGTGCTCATGGAGGCCCGGAATACAATTTTACAGATATTGGCCCTGAAAATAATAAGGATGGCGGTGCCCCCGGTGGCAACATCCGTGTTGGCTTCTTGTACAATCCGCAACGTGTTACGCTGACCGACAAGCCCAAGGGGGATTCAGTTACGTCTGTCACTTATGGAGTGCAGGGACTTTCCCTCAACCCGGGTCGGATTGATCCCCTGAATGCATCATTTGAAGACTCGCGCAAGCCGTTGGCCGCTGAATTTGAGTTTGAAGGCCAGCAGGTGATTGTGGTCGCTAACCATTTTAATTCCAAAGGGGGCGATCAAGCGCCATTTGGAGGAATTCAGCCACCTGTGCGAAGCAGCGAAATACAGCGTGCGAAGATTGCAGCGATTGTGAATGGCTTTGTAAAGTCGGTACTGCAAGTAAACCCTAAGGCCAATATAGTGGTGCTCGGTGACCTGAATGATTTTCAATTTTCGGAAACGCTGGCTTTGCTACGGGGGCAGGAATTGACCAATCTGATTGACCATTTGGATGAAAAGGAACGGTACTCCTATATTTATGAAGGTAACTCGCAAACATTGGATCATATGCTGGTCAGCCCGTCACTGAGCAAAACATCCGTGCTGGATATCGTTCATATGAATGCGGACTTTAGTACGGCAGACGGGCGGGTCAGTGATCATGATCCGTTGGTTGCGCAAATAGATGTGCCGCGCAAAACGGAAGAACCACCAACAGAGGGTGGGAGTGGCCGAAATGACGATGATGAGGAGGATCAGCAGGATAACGAGGGAAGCGCCAACGCTGGAAATAGCAGTAGCGTTAACTTGAATGGAACGGGAAATGGGCAGGTTCAGATCCCCAGTAGTGAACCCAATGGAAGCAGCCTGTCTGGTACAAATGTGGTGCAAGTCAAGTCTGTAGTGACCGGAGTGGAGCAAAACGGACTGAAAAAGGCAATTGCTCAAGTAACAGCTGCTGAAATACAAAAGGCCATTCAAAATGGTGCGAAGGGTACGCTTGTGATCCGTGCAGGGGAGCAAGTAGAAGCGGGGACGTACGAGGTTCATTTAAGCGGGGAAGCTTTGGAAGCCGTTTTGAACGACCGTATTCGTACCCTTCGAGTAGAAACGCCACAAGGTGGATATGAAGTAGCAACAAGTCGTTTGTCTCTTCAAAAGCTGGCTGATACCTGGCAGGTGCCTGTAAAACAAATTTCCTTGAATTTTTCCATCGCTTCGAACGAAGAACTGGCTAAACGCTTGGATGTAACAGGGCGCAAACTGTTACAGGCTTTGAATATCGCCGCTGAGCTGAGAAGCGAGGATGGACCGAAACAGCTTTTGGCAGGTAACGGAGACTCTGGTAGTGGGTATGAACGTTATCTGTTACGTGTTCCTGCAACGGTCGATGCAGAGCAGCTTGCTGTAGTGAAGGTATCGACCAACCAAGCCGGACAGCTATCATATACCCCCGTTCCTTTTCACACTTCGAGTGAGGAAATAACCGTGTATGGACGTTCGGGAGGGACTTACGCTGTGCTTGATGGCGGGGCTTCTGGTGAAGTCAGATCGTTCATGGATATATCCGGTCATTGGGCGCAGCAGGACATTACACGGCTGGCAACTCGTCTGCTTGTGACGGGGACCGATCCAACAGCGTCTACAGCTAGTGCTACTCGTGAAAGGGACTTAGCGAACGTACATTTTGAGCCTGAAGGCCAGGTACGACGCTCTGAACTGGCAGCGATGCTGGTTCGTGTGCTTGGACTGGAGCGTACTGATCGCACGCTGACGAGCTTTGACGACGTTCAACCCGAATCGTGGTATGCGGATTCCGTACGTACCGCAGCAGCAGCTGGGCTGATCAACGGCTATACTGACGGAAGCTTCCGTCCTGATACCCCGGTATCGAGGGAGGAACTGGCTGTGATCATAGAGAGAGCCTTGCGCTTCGCAGGGAACACAGGAGAAAAAACAAGAGAAGTGAGTGAAAGTATATCCGTATCATTGTCGGATGCGCAGGAGATTTCTACATGGGCTGCTCCGGCTGTGAAGACTTTGTCTGGACTAGATATTATGAAAGGAGACGAGAAAGGCCGTTTTGGTCCGGCTACATCCGTGACGAGGGCAGAAGCTGCGGCTGTATTATCTCGCACACTGGCTAAGCTTCATTGGGAATAGGAGATTTCCCTATACAAATGTTAGATTGATTGACTTTATACGATAGTTAAGTTATCTTTTGTGGAGAGGTAGTATGATAAATTAGAATGAATGACAAATGAAGAGGTGAAATGTCGTGGGAGTAAAAGCTAAACAAATTTTTGTGAATTTGCCAGTTAAAAATCTGCAACAGTCCATTGATTTTTTCACTACCATCGGATTTGAATTCAGTGCTCAGTTCACTGATGAACATGCAACCTGTATGGTTGTTAGTGAGCATATTTTTGTCATGTTATTGGTTGAAGAACGTTTTAAAGCGTTCACGACAAAGGAAATTTCAGATGCCACAAAAAGCACAGAAGCAATTGTTGCCTTATCGGTGGAGAGTCGAGAAAAGGTAGACGAGATCGTCCACAAGGCTTTGGAAGCGGGCGGCAAGCCCTCAAACGAACCTCAAGATCATGGTTTTATGTATGGATGGAGCTTTCAGGATTTGGATGGTCATCTGTGGGAGTTCTTTTATATGGCAGAGCAGTAATGGAAATGAGAATGATGAAGTAAGCGAAGTATTATGGAAAGTAAACTATCCTAAAAAGATAGTTTGCTTTCTTTATTGTATATTATCGAACTCATCGGGAGGAATCACAATGTCTAACGAAATGAGAGTCTACCCTGTTCAGGCTTTGGATGAAGCCCTGGTAGATTCGCTAAGTCGACTGCTAATCGACGTGGTTGCAGACGGTGCATCTATAGGTTTCTTACCCCCATTAGGTTATCAGGAAGCAGCAACTTATTGGAACAATGTACTTGAGGACGGCGTAGTTCTGTGGATTGCCGAGAAGGACGGAGTACCTGTAGGGACGGTCCAGCTTCATTTGGCTCAAAAAGCTAACGCTATTCATCGTGCGGAAATTGCAAAGCTTATGGTACATCCGTCCGGTCGCAGACTGGGGATCGCACGACAGTTAATGAAGGCAGCGGAAGAAGAGGCACTAAGTCAGGATAGAACGTTACTGGTGCTAGATACGCGGGTGGGTGATCCCTCCAATGGACTATACGAGTCGATCGGGTTTGTAGAAGCTGGTGTTATTCCGGGTTATGCTCAATCAGCCGATGGTCAGCTTCATGCCACTCGATATTATTATAAGTCATTAAATCCGTATTCAAGTCATAGCTGAGCATTTACCGAATAAGTGTGGTATATACGGGTAATCATAACTTGTCATAGGATTACATAGCTTTTTCCGCGTTTATTCAACTGGAAAAGCACGGGAATAGAAACGTATAATGAAGAGGGGGATCAGAGAAGGTCTTTTTATGTCAATTTGGCTGTACTGAATTGAAGAAACGTAGCAAACACAGCGGAGGAATCAGAAAATATGAGGTTGGAGCATGATTTTTTAGGTACCAAGGAAGTGCCATTAGATGCCTATTATGGTGTACAAACGCTGAGGGCAAAAGAAAATTTTCCAATTACAGGCCAAAGACTGCACCCTGAGTTGATTAAAGCCATGGCGATTGTAAAAAAGGGAGCAGCGACGGTAAATATGGAACTAACCCGTTTACACCGCCCCAAAGCAGAGGCCATTATTCAGGCTGCTGATGAGATTATACAAGGACAGTTGCATGATCATTTCATCGTCGATCCGATTCAGGGCGGCGCAGGCACGTCCATTAATATGAATACAAATGAAGTGATTGCGAACCGCGCGTTGGAGCTGATTGGCAAGCAGCGCGGAGATTATCAGGAGATCAGTCCTAATAATCATGTTAATATGGCGCAATCGACGAATGATGCTTTTCCTACAGCCGTACACTTGGCTGTATTAAGTATGATTGATAAGCTGTTAGCTACCATGAGTGAGCTTCAGGAAGCATTTTCCCGCAAGGCAAATGAGTTTGATAGTGTGATTAAAATGGGCCGGACTCACTTGCAGGATGCAGTGCCGATCCGATTAGGACAGGAGTTTCAGGCTTATGCGCGCGTGCTGGGTCGTGATATCGGACGCGTCCGTGCGACCAAGCAGCACCTGCTAACGATTAATATGGGTGCAACTGCGGTGGGTACTGGCCTGAACGCAGACCGTCGTTATATTCAGCGTGTCGCAGAGGTACTGGCAGACGTCAGTGGCTTCCCTGTGGAAGCTGACGAAAATCTTGTAGATGCTACACAAAATACGGATGCTTATACTGAAGTGTCTGCCGCCTTGAAAATTTGTATGATGAATATGTCTAAGGTGGCAAATGACATCCGTTTGATGGCTTCTGGACCACGTGCGGGTCTGGGGGAACTGAGTCTGCCTGCCCGCCAGCCAGGGTCATCCATTATGCCGGGCAAGGTAAATCCGGTGATGTGTGAGGTCATTAACCAAATTGCTTTTCAGGTCATTGGCAATGATCATACAATCTGCTTGGCTTCAGAGGCTGGTCAGCTCGAGCTGAATGTAATGGAGCCCGTACTGGTGTACAACCTACTGCAATCGCTGGAAATTATGAAGCAGGGCTTTCACGTGTTCCGCATTCATTGTGTGGAAGGAATTGAAGCAAATGTGGAGCGGTGTCGTGAATATGTGGAGAACAGTGTAGGCATTATTACAGCGCTTAATCCGCACCTTGGATATGAGGTGGTATCACGCATTGCTCGCGAAGCAATTACGACTGGGAAATCGGTGCGCGAGCTGTGCTTGCTGTACAATGTACTGACCGAGGAGGAGCTGGACATTATATTGGACCCGTACCAAATGACTCAGCCTGGTATTGCCGGAGAATCTTTGCTGAATCGCGAATAATGATGCGGAGTATGGAGTTTAGACAGCTTTGAGGCAAGACGAAGATAGCCCCGTCGAATCTGGCGGGGCTATTGTTATGTGATAAAGAGAGATGTAATACGGGAGCCAGCCTGCATAGGGGAGTTCCCTGTTAAAGATGATACGGCTATGCTTACGGTAGAAGAGGGAGAGTTGGATGTTGCTAGAAAAATTATTGACATACAAGGAATTAGGAATAGGACTCATTGTACTTTTAGTGTTGTTTGCGCTCATCATCAGAGGATTGATACGTGGTCGTAGAAATCGGATTTTACGTGATCTGGACCCACGCAAAATTGGAATTCAGGATATAGATCGTATGGAGGATGGTTCGGAATTTGAGCTTTATTTGCAGCGGTTATTATCCGCGCTTGGCTATAAGGACATCTATAAAACAACCAGTAGCCGGGATTTTGGAGCGGATCTGGTTTTTACAGACCGTGAAGGCGTTAGAGTTGTCATACAGGCCAAACGTTATGGGATACAACATCCGGTAGGTTTGGGCGCGGTGCAGGAAATTTATACCTCCATGCGTTATTATGCGGCCGACAAGTCTGTCGTCATCACCTCCGGCCGTTATACGGAATCCTGTAAAACACTTGCTGCTGTCAACGGGGTTAAATTATTAGACCGCAACGACTTGATCGACATGATTAATTTATTCAAGACGAAACGCCGCGAGGAAGTCATGGATCTTATAGAAAGTAAAACCGAAGTGATTGCTTCCAAATGGAGTGAAAGATAATCATAAAAGGGACTGAATTACTGGCGACGAGACCGAAGCCCAGAAATCAGTCCCTTTTATTTTTTAACATGATGCTTGCTCTTATATTGTTATCATTAGATGCCTGTCCAGACATCCTTAGCATAGCGTTTTTCCTCTTGGAGACGATCCAACCATTGCTGTGCTTCTTCTTTACTGGTATGGTGTGCTTCCGCGTAAGCAGCACAAAGGGCGTCTTCTACATCGGGAGCCATCCGGCTACCATCACCACATACATACAGATGCGCTCCTTCATCAAGCAAGTGAATCAGAGCGTCCGCATCTTCCTTCATGACATGCTGCACGTATCTTTTGGGTTGATCGGGCAGACGTGAAAAGGCTGTATGAAGCGTAACGATTCCCTCCTGCTCCCAGGCTTGCAGCTCTTGCTTGTACAGATAGTCGAGCTTAGGATTACGGCAGCCATAGTATAGATGAGCCTCGCTGAGCTGTTCTCCTCTCTCCTTAAGTATATGGCGTGTCTGGAGGAATCCGCGGAATGGTGCCACTCCAGTGCCCGGACCGACCATGATGACAGGCACGGTTGGGTCTTCTGGCAATCGGAAGCCCGACTGAGGCTTACGCACAAAAATGACAATTGACTCATCTGGTTGGAGCTGTGCTAAATAATTGGAGGCAATTCCTAGGTATTCACCTTGTCCGCTACGGGCTGGTCCACGCACGACGCCCACTGTTATACTCGCCGAATTATCCGATTCAAGCGGAGAGCTTGAGATGGAGTAGTACCTAGGCTTGAGTGGTGGTAACAGCGAGATAAAGTTTTCAAATGGCAGCTCGCAGGCTGGATACTTCTCCAGAATATCCAGCATCGTGACGCGCTTCTGTCGTATCTCTCGATCAAAGGTAGTATCCTCCAGCAAAGCTTCAATTTCTTTTTTGTGCGGTGGACACACGGTAAAGGATGCCAGTTGCCGTAGCTGGGCTCTCGTTGCCGGTTCTTGCAGTTCCACACTGAGAGTGAGCAAATCTCCTATACTGACAGGCCGATCTAAGGGGAGATGCGCCGCATCCCGGTCACTGCCTCTCAATACGATGTAATCCTGTTCCTGTAATTTAAAGCGTTGCATCACCCTTTTGACCAGCGAAGCAGGATTACGCGGCAACACACCAAGGTGGTCACCTTCGCGATAGGACAATCCGGTTGGTAATTTGAGCTCCAGATGTCGTGTACTGCGTTCACTTTCAGCAGCAAGTAGCTCACGATTCGCTGTAACGACGGCGGTCACTGCTCCGTAGTTGTCTGCAAGAGGTGTACTGAGTATGGCGCTGACGAACTCTATGCTCAGGCTGTTGCTGTCCTGCGGTTCTGTATCATTGTGCTCTACCCCGAAAGCATTCAACAAATCCGGCCATAAGCCGTGGTTCCAGGCTTCCCAATCCTTCTCGAAGTCACCGCTGGCATCGCCCTCACCCCGGTCATACAGTCGCTTCGCCCCTTTGGCAGACATCAGCTCGTCGATCAGCCTTGGAATACGCTGATATGTGCTGGCCCAATTGCGGTCGCCGCAGCCGAATACAGCATACCTTACGCCTGCCAGTTGCCCTTCGCCTGCCTGCTCTAACCATTGTACAAAGGCATCAGCATTATCCGGCGGATGCCCGTTATAAGATGCGGTCGTAATAAGTACTACGCCTTCTTTAGGCAAATGGTCCACACGATCATTCAGAGTTGCTATGCTACTGTTGAAACCCCAATTTCGACCTAAATCGGCTAGTTCACCTGCAAGTCCCTCAGCCGTACCCAGATTCGAGCCGTACAAAGACAGCAAAGAAGTATCATGCTTTTCGGCATGGGGGGGGGGCAACCTTTTGTTCCTCTTGTTCATGAAGTTCTTGAACGGCACCTGGCAGTATGACAGCAGTCTGTGTGCTGCGCGGGCGTACTTGAATGGTGAAGCCCTCCGGCTTGAGTGTGAGCGTCTCTTTGACTTTCAGCTCATAATGAGTATGATCAATCAGCTCAAAATGTTTCACTACCATACCCAACACAAGAGTGGCCTCCTGTAAGGCAAACTGCTGTCCAATACAGGCGCGTTGACCGTTGCCAAATGGTTTGTAGGCATCTTGCGGAATGGCGGATGGGTCCTCGAAGCGCTCCGGTCGAAATTCCTCAACATCTTCGCCCCAAGCCTCGGTATCACGGTGCAGTTTTGGGATGAGTACATTAACGCTGTCACCTTTTTTAAGTGGGTAGGTTCCGTCGAGCAACGTATCTTCTTTGGCAAAGAGAGAGAAGGCGGGCGCTGTCGGCCATAGTCGCAGAGCCTCATTCAGTATCATCCTTATGTACTTGAGTTCACGAACCTGAGTATAAGAAGGCAGCGAATCGGTGAGCACGCGATCCACTTCTTCATAGGCCTTGGTTAGCGTTCGCGGATTCTTAAGCAAATAGTAAATGGCAAAGGATAAAAGCCCACTGGTCGTTTCATGACCGGCGATGAGGAAGGTGATGATCTGATAGCGGATATTTTCATCATCCAGCGTCTCACCAGTTTCTGGGTCCTTGCCTTCCAGCATATGCGCTAGTAAATCTTCTTCTCCTTGGTTGCCAAGGGTTTTACGCTCTTCAATAATGCTGTCCACCAGAGAAAACATCGTTTCGATGTCATGTTTAAACTGCTTTCTTTTCGATAACATCAGCTTGTTTTGCAGATTGAGGCGTTGCAGCTGACCCATCGCTTCATCTAATGCGCGTGTCATACTGGTCACGAACGGATGGGGCTGATCGCGGTAGAAGCTGTTAAAACGATAATTAAAGCCGCATAATCCGATGGTATCCAAAGTCAGCCGGGTCATATCTTCCGGTACCTCTACACTTTCATCGGGATTGAGTCGAGACCATTTCTGTATCAGCTGAACAGCAAGATCAAGCATCATATTGTGGTAACCCTTCATAGCCCTCTGACTGAAGCTTGGCAGTAAAATTTGGTGGGCCTTGCGCCAGTTCGGTTCCTCAGTCCAGCTTGTGAATAGTCCGTCTCCTGCAAAAGCTCGTACTTTTTGTAATGGAGCCCACACTTGTTTGTCGAAACGGGATTCATCACAAGCATCTGCGACCAGCTTATGACCAGAAATATAAATGTTCGTTCCTTCAGGCAGATCCATGCGAAAAATTGGACCGTACTCATAAGAAAGCTTAACCAGAGACTGGACAGGGGCATGTGTATCGATCAAGGGCAGATTACCTAAGGGACCATAAGTTTTGGGCTGTGGAATTAAATTGGTCGAAGTCATTTTTAATGTTGCTCCTTTCGGATTGAAATAGAGTGATGGTTTCAGAGTACCTATGTTTTCCAAATTACACTTTATTCTTACGACATAAACGAAAATAAGTGAATTTGGACAGTTCGTATAATAAAAGAAGTACAAAAATATACATTTTTTACATATAGAGAAAAAAATAATCTTATTTATCACATTCTATTTACAATGATTTTACAGAAACTCTTCTGAAAAAATATGCTTTTATAACCGATATAAAGATGTTGGGGATTTCCAAATTATGCCGAGGTGATATGTCATGAAGAAGCGAGCAGTATTATTAATTTGTAGGTGGATTCCCATTGTCACAATCTTTGCATTATTGCTAAGTGCATGTGGGCAATCGGTAGCACAAACCAAGGCTCAGCCCATTAAGGTGGGAATCGTACTGTCAGATATTGGTCTGGGTGACCAATCTTACAGCGACGCTGCTTTCCGGGGTTTGGTCAAAGCACGGGATGAGGGGAAAATTGTTTTTGAATACCGAGAAATAACGGAGACCAAGACGTATGATGCGGCTTTTGAACAGCTTGCTCAAGAAAAGGCTGATTTAATCATTGGGCTGGGTTACATGGTGAAGGACAGTTTGGAATCCATTGCTAAAAAATATCCAGACCGTAAATTTTTAATCGTGGATGAGAAATCAGATTTACCGAATGTGGCCTCTATTAGCTTCAAAGCAGAAGAGGGCAGTTTTATGGCTGGAGTCGTTGCGGGTTTGACGAGTCGCACCGAACAGGTGGGTTTTCTCGGAGGTGCGGAATCTCCTCTGTTGAAAAAATTTGAAATTGGGTATCGCGCAGGAGTGCAATCAGTCAAGCCTAATGCCAAAGTTACTGCAACGTATGCAGGAGATTTTGGAAAGCCGGAACTGGGTACGGAAATTGCAGATGACATGATTAATCAGGATCAGATTGATGTCATCTTTGCAGCCGCAGGTCTTACGGGCGTAGGTGCGCTGCAGGAAGCGCAAAAGCAGCATAAATTCGCCATCGGGGTCGATAGCGACCAGTTTTTTATTGCGGAAAAAGCGGTAGTGACCTCGATGTTTAAAAATGTAGACATTGCAATTTATACAGCAGTCAAAGGATTTGCAGATCATCAAAGAAAATTTACGGAGAAGGATATGGTGTTTGGTCTTGCGGAAGATGGTGTAGGTTTGGCGCCTATTCGTGTCGTGACACTGAGTCCGGATCAGCAAAAGTTGTTGGATGATTTAAAGGAAAAAATCAAATCCGGCACACTGACTGTTCCCACCCAATAAATTTTCGCAAACGGAGGATGAAAGCTGATGAAACTGCAAGGTAAACTGGTGCTGAACGCGATGATTTCCTTGATTGCTTGCCTAGCTTTAGTGGCTTATATCATTTTTGAATTAATTCGTATTAACTCGCAAAGTAGTAATCTGGTTCCGGCTATGTTGAATGTACAGCAGCTCAATGCCTATTTGATTCAGTCAGGGCAGGCACTGCAAAATTATTCAGCTTCCATGACGGAGAGCAACAAAGCCGATGTGCAAAATCAACTGACTCAGTCTGAAAAGACGATTGCTTTGCTTTCACAGGGCATGATGCAAACCGAAGCGCAGCAAAAGCGACTGAATACGATTAAAACAAAATTCAGCCAATTGAAAGTAGCAACGGAGAAAGCCATGAGTACCCAAAACAGCCCGGAGTCCAAGCGGGAGGCCATGCGTGCCCAAGGGATTCAGAACGATGTATTTATGCTGGATCTGCTGACCAAGGCACGTTATGACCAATACACAGAAGATTTGACCAAGAGCATTCGTTTTACATGGCAATTGGCCTTGGCAGGTGCAGTTATACTTCTGGTGGCGGTTGGGCTATATAATACATATACATCCAGGCAGCTTGCCCTTAGAACACGCAAATTAACGGATGCCGCAAAGCAAATTGCTGAGGGAAATCTGACAGTGCAGCTTGCCCAAACCAAGGGACGCGATGAGCTGGACGAGCTTAATGAATCTTTCCGGGTGATGATCGGGAACTTGCGCAGCATTGTACTCTCCATTGATCAGGCGGGTAATCGTGTCGATCTGATGGCTCGGGATATTGATCAGCATAATGAGGCCATGAAGGAAATTGTGGCACAAGTCAGCACGTCAACAGAGGAACTGGCAATAGGCAGTCAGAAAATTGCTGAGGATCTGTCGTCGACAGTTGGCGTTGTGGACGAGATGCAGCAGAAGTTTGAATCGAATCTACTGGAGACCACACAATCGACCGCGTATAGTGAGGATGCTTTGCGTGTCATTGAGCAGGGTACGCGGGTCATGAGCGATCAACTGCGTATTGTTGCAGAAAATCGTTCAGCCATGTCCGAAGTGGAGCAGACGGTCAAGGAGCTGGAGGCTAATGCAGCCGAGATTACAACCATGACTGGATACGTATCCGAAATTGCCAGCCAAACATCGCTGTTGTCCTTGAATGCTTCTATTGAGGCTGCACGTGCAGGTGAAGCAGGAAAAGGTTTTGCTGTTGTTGCCAATGAAGTGAAAAAGCTGGCGAATCAATCAGAGTCTGCTGTAAAGAAAATTTATACTGCTGTTGACAGTATCACGCAGGCTATGGATAAGGTGAAGACTTCTGTGGCGCAAAGTCAGGAGCTGTTCCGTGAGCAGGAGAAGGCAACCTCCTCGACTGGAGAATCGTTTACAGAGATTAGTGGCAAAGTGCAGCAAATCGCCAGCCAAGTCAGCAAGCTATCAACGGACATGAATGTATCGCGAGAACTGAGCGTACAGGTGCAGCAAGCTATTGAAAATATCAGCGCAATCACTCAGCAGTCCGCCGCAGGCAGTGAAGAGATTACGGCTTCCACGGTGGAGCAGAAGCGTTCATTTGAGGAATCGGCTGAGAAGGTAAAAGAGCTTCGTCAGATTCGCGAAGAGATGCAACGGGAGCTGGATCGTTTTCAGGTGGAATAGACTAGCTAAAACCTGTGAAGCGAGTATCTGTTTTTGCTGAATAATGATACAAGCAGTGCCAAAGAAGGAGTTCTACCTTGTACAGTACAGGGAGGCTTCTTCTTTTTTATATGAATCCTTATATTAAGTTTGATATACATAGGCAGGGAATTCCAACTCTTACGTCAAATAGATTTAGGGAGAATATGTCACCACGTATATTGGCAAGAGGAAGATGGACAACGAAGTCCGGAAGGATGAAGTTACGGGAATGTTGCGACTTAAGCTTCGATTGATACTGAAAAATAAACAGACAAGATTGATTCTACTGCTCACTCTGTGCGTGTCGCTTGTAATTAGCGTGATCGGCTTGCTATCGTATTCACGATACCGTGAAGGTTTGGATACCGAGCTGAACACACCCAATATAGAATTGTTGCAAATCAATCTGGATGTGACCAATCGGGCTTTTCGTGAGTCTGATAACAAGGCGCTGGACGCAGCATATCATCCAGACGTAGAGGCCTTTGTACGTGTCCAAACGGATGGGGAATCGCTGGAAGACAAGGCCTCCGTCATAGATCGGCTTCACAAATACTTGAAAACCCTTTCTTCGCACGAAGAAATTTACTCGGTTGAAGTTATTTCTTTGGACAATCATGCTCTCGTATCCAGCAATTATGGTTACAGGCCTGATTGGAAACAGGCACCGGATACCACATGGGTTCCCTGGATTCAGGACATTCAAAAAAAGCCGTTGTTGATTAAGCGGCGATGGTACGGCACCGATCGTGAGCAGGGGGCGGTAGAGCTGCTTTCGCTGGCCAGGCCCATAGTAGAGAATGGTCAGGTCATGGGTGCGGTGCTATTCAATCTGGATTATGACCGTTTTTTCTCCAAACTCTATATTCATTTATCCAACTCGCAATACGTGTATGATCTGGAGGGCGAGTTGATCTATCCCAAGCTAAGATCGTCCCTACCCTTAAATGATATGGGCAGGATTTTGAAAGAGCTGGATGTGAGTCCCTATGCTTATGTGGAGATAGGGAACATGGAATATATGGCGAACCAAACCTTTTCTGATGTAACGGGCTGGCGTCTAGTATCGCTCGTTCCGATGGACAAGCTGCTGAAAAATGTAAAGCTGGCGCGCAATATGATGCTGTGGCTGGCCTTTATCTCCATACTGGCTGGGTGCTCAGCAGTTTACTATTATAATTATGCAGCTTTTCGCCCCATGAAAAAAATTAATAGCCTATTGAATTCGGGCAATAAGGGAACGCGCCAAGGAGGATTGTATGACCTGGAACCTGTGATTAGCAAACTGGTTGGAGAGTTTCACCGCAAATCATTGGTGGTAGAGCGTAGCCTGCCGGAGCTGCGTTCCAAATATATGGAAGATGTCATCCAGCGTAGAATGGGCATACAGGAAATGCGTATGAAATGGGAACAGTATTTTTCCGATTGGGACGGCCATTCTTTGTTTGTCATGATCGTGTCCATTGACCGGTATTCTGCGTGGGCCGCAAGCTTTCCAGAAGAAGATAAAATGCTGCTCAAGTATGCGCTGAACAATATTTTGCTAGAGATGCTCGAACCTCACTGGAAAGCAGTATGCTCGCCGGAGGAGGAAAGTGGTTTTATTGTGCTGTTACAGTTCAGCGAGAGTTCGAATGAAGTTGGTACAGAGACTGACCTCCAAGAGAGCATTTTGCTTCAAAAAAGCGTGGATAGGCTGATTCAGGTTGTCGGTGAGTATCTTCCTTTGACTATTTCTATAGGAATTGGTCATATGGTCACGGATATTCGAGAGGCACGGGCGTCTTTTATAAAAGGAAAAGAGGCCCTTAATTTGCGTTTGTATGAGGGGTATGGACGTTCATATACGAATATAGACAGCAGTATAAGTGTGAAAAAGGATAATACGGTGGATGAACAGTCAAAGGAGCAGATTCAGGATTCAACATTGCTGGACAATCGGCGTGTGGAAATGATTCGTGCCCTGGAGTCACAGGAACCTGGTGCAAGTGTAAAGCTAATCAGCCACTGGGTAGAAGAACTTCGACTCCACAGAACATCCCCAGCTCAGGTCTACTTGTTTGTTCATGAATTGCTGGAAGATTTGCTAAAATGGTGTGCCACTCAGAGTGTGACGCCGCCGGATCAGCTTGCTGATTACCACTGGAATCAGATTCTGACGCTAGACCTTCAAGACATGGAGGTATTGCTGGTCATTATGTTGACTGATATTGAAGAAAAATGGAATGGACGCATCCAGTCCAAAGATTTTGTGCGTGTACAAGAGATGATCGAGTATATGGAACATCACTTGCATTTGAACATCGGGCTTCAGGAAATTGCGGATCATGTTCACATGAGCGTGTCCTCGGTGAGCAGCATGTTCAAGGAAGAAACGGGGACCACCGTTTACGATTATTTGACTGGATTACGCGTAAAAAAGGCATGCACATTACTATGTGAAACCCATTTGAAAATCGGTGAAATTGCAGAACAGGTCGGATACCGAAATGAGAACAGCTTTATCCGGGTATTCCGCAAGCACAAACAAGTGACCCCAGGGAAATTCAGACAAATCAGCAAATCTTCCAATGAATATGCAGATCGGTCAAAAGGTCGATACTTTGGCGAAATAGAAGATAAATACGAAGATTAAGCGATAGCTGTAGCCCTCCACGTTGCGGTACATTGACTTCATGTAAACGCAAACAACAAGACCAAAAACGTTGGAGGTGAAAACGGGCGCATGACGGGCCCAGTTCATTTTTGGAGAAGAGGAAACGTAATGAAGAAAAAGCCATGGCAAAAATATGTGCTGGTTGCGGCGGGAGTAGCTATGCTTTCTGCCTTGAGTATCAGTGAATATGTGGATCACCACACCTTGCAGGATCACAGCCGTATATTTCCTACGAAGCCAATAACACTCGTCGTTCCTTACGCAGCCGGAGGCGGTACGGATATTACCGCGAGAGCGTTGGCGAAAGCCGCCGAAAAGCATCTCGGTCAGCCGATCATCGTCGTTAATCGAACGGGAGGAGGCGGTTCTGTCGGGCTGATGGAAGGGGCTGAGGCGCAGGCGGACGGTTATACCGTAACGTATCTGGTCGCTGAGCTGACTACGTTGCCTCATTTGGGACTGCTACCGCTCACCTATGAGCGATTTAAGCCGCTGCTTCAAACCAATATGGACCCTTCCGCCATTACGGTCCGGGCGGATGCACCATGGAAGACAGCGGAGGCATTTCTGGAGGATGCTGGGGCTCATCCCGGCAAGCTCAAAATGGGGAATGCAGGCACAGGGAGCATATGGCACCTTGCTGCCGCGATGCTGGAGCAGAAAAGCGGAGTTCGCTTTACCCATATCCCTTATGAGGGAGCAGGCCCAGCCGTCTCCGCTTTAATGAGCGGATTTGTGGATGCTGTACCCGTCAGTCCCGCAGAAGTGAAGAAATACGTGGACGAAGGGAAACTTCGCATACTGGCGATCCAGGCAGACACTATTTCGGAAGCGTTTCCAAAAGTGTCGACACTACAGCAAGCCACTGGGCTACGTGTACATTTTATTGGCACTTGGAGAGGGCTGGCTGTACCCAAGGAAACACCGGAGGAAGTTGCTCAAACGCTGACAGATGCACTGATCAAGGGGACGAAAGACGAGGAATTCAGGGAGGAAATGCGTAAGCATGGGTTGGGATTGCGTGTCCAGGATGCAGAGGCATTCGCGCGGCAACTGAAGGAGAGTCACGATACCTTCGCGAGACTGATTCCCGAGCTCGGCTTGAGCCGCAAGTAACACGGCCTTGTTTTTGCATTGGCAAAAACGAAAGGGTTGAACGAAGTTATGAAAATCAAACAAAACATTGATAAAATTCCAGGGGGCATTATGCTGGTGCCGCTGTTTATTGGCGCGCTTTTTCATACATTTACTCCATGGGCAGGCGACTATTTTGGATCTTTTACCAAGGGGCTGATGACAGGTACGGTACCCATCTTGGCAGTGTGGTTTTTTTGTATGGGTGCTTCTATAGATGTGCGAGCGACGGGTACTGTATTGCGTAAATCAGGAACGCTCGTACTGACTAAAATCGCGGTCGCGTGGGTAGTGGCGATCATTGCGTCCAGATTGCTGCCTGTTGGTGGCGTAGAAAGTGGACTATTTGCAGGTTTGTCGGTGCTGGCGTTGATCTCAGCTATGGATATGACAAACGGCGGGTTATATGCCTCCATTATGCAGCAGTATGGCTCCAAGGAAGAGGCAGGAGCATTTGTACTGATGTCACTGGAATCGGGTCCGTTGGTGACCATGATTATTTTGGGTAGCACCGGGCTGGCCGTTTTTGAACCGCAGACCTTTGTGGGGGCGGTATTACCATTTTTGGTCGGATTTATGTTGGGCAATCTGGATCATGATTTCCGAAAATATTTTGGGAACGCAACGCAAGCTTTGATTCCATTTTTCGGTTTTGCACTTGGTTGTTCCATTGATCTGAGTGTCATTGTCCAGACAGGAATGCTTGGTATTTTATTAGGTATTTTTGTCATTATCGTTACAGGTATTCCACTGATTTTGGCTGACAAATATATCGGTGGTGGCAACGGTACAGCAGGAATTGCAGCCTCCAGTACAGCAGGTGCAGCAGTAGCCAATCCAGTCATTGTCGCCAACATCAAGCCTGAGTTTCTGCCTGTAGCGCAATCTGCAACGGCCTTAGTTGCTGCTTCGGTCATTGTGACCTCGATTTTAGTACCTATTCTGACGGCATACTGGGCCAATTATATGAAACGTAAGGGGAAATCCCAAGGAACAGGACCTGTAAAACCAGGGGTGAATTTGCCTAAATAAAGTTTGGATGATGATGGCTCGCCTTATGGACCTTTCCATTACCCGGGAAATGCTTTTACAGTTATACCTTTAATCCTAACATTACAAAACTTGTCCTAAAACGCTTCTGCAAACATACATATGTAAGCAGAGGAGCGTGATGGGATTGGAAAACAAGGTGCGTCGCTACTACCAGTTAAAGCAAAAGCAAAAAGAAATTGAAGGTGAACTGACTGATTTACGTAATGACATTACCGCACATTGTGCACAGCAGGAAGTATCAGATTGGGAAATTGGCAACTACCGAGTCAAGATTATACAGCAGCACCGCAAGGAATACGATCATACAAAGCTGTATGATTCACTGCCTGATCCGCAGCTATGGCGCTTGTTTTCCAAGCCAGATACGTCGAAGATTGCCAGTTTGCTTAAGCTCAAGGTCATCGCAGAGGAGCAAATAAAAGATGCCATTTCTCTTAAAACGGTGACGCTATTGCAGGTGGATAAAAAATAAATAAAAAGAGCTGCCCCCGTTTTCGGAGCCAGCTCTTTTTATTGTCTGTTGTTACTAGTCTTCCACCTTCACGCTCTATGAGCTATTTATCAGACAAACTTTTTCCCACTCCTTTGAGAAAATGAATGCCAAATCCCATTGCCCGGTTTACATCTGGATTATTCATCGCCTTCATAAGATCGCGCAGACGAGTCTTTTTATTCTGCTTTAGATGTTTATCGGCTTCGTTCAGGCCATTAGTAACGCTTTTTGCCAGCTTTTTCATCAGCTCGGGGTCTACCTCAGACAGCATTCCTGCTGCTCCCATGAGATTATTAATGATGTTCGTCACAGGCTTACGCGTCGCTTGTCCTACAGCGATTTTGGCGATGCTTTCTTTAGCCTTCAGCATAGACTGAGCTGCTTCGAGAAGACCACTATCGTGCAGTTCACGTACGATTTCAAGTGTCTTCTGCAATGCCGCCCCATTGTCCGCCAGATCAGCAGTAAGCTGATCCAGCGATTGTTTTTGCCGTTCTTCTTCTGTCAAAATGCGTTTTCTCACAATTGAAATAGGCTTAGCCACGGCTTGACCTCCTTATTTTTGATCCACTAAATCGACGTAACCGGGACGATTCCACTTACGGTCCACTTCAACCCCATTTTGCGGATGACGCTTTTTGTAACGCGGATTGATACGTGGTAGTGGATTTTGACCGTCTACCTCCAAAATTTGCATCCGTACTTTGGCTTGTTTATAGGCCGGTGTACGGGTGACCACATCGAACGCTCCACCAGTTAACAGATTGACCGCACCATCATGGCTGGTAGAGTGCATCGGCACATAAATTTCAGTTCCCTGCACCCGGTCTGTAACCAGAACGCGTAGCTTGACCGCACCATAAGGGGATTCCAATCGAACCAGCGATCCATTATGGATTCCGCGCTCTTCAGCCAATTCAGGGGACACTTCTACAAATACTTTTGGAAGTTTGAGCTGAATACCCGCTGATTTGGTCGTCATATTTCCTTCATGAAACTGTTCGAGCAGTCGACCATTATTTAAGGTCAGATCGAATTCAACGGGGTACTCTTTCGGTGGCACATATTCGAAAAGTCCCAAACGCGCTTTTTTATCCGGAAAGTTAAAGCCGTTGGTGTGCAGTAGCGGTGTATTGCTACCATCCGGCGATCCCCAGTGGAAGCTGTTCCAGCCTTCCAATACATCATAATTACATTGGGAGAAAAATGGAGTGAGCGACGCCATTTCCTCAAAAATTTCACTTGGATGGCTGTAATCCCAATCAAATCCCATGTACTTGGCAAATTGGCTGAAAATCCACCAATCCGGTTTACTGTCTCCCATAGGGCGGAGTGCTTCATATAAACGCTGGACACGACGTTCGGTGTTCGTAAAGGTTCCGTCTTTTTCGAGTGAAGGTACGGCTGGCAAAATGACATCGGCGAATTCAGCTGTTTTGCTCAGAAATACATCCTGAACGACAAGGAAATCCAAATTCGCCAGCATTTCTTGGGTATGGTTGGAGTCGGCATCCACCCATGCCATCTCTTCTCCAGCGATATACATCGCTTTGAGCCTACCTGTTTCAATAGCTTCCAGCATCTGAATGTTGTCTAGTCCGCGTTGACCTGGAATTTGTACGCCATAGGCCGCTTCGAACTTGGCACGAACGACATCGTTCGTCACGGGCTGATAGCCCGGGAAAATATCCGGCATTGTACCCATATCGGCAGCACCCTGAACATTGTTATGTCCGCGAAGCGGATATGCGCCTGCACCCGGACGCATAAAGTTTCCAGTCACCAGCAGTAGGTTGGCAATTGCAATCGAAGTGTAAGAGCCTGCGATGTTTTGCGTCACACCCATGCCCCAGCAAATGGCAGTGCCGTCGGCTTCGTGAATCATAGTCGCTACCTGAATCAGTGTCTCTTTGGAAATACCAGTTTCCTGTTCGGCAAATTCCAGGGTGAAACGATCTAGCAACTTCAAATATTCAGGATAGAAGTTTACATGCTCTTCAATGAATTTTGCATCATGCCAGTTTTGCTCAATGATGTATTTGGCTACAGCGGATAACCATACATAATCCGTACCTTGCTTCGGACGAATGAACAGATCTGCGCGTTCTGCCATTTCATGCTTGCGCAGGTCGACCGAGATCAACTTTTGACCGTGCAGCTTATGCGCACGTTTGATACGAGTAGCCAGCACTGGATGTCCTTCTCCCGGCGCGCAACCGACCAGCATGACCAAACCTGCTTTGGCAATGTCTTTAATTGTACCGCTGTCCCCACCGATGCCTCCGGTGTATTGCAGCCCCCATGACGCAGGAGATTGGCAATACCGTGAGCAATTATCGACGTTATTCGTTTGGAAGACCTGACGAGCCAACTTCTGCATCAAATAGTTTTCTTCATTGGTAAATTTGGACGAAGAAATAAAGCCGAGTGCCTCACCGCCGTAAGTTTCTTGAATAGCTCCCATTTTGCTGGCCATCAGGCTCAAGGCTTCTTCCCAGGTAGCTTCCACAAATTCGTCACCTTGACGAATTAAAGGGGAGGTCAAACGCTGATCGCTGTTCACAAAATCCCAGCCAAATTTCCCTTTTACGCATGTTGAGATACCGTTAACAGGTCCCTCAGAGGTAGGTTGTACCTTCAAAATTTTGCGACCTTTGGTCCAAACCTCAAAGCTACAACCTACACCGCAAAACGTACAGACGGTTTTCGTTTTTTTCGTACGGGTTTCACGCATTGCTGCTTCGACTTCGGAAATAGCAAAAATCCCACTATAGCCCGGCTCCACTTCCTTTATTAAATCTACCATCGGATTTAATAAATCCTTGTTCATACCACTCATGAAGCCTGCTTCTCCCAGCATGGATTTCTCCATCAAGGCATTGCATGGGCAGACGGTTACACACTGACCGCAGCTGACGCAGGAAGAATCGTTAATCGCAACCCTGTCATCCCATATGACCCGAGGGCGTTCCGCTTCCCAGTCAAGGGACAGCGTTTCATTGACCTGAAGGTTTTGGCATACCTCTACGCATTGGCCGCATGCAATACATTGATTGGGGTCATATCGATAGAAGGGATGAGACATATCTACTTCTGTCGGGTCAACTTTCGGTTGATACGGATATTTTTGATGTTCAATCTCCATAAGCTCTGCTGTATTATGCAAAGTACAATTACCGTTGTTGTTATCGCACACTGTGCAGTAGAGGAGATGATTTTCTAGCAATCGGTCCATAGCCTCGGTTTGAGCTGCTTTCGCGCGATCCGAGTGTAAATGAATATTCATTCCATCCGAAGCCAGTGTTGAGCAGGAACGCATAAGTTTTCCGTCCACTTCCACGATACATGTGTCACAGGTGCGGATCGGATCGACTTCGGGAACGTAACACAGCTGGGGATGGGCGATGTTGTTTTCGTTAATCACTTCAAGAATCGTTGCGCTGTTCTTCGTTTTCAGTTCCTGTCCGTTTAATGTAATTTTGATCGTACTATCAGTCACGGTTCAGGCTCCTTTCAGATTTTAAATTTAAAAATTAGGAATAAAAAAACTCCACCATAAACACAAGTGCTCGTGTTCCAGCACTTGTGTTTATGGTGGAGTAGTGACCAAGCTCTAGGTCCTGGAGGCCAATCCGCCATTTGAATATGTATTAATAACAAACAGTACGCACCGTCTGTATATCAATAACTTCTGAATAACTTAGATATGTCATTTTCTGCATGTCATCTCGTGTAACTATAACGTAAAATTTAAGATAGTTCAACGGTACATTATTAATTTTTTAATTGATAATGATTATCGTTTGAGAAATCGAAAAATCATTGACAAACGTTCCAGGATTGCTAACAATAGGAATGTAATCTATTTCAGAGCAATCGTAAATGGAGTGTGCGTGGGAACCGCGTATATTTTATTTGTCGCAGCGCTTGTTAGTTTGATTTTTCTATATCACATGAAGTGGGATTCGTAAAATCCTGATGTAGATAAATTAACCGGCATTTAGCAGATTCTTCGATATTCATAAGCGAAGAAGTTGTTGTGATGCCGGTTTTTTGGTTCAGTATAAAATGAATGGAAATGCCGTTCCAATTTAGAGTGTAAAGAGTTTTATTAATGAAGACGGATTGAGGTGAACAGGATGGCGAACCGGAGCGACGATCAATGGAATCGTCCGTTACGGGACTTAAGAATATCCGTCATAGACCGATGTAATTTTCGGTGCCGATATTGTATGCCGGAAGAAATATTTGGCCATGACTATCCGTTTTTGCCAAAAGAAAAAATATTGACCTTTGAGGAAATTACGCGCCTTTCCCGTATTTTTGTCTCGCTGGGCGTTACGAAGTTGCGTATTACTGGTGGTGAGCCGTTGCTGAGGAAAAATTTGTCCTTGCTTATTCATTCGTTAACTCAACTCGATGGCGTTGAAGATATTGCAATGACGACAAACGGCGTATTTTTGCCTAAATATGCTGTAGCACTGCGAGAGGCGGGACTGAAAAGAGTGACGGTTAGTCTGGATTCGCTCGATGATGATCGGTTCCGCCAAATGAACGGGGGCAGAAGCAGTGTAAAGGCGGTGCTGGATGGTATTGAGGCTGCCGCTCATGCAGGGATGCAGGTGAAAATAAATATGGTCGTGCAAAAGGGCTTTAACGATCAGGATATTGTTCCCATGGCTGACTATTTCCAAAAGAAAAAGCATATTTTACGTTTTGTTGAGTTTATGGATGTAGGCAACACCAATGGCTGGAAATTGGATCAGGTCGTTTCCAAGCAGCAGATCATCGAAGCCATTCATGAGCATATGCCGTTAGAGCCTGTTCCACCCCAGTACAAAGGTGAGGTGGCGACGCGCTACAGGTATCAGGACAGAGACGGGGAAATCGGCATTATTTCGTCTGTTACGGACGCCTTCTGCTCCACATGTACACGAGCGAGAATTTCTGCTGAAGGTTCCTTGTACACGTGCCTGTTTGCCTCTCAAGGGTACAAGCTTCGCGCGATGCTGCGTTCCGAACAGTCTGATGACGAGATTAGAGCTTACATTGAGCGTGTTTGGAGAGAACGTACGGACCGCTATTCAGAGGAACGGCTGAATCATACACAGCAAGCAACGTCTAAAATTGAAATGTCACACATCGGCGGGTGAGCCGAAGAGCCCGCCTGTCAGAAACAAGGGAGTGGAGCACATGGAAAAGCCAGCTGAGGTAAAACGTGAGATTCTACGTTATCGTGACGGTCAGATCAAGCGTTTTGAAGACACTGTGGTGACGGAGCATCCGGTGACCATCAAAATCAATCAGCAGGAATTTGCTACCATGGTTTGTACACCAGAGTATGTGGAGGATATGGCAGTAGGTTTTTTGGCCTCTGAAGGCGTCATTCAACGGTACGATGATATTGAAGATATTTGGGTTCAGGAAAAAGAAGGTTTTGTTCATATTAAAACCCGTCGAATGAATGAGTTTTATCAAAACTTTCATTCCAAACGGTACATTACCTCCTGCTGCGGAAAAAGCAGACAGGGCTTTTATTTTATGAATGATGCTAAAGTGGCAAAAAGAATGAATGATACCCATGTTACGCTGTCTTTTGACGATTGTTTCCGCTTGATGAATTTAATGCAAAGCTCGGCACTTACGTTCCAAGAGACCGGTGGTGTTCATAATGCAGCGTTGTGCGATAAAGACGGGATGATCCTGTCCAGAATAGATATCGGCCGACACAATGCGCTGGATAAAATCTATGGGCATTGCCTAAAACATGATATTGTATTACAAGACAAAATCATAGTATTCAGCGGACGCATTTCGTCTGAAATTTTGTTGAAGGTTGCGAAGATTGGCTGTGAAGTTGTGTTGTCCAAGTCAGCTCCCACAGAGCTTGCACTTGAGTTAGCTGAGGATCTGGGAATTACAACCGTCGGCTTTATACGCAGTCATTCTCTGAATGTATATACGCATACCGAGCGGATTGATGAACTGGTTGAATCTAAAATATAATATACAAATCCTCATTGTACACCGTCATAGTTAACCAGCATGGAATAAAACCTTTCGGGGTATTCATTCATGTTGGTTTTTCTTGGTACATATGTGGTGGACAGTCACTGTACTGAAAAGGAGGGGATGTTAAATGAACTATCATATTCAAGTATTTGCCGGACTTGCGGAACAGATGGGAGGGCCTATAATTACGGTGCCTACTGATCAAGAAACGATGAGCGTTTCCGCGTTAAAAGGCTTGCTATCCGAGTGTTTCCCTGAAGCAGCAGCCCAGTTGCAGGGTTCTTTTGTTGCCAGAAATCAAGCCTATGCCGCTCCTGAGGACCTCATAAGTATCCATGATGAGATAGCGATTATTCCTCCGGTTTCAGGAGGGTGAATTCTATTAATAGAATAAATGAATTCGATAGAATAGGTGCAAGGGGGCAGATCATATGCAATACCGTATTCAGCTATTCGCAGGTATGGCGGAGCAACTTGGTGATGTGATCACGGTAGAACTTTCACAGGAAGCAGTGACCATTGCAGACATTCGAAAAAGGCTGAATGAGCTGTACCCGGAAGTGACTTCACAACTGCCAGGTTCTTTTTTTACCCATCATAAAAATTTGGCTTCTCCAGATGAACTTGTGCTTCCATCAGATGCAATTGCTCTCCATCAGTCAGCACCCGGGATGGAGACGGTCGTTTCAAAATGTGGCTTATTTGCTATTACGTACGACCCGATTGATGCCGATGAAGTAACCTCAAAGGTGCTCGACCCTTCTCATGGCGCCTCGCTGACCTTCAATGGTACGACTCGGGAATTTACGCAAGGTCAGCGAACGGTGCTGCTAGAATATGAGGCGTATGTCCCGATGGCCATGAACACGATGAAGCAGATTGGTGACGAAATTGCAGAGCGTTGGCCTTCTACACGTACTGCAATTACACATCGGCTTGGTACGGTAAGAATTGGAGAGACGAGTGTGGTGATTGCTGTCTCTGCTGCACACCGTGATACTTGCTACGAAGCCAGCCGCCATGCCATTGAACGGTTAAAGCAAATCGTACCGATTTGGAAAAAGGAAGTGTGGGAGGACGGCTCAGAATGGAAGGGGCATCAGCTGGGTGGCTGGAACCCTCAAAATACTCCAAAGCTTTCGCATAAGGGCGAGGACATTTGAACTTTTAGCTTGTCTGATCAACTTGTAGCTATCAATGGATAAGTATGGGGGCGTAAATCAACGATGTCAGAAATGGACAAAATCCAGAAAATAGAAGTTGCTGCACAAGCACATGCGCATGCGTCTCATGCCCGTTATTCTAGACAGGAATTATTCTCGAAAATTGGACCGACAGGCCAGCAAAATATCCGTAGTAAGCACGTGCTGATGGTGGGGGCCGGCGCACTGGGCACTGCCAATGCTGACATGCTGGTGCGAGCGGGCATCGGACGGCTGACGTTGGTAGACCGTGATTATGTAGATTGGAGCAATTTGCAGCGCCAACAACTCTATGACGAAGCGGATGCCCGTGGTCAGATCCCCAAGGCAGTGGCCGCGCAGAAGCGATTGCAGCAAATCAATTCGGACGTGGACATTCGTGCGCTAGTCCGGGACGTCTCGCTGGAGGAAATCGACGATATCGCAGCAGGGGTGGATCTTATCGTAGATGCCACTGACAATTTCGATACACGTCTGCTTATGAACGATTATGCGGTCAAGCACCGAATTCCTTGGATTTATGGAGCGTGTGTAGGCAGCTACGGGACAACCTTTACCATCGTGCCAGGGCAGACACCGTGCTTGCATTGCCTACTCGGGACCGTACCACTTGGCGGTGCGACCTGTGATACGGTCGGTGTGATTAGCCCGGCTGTACAGATGGTGGCCGCTTATCAAAGCGCCGAAGCATTGAAGCTGCTCACCGGGGACGATTCGGCTTTGCAAAATAAGCTGATTTCTTTCGATCTGTGGAACAATCAGCATCAGGCGATTCAAATCAGCGCCATGAAGAAAGCCGATTGCCCAACGTGTGGTGAGCACCCAGTGTATCCATTTTTACAATCGGAGCATCAGGCTAAAACGGCTGTCTTGTGCGGACGAGATACGGTTCAAATCCGCCCTGCCCCGGGTACTGTACGTGATCTGAATGAAGCGGCACGTTTGTTATCCCGTCAGGGGGGCAAGGTGGAGCATAATCCATACCTGGTATCCGTTGTTATCGGAACGCATCGAATCGTTCTTTTTCAGGATGGACGCGTCTTAATTCATGGCACGAAGGACATCGCCGAGGCGAGATCGATTTATCACAAATATTTGGGTTGACCCAATAGATTCGACCCGTTATGAGATGTACAATGTTTCCTTATTTTCGCTATCACATTTCGTCATCTCATTTTGGAATTTATAGGATAGGGGAAAAACAAGTTGAAAAAGAAATTTGGGTACATATTCACGTTCGTTGGATTGTTGGCATGGGTTCTGGCGGGCTGCTCGTCTCCGGCTGCTGTACAATCGGCACAGTCCGCACCCAAGACAGAACTAGTTGTATCTGCCGCTGCAAGTCTTCAAGATAGTCTGAATACGCTCAAAGGCCAGTATGAGAAACAGCACCCAGATATCAAACTTACCTTTAACTACGCTTCATCTGGTACATTACAAAAACAGATTGAGCAAGGCGCACCCGCTGACGTATTTATTTCGGCAGGCATGAAGCAAATGAAGGCGTTAACCGATGCTTCATTGGTGGAAAAGGATAACGTGCTGCTTCAAAATAAACTGGTTGTGGTTATTCCGCAAGATAAGGCGAAAAGCACAGATAACAAAAGCATTACGCTCAATGACTTGATGGGTCCTTCTTTCCTGAAAGTGGCTGTTGGGGAGCCTACTACCGTTCCCGCTGGACAGTATTCCAAAGAATCGTTAACGAAGGCTGGACTATGGGACAAGCTGGAACCTAAGATGGTATTCGCCAAGGACGTAAGACAGGTATTAAATTATGTTGAAACAGGCAACGCCGATGCAGGACTCGTCTATTTAACGGATGCCAAATCATCCGATAAAACGGTCATAGCACTGGAAGTGCCCGAGGAATTGCATGCACCCATCCTGTATCCTGAAGGCATTGTAAAAGCAACCAAACATAGCCAGGAAGCAGGCGAGTTTCTTGATTTTCTACGGACAGATGAAGCAATGAGTGTGTTCAGTAAAGATGGATTTTCAGCCCCTACAGAAATGACGGGAAAATAGAATTCACAGATAAAGGAGGGGGTCCCGTTGGATTGGTCAGCTTTTCTTCCTCCGGTTATCGTATCTGTTAAAGTCGCTGTCGTCGCCAGCATCATCGTCTTTTTATTAGCTACTGTGGTAGCGCGAATGATGGCGAACTGCATGCCGCGGAGGGGGACCAGCGTGATCGAGACCGTCCTACTTCTTCCGCTCGTTTTGCCTCCCACTGTTGTTGGCTTTATTTTGCTCATCTTGCTGGGAAGGAAAAGCTGGATTGGCACTGCCTTCGAAAACCTGTTCGAGCAGACGATTGTATTTACGTGGGGAGCTGCAGTGGTGGCGGCCGTAGTTGTTGCTTTTCCACTGGCTTACCGTACGATTAAAGCAGGATTTGAAGCTGTAGACCCGGAGCTAGAACAGGCTGCACGTGCGCAAGGTGCCAACGAATGGCAAGTGTTTCGCCACATTACGATGCCCCTTGCCTATCGACCGCTCATTTCAGGATACATTCTCGGATTTGCCCGAGGGTTAGGGGAATTTGGCGCTACGCTGATGCTTGCAGGTAATATTCCTGAACAGACCCAAACTCTGCCTACAGCAATTTACACTGCGTCCGAGGTCGGAAATATGACACTCTCCTGGAGCTGGGTAGCCGTCATCATTTTATTCTCTTTTATCATGTTGATGCTTTCTAATCGACTGGTAAAGGATTAGTCCGTCTGGAGTAAGAACATGCGCAGTCTGACGATAGGGCAGCTGCGGCAACGTTATAGAGCAGCTTAGATCACCAAGAAACCCTGCGATTACTAAAACGCAGGGTTTCTTGTTCCTTTCGACAACGATTACGGTGACCTCCCGGTCCTTGGTATCGCGCATATGGTGAAATTTACAATAAAAACAAAGAGGATGAGGAACATGAAGAAATTCGGGCAAATGTTTCTGGTAGGTTTAGCCATGGCTTTCGGGCTTGGTCTGGTGGCCGGAAATGTGCAACCTCCCGCCGCTTCCGCGGCCGGTACAGAATATTATGTGGCCACGAGCGGCAGCGACTCTAATGCCGGAACGAACGATGCGCCGTGGAAGACGTTGCAGCACGCGGCCGACGTGGCTCCTGCGGGCAGCACAGTTTACGTCCGAGGCGGCGTGTACAACCAGAAATTAAAGATTACCCGCTCTGGCTCCGCTTCGCAGGGTCCCATTGTGTTCACTAACTATGGGACAGAGAGCGCCATTATTGATGGCAGCGGACTTCCGGTCAGCGGGAACGAAGGACTGATCGAACTGGCCGATGTCAATTACGTTACTGTTCAGGGGTTTGAAATCCGCAATTTTACCACTGCTTCCAAGAACGTGGTGCCTGTAGGTATTTATGTCCACGGTTCGGGCGGCTTCATTAATCTGTCCAACAACAAAATCCATGACATCAAAAACACGGTCACTCCGACCGGCAAAGATCGGCTGGGTCGGGACGCTCACGGTATCGCTGTTTACGGCACGAAAGCTCCGGCTTCGATTCACGACCTTACGATCAGCGGCAATGAGCTGTACAATCTCGTGCTGGGCTCCAGCGAATCGCTCGTTTTGAACGGCAACGTGGATGGCTTTGCGGTGACCGACAACCTTATTCACGATAATGACAACATCGGGATTGATTTGATCGGATTTGAGGGCACCGCGCCGAATACGACTTACGATCAGGCGCGGAACGGGTTGGTGAAGGGCAATCGGGTGTATAATAATTCAGTTCAAAATAACCCATCTTACAAGAGCGATGACAACTCGGCCGGCGGCATTTATGTAGATGGAGGCAAGGACAGCATTATTGAGCAGAACTACAGCTACAACAACGATATCGGCGTCGAAATTGCCTCTGAGCACGCCGGTAAAGCAACCAGTAATATTACGGTCCGCAGCAACGTGATATATAACAACCGACTGACCGGCATTGCCATGGGCGGTTACAATGAGGAGCGTGGCTTCACGGTAAACTGCAAGATCGTGAACAATACACTATACAAGAACGATACGTTTGACGACGGAAGCGGTCAGCTTTTGGTTCAATATGATACGCGAAACAACGTGATCAAAAACAATATTTTCGTGGCCAGCTCCACGGATGTGCTGATATCCAATGGATACACCAAAAATTCCGGCAATGTTGTGGATTATAATTTATATTTTTCTCCAGGCGGCAGCTCAGAGGCCAATTGGACTTGGAAAAATAAAGAGTATACGGGATTCTCCGCATATAAATCAGGAACCGGCAACGATACGCATTCTCTATTTGCCGATCCTAAATTCGTGAATGCCGCGAACAGCGACTTCCATTTGCAGTCTTCGTCACCTGCGATCGATGCCGGGAATACGGACCGTGCCATCATTGGAACACTGGATATCGACGGGAAGCCTAGAGTACAGGGAGCCGCTGTGAACATCGGTGCCTACGAGTAAGTCCTATATTTTATGACAAACAATGCATGGCGAAAGTGTTTGGGGCCACTGTTTGTACATTTTTACAATGTTCCTTGTAATTAAAACACCTTCAAAGTGAAACCCCATGTCGTAAGATATGGAGATAACCTTGAAGGTGTTTTTGCGTTGGCAACAAGATTAAGCTATCCTCGGAAAGTAAAAATGGAAGTCATACAAATGAGATTAGAAAGTTGTTCCTGTTCGATAGGCTACGATTAACATAGTTGTTGCACACCTTTTAACCATACGGATTTGATCGACAAAGTATCCGAGATGTTGGTTGTCGGATCACCGTTTACTAGTATAAGGTCAGCGAGCGAACCTTCGGCAATACAGCCGCGATCGTTAAGCCCAAAGCAACGGGCCGGTTTCGCGGTAGCCGACTGAAGCGCTTCTATGGGAGTAAATCCGGCCTCAACCAGCAATTGCATTTCATGATGAACGCTGGCTCCATGAGCAAGGCCGCCAAGATTGGGAACAGGAACGGGGGCGACATCCGTCCCGACCAGAATATCCACACCGGCACGGTGAAGATCCATCACATTTTTAAAGCTATTCTCCAAATTGCCTTGCGGGAAAGTATGGAAGCTTGAGTTCAAAATATCGATCCATTCCGGACTTAATTTGGAATAAACACGTGAATCATTCGCCAATTCTGATGCCGGATTCCCCAGAATGGATGAGTTCAATACCAAGCACGGTATAACAAATGCGTCTGAATCCGCTATGGATTTCACCAACTCAGATGTGAATTCGGGCCTGTCGAGAAATAAGTGACCCAATCCGTCGACTCCCATATCGATGGCGGTTTGCGAAGAATGAGCCGTCAAGACGTGAGCTATGACTATTTTATCGAATTTATGGGCTTCTGCCACGGCTGCTTTTAAAATTTCGTCGCTTAAAATAGGCAGTCCAGGGGCACCCAAGACCGTCCCTTCTTCAATCATGATTTTAATATAGTCGGCGCCACTCTCCACCTGGGTATGCACATGTTTGATCGCTTCTTCCACTGTCGTCACTTGGGGCACTTTTTCGTGATCGTGAGCGTAGGCGGCTAGCATAGCTTCCCGGTCTTCGTTGGGTAACTTCTCCAATTCCTTTAATACGAACTCAGGAATTTCATCCTCATCCTGCAATAATTCATCCGGATGACCACCTGGAGCAGTGATCGCTGTGCCGGCGGAACGGACTTCAGCGGCGTTATTCACGTTTTTCAACTGGATCTTGCGCCCTCTTTCTGTAAAGCTGCCGTTCATTTCGAGTTCTGTCGTGACGCCGAATTTTAAAGCATCTCGTAACCCACCGATTGAAGTGTGGACATGCGCATCAATCAGGCCAGGCAATAATGTCGCATTTTCCCCATCGATGATCGTTGCATGTGTCGGAAGATCTCCGCCTACCGAAATAATGGTTTCCCCTTGGATGACAACATTTCTGGGCTCAATAACTTTTTCTCCATCGAAAATACGTACATTCGTAATCGCTGTAACTTTTTCTACCGTAGAGCTGCTTTGAGTTACATTCTTCATGTCGTTCCTCCTTAGTGTTCAGTTTTAAACACTTAGAATTCTAACTATTAGTTTTATAACTGTCAATAAACTGATTTTCATTTGACAAACAGTTTAGAGATTTATATAGTTTATTTACTGACAATTAGACTTCTAATAATTTGAGGAGGTATGATTATGGAAACCCAAAAGGATACGGTTTTTCTGGATTTGTTTCAGGTTATCGGTCTTAAGTTAAAGAAAAGAGCGGACGAGAGCATAAAAGAGTTGGGATTAAATGCTCAACAAGGAAAAATGATTAGATATATCTACGAGAATCAAGAAAATAATTTAATTCAGAAGGATCTGGCCGATCGGTTTCATCTGCGCGGAGCCAGCATTACAAGCATACTTCAAGGTCTTGAGCAAAAAGGATTCATCGAGCGCAAAATCCCGGCCAATAATGAGCGGCAAAAAAATATTTATGTTTTACCAAAAGCCATTGAATTGATTGAAGCTTTTAGCGACTCTTTTCAAAAGGTGGAGGACGAAATTGTTCAAGCCCTGACCGAAAAGGAGAAGCAAATCTTAGAGGAAATGTTAAACAAAATTAATGAACGTTTATAATTTTAGATAAAATCATGTTCCAAAAATCACTTTCGCTAGTCTCTGTTTTATAGGAGAGGAATCGGTTATGATGGATATAGTAATAGGGATTTTAGTAGATTTTAGGAGAGCGGTGCGATATGAGAAGGGAAACGGGTTTTAACGAAATTATTCGAAAAGTACGTAAAGAGCTGTTTGGGAAAGGCCCGGAGCGCATACATACAACCTTTGTAGATAATATGGCCATCACGATGCTGTATGGAAATTTAACCCCATCTGAAAAGTTTCTGGCACAAGAAGAATCTGGGAAAGAGATGGTGCATGCAGCTCGAACCAAAATGGTTCAAAAAATATATCCTACACACTTCAATAAAGAACTGGAGGATTACATGGATTCCCGGCTGCTGCACCTCTTTTCAGATATTAAAGTGGAGGAAGATATAGCCATCTCCGTTTTTGTATTTGAAGATAATATTACCGCAAAATAAAAAGAAGGCGGAACCGATATAGCATCCATATTGTTGGAGAGTTCGGCTACACCCTCGATTTAATTAACGATGTCCTAATTGAAATGGAATGAATAGAGAGTTTTTCTGTTTACACGTTTTTTCTTCTTCGATATTGATATTGGGACCATTGGTAGAGAACAAAACATCCTATGCAAAAACCAAGGATAGCCACCAAAGCCGCCACTAGGACCATGGCCGAAAATACATAAGCGACAATACTCCACTGGAGCATAAATCCTACCCAAGCGACCAGCAGAAAAAAGACGGCAAGAAGCTGATTAAACCTTTGCTGTTCTCGGTCCTCCTGCACATATGAGGAGGGGCTTTTCTTCAAGAAAAGCTTGGCTATCCGCATTACTGGATTGAAGTTAAAAAGGACGCCGAGCAACCCCGCGATAAGAGGAATAACTAGCATCCCATATCCCCCTGTAATCCAAGTAAAAACTACAGATAAAACAATTACCCATTGATTAGCCCTGACTAACGGGCGCGGAATGGATGGATTTTGGCTCAAATATATCATCCTTTTCATATCGAAATAAATTCAAAGATGGAAATATTATAGCCTAACATTTGGGGAATAGATACCAAAAAACCAAAGACTCTGCAAGCCCATCTGCTAAGGTTTTTTGTCTTGCTTAATTCCTAGCAATGCATAATCCAATTTGTTACAATTCTTATATACGCCTATTGGGGAAGATAGACATTGTTGTACTCTATGCGTAAATCACGGATCAGGAAAGGGACCTACATAGTTTATGAAAAAAAATGATTTTGGAAATAGGATGAAGGAATATGAAAATGCCTATAGATTAAGCCTACCACGCCGTTTACCCAGGTCAGCCTTTAGCCACTTTTGATGCGAGAGCATGGGTCTTGCCCAAGGATGAGGTTACAAACTACTTTCTATGGAGACAACAAGATGCTACTAAAAATAGCATTTCTATGGTAGCTCAAGCCCATTTCAGGCATTCAGAATTAGAAGGATTGAACGGAAAACAGCTACAAGACAAGCTTTTTGTGGAAAAAGGGCTAAACTGGAACGAACTTCCGGTCTGGCAAAAGCGGGGAATTTGCATTACCAAACAACAGCACCAACAAAGGCGAAGCCGTCAGAAGCAAGTGGGATGTTGATCATGAAACACCGATTTTTTCACAGAATAGAAATTACATTAACCAATATGTATACTTGGACAAGGATGTGTAGATTTGGAGTGTGTCATTTTTATAGGAATTCAGGCTTCGGGCAAGTCGACATTTTATAAAGAACATTTCTTCAAAACACATATGCGAATAAACCTTGATATGCTTAAAACACGGAATAGGGAAAATATTTATCTACAAGCCTCCATCGAAACCATGCAGCGCTTTGTTGTAGACAATACAAATGCTACCGTTATAGAACGGAAGAAATATATAGATGCTTGTAAAAATAAGGGGTTTAAAATTATTGGCTACTATTTTGAGCCCGATTTTGCAGAATCTATTAAGCGTAATGGGCAGCGTACAGGCAAAGAGTATATTCCTGAAATCGGTATTAAAAGTGTAATGAGTAAACTAGAGGTTCCAAGCTACGAAGAAGGATTTGATGAACTCTATAGCGTGATTTCCATTGAAGGAACGTTTCAGATCAGAAGACTGCCGGAAAACCATACAATATAGGGGGGACTACCATGAACATACCTGAGAGATTCATCAAACGTTTTCCAGCATACGAAGATGTATTTGCCAGCGATCTTGAACATCATCGCAAGCACTTTCTGCCGATTTGCTCGATTAATCTTCAGTTTTTATTCCCGGAGCAGGACGAGTGGCTGCATTTTGTTTCCGCAAAAGAAATCTACGAAGGCTGTGTGGGTGAAAATACTCAGCAATTTCATACCTCATATACCAAGGAAGATATGCTGGGTTTCGATGTCATTGACGGCAAATACAAATTCGAAGCAGACTGGAATTATTTTAGTCTCCATCAGAAAGAGCAATTGGAAGTCACCTATGAGGCGCTGAAATCTACCGGAGATAAAGCGTACCTACGTATGAAGAGAGAAGTCATGGCGTTGGACGGACTGGAACAGGTGTACATGGCTAATGAACAAGACTACCAAGCTCGCAAAGCATTTTTCCTGGAAAACAATAAAATTTATACATATTCCTCCTTTGGAGAGGCCAAAAATTCTGTGGAAGAACTCATCCGTGATTTTGAGGAAAAGCAATCCAGCGGTTGGGGGCTGAGTTTCCCTGAAGTTAACGGTATTTTAGAGGATATCGCATTTCAGTCTGACAAGGCTCAAAGTTTTATCAAGGAATATGACGAATCTCTGGAAGAGATGCTCCAGTTCGAGCAAACCAATCTGCTTCATGTGCCTAAGCGTCCCAATGGTGAGACTTTTATCTATATCGGTTCCATTACCGGATATTATTTTCAAGCGTGCGGGGCGGATGCCGTCTATTTATTTTACGACCAAGAATTAAGCAAAGCGGTAATTTGCTTCGAATATTCATAAGTGAGGATTTTGCAAAATCCTGAAGTATATAAAAAACTCCCATCAAGGGAGTTTTAATATTTATTTCTTATTCATCTCCACATCATGCTCTTTGGCAAGTGTGTTGACCTGTTCACCAAAATCTCTGAATAGTTTTCTACCTTCGCTGAGCTTAGTATTACTTTCATTGATTAAGTTCAGATCCTGTTTATCCAATGCATCGAGCATCTTAATGAAGGCTTCCTTTTGAGTACTAGCGGCCTTGATGTAGGTTTCGTGGACGGCTCTTACCTCAGGCGTTTCCGTCTTTACAGCTTCTAACTTATCAACAAATTTGGTGTATTCCGGGATGATATCGTCTTTTAAAGCATTATATAGTGTAACATCATCTGTAAAGTTATCTCCGGTCACAGCTTCATACTTATCAGTAACTGCTTTTTCATCTTGTGCCAAAGGAAGCATTCCATCATTGACATACGTAATTAAATCTTTTTTAACCGGATCGGTAGAGCAAGCTGCCAAAATAGAGAAGCAACATAATACTAACATAAACACGCTAAGTTTTTTCATCTGTATTCCCCTTTTTTATGTATGTTATGGGTAATTCGATTCATTTAATAGTCAGAAAGAACTATCCATATTGTTTGATTATATCGTATAAATAAGAGAATGGTAGGAATTTTGTGGTAAAATAGTGTCAAAATTAAGTTGATTGATATGCTTTTAACATAAGTGCAACAGGAAAGTTAAGCGAACCCCAGGTGCACATAAAAAAAACGGATCATTCGCACCTTAAGCGGGGCGCGGGATTTTAGAAATTCACGCCTATTTGCTTCCATTTTTGAGTTAAAAAATGAGATTCGCACTTTATGCGGTGAGAAGCCTTATGCAGTAAGGCTTCTCACCACATGCTTGCTGTCGCTCCCCATGTGGGAGCGTGGATTGAAACTTGAAAGGCTCGACTCTCTATAAAAGTGATGTGAGCCTTCTTTGTCATGGAAAGATAGAAGTGTAGATGTGGGGAACAAAGCATAGGGGGGATGTACGATTGGAATTGGGTGAAATGAAAAAGAGAAGCCCAATAATTATGTAGGCTTCGTGGAGTGTTGAATTTTAGGGTGTAGCGAGTGTACAATAATCAGTTATTTTCTTCCTCAAATTGCAACAGTATGGATATGTCTTTGATATCTAGGGCATGGGCGATTTTTTCAAGCATGAGCAGGTTCACTTCTTGTCGCCCATTTTTACAAAGCTGTGAAATTCTTGCTTGGTTAACACCTGATTTTTCAGAAAGTTGCATTTGGGTCATGTTTCGCTCTTTTAATACTTCTTTAAGTCTTATGTTTAATTTTAGCAAAGAAAATAGACCTCCTAAAAATCCATTGGCATTATTCTTTTATGCGAATAATATAGTACATATAAATATTCGCTAAAGCGAATATAATTTATCGCCCAAAGGGATGTTACAACATACCCTTAGCTTTGCTATTGCCATTTTACCAGATTTCAAAAGGAGGAAGATACAGTGACTACGAAATTCAAAGCGAATGAGCAAGCAATCAAGGATATTGTACGCATGAGACCGGTTTGGACGCAAGAAGTTGAACATGGAGAAACTGAGCTACACTACTATCATATTATGGATGCCCTCAATCGCAAGTGGCAAACCATTGGTATAAACGTCTCTGACGCTATTGAGGTGTTTGAAAAAGGACACAACGATGCATGGACATACATTTTGGAGCCAGCCCCATTTAATCCTGACCTGACCGCTAACGATTTAATTAACAGGCTCCATATCGGCCCCGATGCGTGGCATATACGCAATGCTATGCAAATCATACTGAACTCGGTGGAAAGACGCAATGCATTCGTGAGTCGTCTCGTTAATGTAAACAGGGAGGATATCTGCAAGCTTCTTTGCACCATGAAAAATGAATCTCCAAAATAATCAGCTTTCAGACGAGGCATTTATACATATGTATGGAGTGAATCCTGTGGAGGCCTTGTCTGTTTATTTTCTGGAGTCTGTGGATATTCATACCCATTGGGAATGGTGTGATGCTGGCGGTACAAGCCAAAAGGCTATTCAATATAAACGGGAGGCCCCTTTTATGACGTTGGTCCAGGCTATTGAGAGAGCTGAGTTGGAAGCATAAATTGCTATAGCATTATATTTTTGCCCGCAAAATGGACTTCCACGGAATGTGTCTCCTTTACGCCCAATTGAAACCAAAAGCTGAAAAGGATATAGAGAAGTACGGTATGGGTTGCGTTGAATATAGGTAGCAAAATATAATAAATAAAGCTGGTGCGAACCCCAAGCTCACATAAAAATCCCGGTTCCTTCGCACCTCAAGCGGGACGCGGGATTTCAGAGATTCACGCCCATTTGTTTCCATATATACGAGTCGAAAAAGGACATTCGCACTTAACATGCTGGGAAGCCTTACACAGCAAGGCATCTCAGCAGGTGCTGTCGCTCCTTATGTAGGAGCGTGGGTTGAAATCATCCAATAGTAATCCCCATATACCTAAATTTTTGTCGCTCCTTATGTAGGAGCGTGGGTTGAAATGTCAGATGCGTGGTATCCGCAGTTTCATTCAGACGTTGCTCCTTAAGCAGGAGCGTGTCTGCAGACACGCAATTCAGAAAAGCTCCTTAGAGTGAGGGAGCTTTTTTGTCGTGATGTGATATAAAGTGCGGTTAGCTAGGAGAGTTGCAGGGGGCGTATGACCGAGGCTAAGCTTGATCTGTTAACGTTATAGGGAGAGCTGGCAATTGCTCAGCCTGTGATGTAATTTATTGCAGAGATACGTGACAATGAATTATTATATTAGCCATCTGTAAAATTGAAGTGAAGTAGGTTATGTGAATGGAAAGAAATGATACACAAAAAACACTGGCGACCTGGTTTAATTTTAAATTCCGACTCTTGATAGGCGGCATAGTAGTTGGCTTGTTATCTGGTAGCGTGGTTGTGTTGTTCCGATTTGTGTTGGAAGAAGCTTTGGAGCGTGTTCTTGAATTTTACCACTATCAATTGCGCCATATGTGGATTGTCCCATTATGGTTCGTGATATTAGTAATAGTCGGCTGGGCAACGGGAATGACCGTCAAAAAACAGCCTGCGATTTCCGGTAGTGGTATTCCCCAAGTCAAGGCAGTCCTACAGAATAAGCTACATATGAATTGGTGGAAGGCTCTTACAGCTAAATTTCTAGGGGGTGCCATTAGTATTGGTTCCGGTTTGTCCTTGGGAAGAGAAGGTCCTTCTATTCAAATCGGGGCTCTAACTGCCCAGGGATTTAGTCGTTTGATGAGTAAATCGAAAACAGAAGAGAATATCCTGATCACCTGTGGAGCAAGCGCTGGACTGGCAGCGGCATTTAATGCACCCATTGCAGGGGTCATTTTTGCGTTGGAAGAAATTCATTTGAATTTCTCGCCTCTTATCCTGATTGCGTCACTCGCTTCATCACTGGTGGCTGATTTTGTATCCAAAGAGTTTTTTGGAATGAGTCCCGTTTTTCATTTTATGAATGTGGGGCCTGTTCCGCTGAATCAGTACGTTCATTTACTTATTTTAGGCATTATTGTGGGTATTATGGGCGTTATTTTCAATAAGTCTATATATGCCTTTCAAGATTTCTATCAAAAAATGACCTGGCTGCCTGCTCCATATAGACCCATTCTCCCTTTTGTAATTTCTGGAGTGCTTGGACTAAGCATGCCATTACTGCTTGGGGGCGGAAATGGCCTGGTGAACGATTTGATAACGGATTCTTTTTCGTTGAAATTTCTTCTTGTTATTTTAATACTTAAGTTTTTATTCACGATGTTCAGTTACGGTTCTTCTGCTCCTGGTGGAATATTTTTACCTATGCTCGTGATCGGGGCCTTAATTGGTGTGATGTATAGCAAGTTCATAAATGGATTATGGGGAATGCCTGTGCTTAGCGAAAGTAGTTTCTTGATTTTGGCAATGGCAGGCTATCTTACAGCGAGCTTGAAGGCTCCTATTACTGGAATCATATTGATTACCGAAATGACAGGGAATTTCACTAATCTGCTATCTACAGGTGTTGTCTGCCTCGTTGCCTACATGACGGCCGAGCTGTTTCGTTCTCATCCCGTGTATGAAGTTCTGCTGGAGCGCTTTTTGCATCAAAGAAAGGCAAGTGGTGAAACGGAGCAATCATCAAGCAAAGTTATACTTGAAGTACCTATTCTTCAGGGATCGCGTTTGGACGGTACACAAATCAAGGATTTTCAGTGGCCTGCTCACTGTCTCATTGTTTCTGTCAAGCGCGGGTCGGTTGAAAAAATTCCTGATGGACAGATGCTTTTGCTGGCAGGAGATTATTTGAATATACTTACAAGCGGACGACACGCTGCCTATGTCCATGATTGTTTGAGAGAACCCGCAGGTCAAAGCACCGACTGGATAAAAGGGATTCCAAATGAAAAACCTTAAAGAAATATCTTCCATCGAAACCAGAATTACTTTATGATAAAGATAGATATCCTATAATTTCCCTGTATATATTTAGGGAATAGCTGAATATCTTTAATACATTTGAGAGGAGATTTCAGTATGAAAAGGTTTAAAAAGGTGGTTTCAGTTACACTAAGCTCAATGCTCCTGCTTTCATTCGGGATGACGGCAAACGCGAGCGGGAGAGGACGGACCAAGCTGCTCGGGCAGTTTCCAATGTGCAGCTAACAACTGATAAGGAAAGTTTTATTGAACAATTAACACGCGCGGACAAGCCTGCAGTATCACAGATTCGGTGTACACCATTACAGAAAATATGAACTTGGCGACACCACAGAAATCGGTATTGAAAAAGAGAGTGACCCCTTCGCTCAAAGCCAGCACAAAATCAGTATCAGCTAAAGCCGCAGCGACCGTAGCGACAGCGTCCACTGCTACATATTCCGGTACGATTTCAGAAGAGGGAGGCACACAATTTTTATATCCGATCTATTTACAGCCAGGTGAATTGCTGCAGGCTCAGTTGGATGGTCCATTTTCAGCCCAGCTTGACTATGACTTATACCTGTATGAGTTTGACATGGCAACAGGTGATACTAATTCCAATCCTATAGATGTTTCCAACTACGGAACTTATGTTAACAATTATGAGCAAGGAACTGCTTCTCTTCCAGAAAACGTAGGAGCTCGCAACTCAATCGGAGCCGAGAAGGCTTACGCGCTTGCAGTTCATGCCAAGAAGGGGTCTAGCATTAATGATCTTTTCTATTTAACTGTAGCAGTAAGCTCCAGTTATGATGTCTATGAGCCGGATGACAGTGCCTTCCATGCTTATAATTTTACTGTTAACGACAAAGGCTCCTCGATTAACTTCCGTACCATCCATTCCGCTATAGACAACGATTGGAATCAAGTTACAGTACCAGCCAGCCGTAAATTATGATGCATTAAATGTGAAGCTGGATAGCACTTCGGAAAGCTATGGGTACAAAGCGGAAGTTTATGCAGCTCTTACGGGCAATCAAATGGTGCTTCTACCGCAAACCAATCATAATGTTACCCTAAACACAGGGACCTACTATGTACGAGTGTACAGCACAAGTCAGTATTCAGCCGACCATTTGTATACACTATCAATTAAACCAGTGCTTCGAGCTGGCAAAATTTAAATTACTGGCTATAACTCCAATGGCTATTATGATTATCCGACATATTCTTACGGTCGTCATTATCGTATTAACGGAGGCAGCAGTCTGATCGTGAACGGTGTTGTGAAAACAACAGATGGTCAACTGGTTCCCAATGCTCCTGTCACGGTCGTATGGCTGGATAAGAACTGGAGCGAGAGCAGCGGTAACCGTACGAGAACGGCTTCTACGTACACCGATGATAGCGGTAAATTCAGTGTGCCCCTTTCTCTTCCACAATCGACAGGAAAAAATGTAGTTTATATAAGTGAAATTGGTTCTACACACTACTATGATCTTACAGGAGTTGCCGCTCAGGTCGATGGAACTTCGATTAGTGCGACGGACATTGTTTATCTGTTTGCTTATAGCTTGAGAAATTAAGATATGCTTTAATGTAGTTTTGATTCATGAGAGTCGCTTTTTTTGAATGGTTAGCTGAGGCTTTCCACTTCTGAAAGAGCGACTTTTCATGTTTATTCACCAAGAATAAGAAAATGGTCTTGTTTTCATAGATTACAAATAGAAATTGTTTTGCATAATATATTCCAATAGAACCAAAGATGATTTATGATTGAGCCATACAGCCTAGAAATCACCCTGGTTTATCCGGGGATAGCGGGAATTCCTTAAACCATTTGAGAGGGGATTTCAGTATGAAGAGGTTCAAAAAGGCTATTGCAGTAATGTTAAGCATGATGCTCCTGTTTGCTTTCGGAATGACTGCGAATGCGAGTGAAAGTACGGAGGCTGCATCGGATCAAGCGATTAAAGCAGAATCCGAGATTCAGCTAACAACTGTCAATGAAGACGTAATTAAGCGTTTAACACGGGCAGACAAGCCAGACAGCGTTACGTCTTCGGTTTATGTCATGCAAGAAAATCTCAACTTCAAGACACCAGAGACAACCTCATTGAAAAGGGAATCCATTTCTTCGCTGAAAGCAAGCCCAATGGCTGCTTTAGCCACAGCTTCTTCTGCTACGTATTCCGGTACGATTACGCAGGAGGGAGGCACACAATTTTTATATCCGATTTATTTGCAGCCTGGTGAATTGTTGCAGTCCCAGTTGGATGGTCCATTTTCAGCCCAGCTTGACTATGACTTATACTTATATGAGTTTGATATGACGACAGGTGACATTAATTCTAATGCCATTGACGCATCCACCTATGGTACTTATTTTAACAATTATGAACAGGGGGCTGCCTCACTTCCTGAAAACGTAGGAACCCGTAACACTGCCGGATATGAAAAGGCATATGCGATTGCTGTCCAGGCCAAAAAGGGTTCCAGCATCAATGATCCTTTCTATCTAACGGTCGATACAAGTTCCAGCTACGATGCATATGAACCAGATGAGAGTGCTTTCCATGCCTATAATTTTACCTTTAGTACGGGTGGTTCGTCGCTTAATTCACGCTCCATTCATTCAGGCATTGATAACGACTGGTACCAAGTTACGATCCCTGCCAGCCGCAATTATGATGCTTTGAACGTAAAGCTTGACAGTGTATCGGACGGCTACGGCTACAAAGCGGAAGTCTACGGAGCCCTTACCGGAAACCTAATGGTACTTTTGCCACAAACGAATCACAATGTTAGCCTAAATACAGGAACCTACTATGTGCGAGTCTACACAACCAATCAGTTTTCAGCTGACCATTCATATGCACTCACACTTAAACCGGTGCTTCGGGCTGGGAAAGTTGTAATTACCGGTTATGATTCTTCTAAAAATGGGCCTAATGACTACCCAACCTATTCTTATGGGCGCCATTATCGAGTTAATGGAAGTAGTAGTTTTACTGTGAAGGGTGTGGTTACTACAACTGACAATTATCCAGTTGCAAATGCTCCTGTTGACGTAACATGGTTGAATCAAAACTGGAGCGAAAGCAGCGGAAATCGCACTCGCACAGGTACTGCATATACGGATCAGAATGGAGTTTTTAGTGTTACTCTTTCCCTGCCACCTTCAACAGGAAGTATTGCAGAATATCTGTCTGGAGCTATCAGTTTCACACACTATTTTGATCTTACAGGGGTAGCTGCTCAGGTGAGAGGTACTTCGAATATAGCCACAGATGTTGTATATCACTTTGCTTACAGTATTTATGGAGGGTGATAGATGGGGTTATAAAGCAATCACTTAAGGTGAATTGTTGCTTGAATGAAATAAAAGTAGTTTGTTTCAATATTTGTTCATTATTGGGACAAAGCATATATTCATTCCATATATGCTTTGTCCGATATATATAGAAACAGGGTCACATTACACTATACATACGCCTTAGATTGCCTGTTACAAACATGACAGGAGGAAATAGAATGAATTTTGGACCTTTTAGAGCACAGCAAGCGATTCTTAATGCAAGTAGTTTACGGATCAATCCGACAAGCAAGCAAGCTCCACCACCCCAGCTTCATGAAGAACAGGTCTCCAGAATGGTAGTTCAAGACTCCGTGGAGATCAGTGAAGCTGGTAGACAGTTGGCCGAAGGGGCTATTGTATCACAGGCTGCCAAGTATTTCGGTACAACACAGATTAATGATTCATTAAACCGGGTTTTGGAAGGTCAGCCAGAAGAAGTGTCTAATGCAGTGTACAGTATGATTCAATCTAATTTTATCGTCGACGGAACAGTAACGGATGAGAGTCAGCGAGCTGTGCTACTGGAGATGGGAGTTACTCAATCCAAGTATATTGCTGATCATTACATGGAAGGCGACAAGGCCAAAGAGTTTCTGGAAACAATGAACCAGATTGCTGGTATTGCTTTAACACGATCCACTGATCCAGAGACCGGAGATATTAGCTACACGACTCCAATAGATCGTCCGTCAGGTGCTCCTGAGGATTATGTCAAGCTGTCGGAGGTGATGAAGCAGGTCGATCCTCAAAAATATACGGCGTACATGAATGATATTAAAGGTGGAGGAAATGGGCTGAGCCAACTGTTAAATTTTGCGCAAAAGGTTCCTCAACATCCCGATTGGATTGAGAAATACAAGGAACGCACGGGACAGAACGCAGAGTTGCTAAATAACACACCGTTAAACAATAGGTTTGACAAAGCTGATACGACATCAGCTTCGGCTTTTATGAATAGTATGCAAAATCTTCTTAAGGAATCTTCCGCTACTCAGGATTCTTACATGCAAAATATGCGAGGATTTTTTCGGAACTTGGGCGTTCAGATTCATTAATATCCTCAAATAATTTGTCAGTTCTGTTTACATCCTGCTAGGAACGAAGTATAATAGCTTCAAAACATACTCGTGATATAGAGGAAGCACCTCAAACCTAGGCATTAACGCCTTCGTTTGAGGTGCTTTTTCTATTTTACCCGAAGCGAGTTTGTAAAACTCTTTGAAAATAAAATAAAGTAAGGAGAAGTGTATGTATCGAAAAAATAAGCGAAAGGTAAGGAAGTATAGGAAGTGGGTGTATGGATTTTTGGCTGTATTCCTACTATTAACGATGATTCCCATATTTCCGGAAAGGGCATCAGCTGCTGCTCAGGAGATCATGGGGGGCCCTTTTTGCCAAAACAATTTGCCGGGTGGAGGCGATAGTTGGGGTTCTTGGTCAGGAAATGGGATAGGAGCAACAGAAGTATATACTGGCATGGGTTCGGCCAGGTATAAATGTGATGGTACTACGCAGCCGACAAATCGTTTTATTGATATTGGAAGATCCATTAAGACTTCGGATTACAGGATTTTTGTTTACATTGAAGGGTCTTATCATACTGATATATATGCATCTAATAACGCAGTAGGCGACAGTTGGAGGCCTAATGGAACAAACTTATATACATGGACTAATGTAACGAAATTCTATGCGGATAGATATTATCAGGGAAAATGGTTAGATATCACCGACTCTATTACATTAAGAGATGTTCGATATTTCAGAGCGGTGGGAGATAGCCAACAGACAAGTGCTGAAATATCCAAGTTTGGAATCCGTGTTATTCCCAAATCGGACCTAATGCCTAAACCACCTCAGATCCATGCAGGTACAGAGGGACAAGCGATCACAGGATGGACCAAAGAACCTGTAACCGTGTGGATAAATGGGGACGTGGCTCCTGAAGGACTAAAATACTATGAATATAGCCTGAATGGAGGAGCATTTCAGCAATACACCGGGCCTTTCACTGTTTATGAACATGGTGTAAATACAATTTATGCCCGGACGGTGGATGTAAATAATCAGTATAGTGGTCTTTCTTCTGGGAATGTCCGAATAGATAAGATGCCTCCAACTCCACCCACCCTAAGCGCAACGGGAAATAGTAATGACTACACCATTTCATTACAGCCGGGAACAGACGATTATTCTGGACTAGCCCATACTCAATTTCGTTTGACAGGCGTTATGAATCAAGATTGGCAGGACTATGTTGGAGTGTTTCATGTGAATAAAGATGGCAAAAGCACGGTTTATGCACGCTCCATTGACAGCGTCGGTAATGTGAGCCAAGAAGTAAGCAAAGAAATCACGATTGATAAAAAGGGACCGACTGCTCCTGTCATCCGGGCTAGTGAAACAGGTCCAACGAACCGTGATGTTAATGTTACCATTGATTCAGGAAGTGATTCTACAAATGGAATTAAGATGACACAGTATCGCTTGGGTCCATTAGGGGAATGGCAGACATACAATGGCATTTTTACATTAAACGCAGAAGGGGCTTACGAATTAGCAGCACGGACGATCAATAATCTCGACGTGTCTAGTCCAATCGTGACTCAATCGGTCTTGATTGATCGAACCCAATCAACCCCTCCGAAAGTGACATTTTCTGAGTTGACGACACCTACCCGATATACCAATAAGCCAGTTCAGTTTGCTCTATCGGGTGCGACGGATACTACAGCAGTACATTATGAATATCAATTGGATTCTGGCGCTTCTGTGTCTGATTCATCAGGAATATTAAAGGGTTCAGGGATCATACAAGTGACTGCACAAGCTGTGGATGCAGCTGGAAATCGAAGCGATACGGTGTCCGCAATGTCTTATATTGATTTGGAACCACCGACGATCCAACTGACGCCGGATTCGCGTGAATGGAAAGATACCCCTATTCATGTGAGGATACGATATGCCGATCAGCATTCGGGGGTTGAGTTATCCACAATGCAGTATAAAATCACGAACAGCCCTGATTCACCCGAAAACTGGGATGCTGCAGCCGATACAACAATCCAGATGGATCTTTCAGATGAAGGTGAATGGTATGTTCATGCCAAGGTCAAAGACAGGGTGGGTAATATTTATGAAACAGTTAGCAGTGCTCTGTGCATTCAAAATCAGCCCCAACCGGTTGTGCTCTCTGCGACATCCGTACGAAATACGGAAGCTGATTTGCAGTGGACTCTCCCGTCGGGCCTTGATGATGGTTACGTTTATACAGTCCGAAATCTAACAACTAATGAGGTTTGGGATGTTACGCATCCAACAAATTATTTTACAGTTAGGGGGCTACAAGGAGGACGGCAATACGAATATGAAGTGCGTTCCAGTAACCATGTAGGAGGCAATGCATATTCCAATCGAGTCCATGTATTAACGTTACCTGATGCTCCTGATCATATCCAGTTACAACCTGTCTCTCGTCATTCTACAGAAATCATGGCTGATTTTACGCCAGTTTTCTCAGCTAACAAATATAACATTACAGCAGCGGACGTAAGTACGGGAGAAATCATATTTAGGAATACCGTTACACAGGATGTGTATAATCCAATTACGGGAATGAAGCCTGGTCAATATTACGATGTTTCTGTATCAGCTATTAATGACACTGGAGAGGGTACAGCAAAGCATGTATCTTTTCTAAGCCTACCAGACAGCCCGAACGGATTCCGGAATGTAACTGTAAGAGAAGATGGAATCGATTTGAAGTGGAATTCTGTAATCACTGCCACCTACTACGCCCTAGAACGTGACGAGGTCTCGGTTTATAACGATGTGTATACAGAATTTACCGATAGTGATCTTCAGGCAGGAACAGAGTATGGTTATAACGTTTCCGCTGAAAATGCAACAGGATTCGGAGACTATGCCCATCTAGGAGTCATCACTTTACCTGATCGAGTAACTACAATATCAAGTGTGACGAAGGATGTGTATGCTATCGGTGTTGCGTGGCAGGATGTGCAGGGGGCTGAAGGATACATCTTGAATGTTAACGATGAACCGAAGGTGCGGGTTGCACGTGGTATCCATTCATATACTTTTGAGGGCTTGCCTGCGGGTAGATCTGCCAATATTAAAATACGAGCCTACAATCGAAGTGGTACAGGTAAAGATACATCTATCAACGCATTAACACTACCTGATTCAGCTGTGCAACTTGCAACTGAAGATGTTCGTGAGCACGATGCCACGTTGATATGGGCCCCGGTTGATGGGGCAACTCAATATAAGGTAACGATCAACGGTCAAGATTATTATAGTACGGAACCACGTGTGGTTGTATCTGGTTTAACAGGTGGGAGAAACTATGATTTTCAAGTGAGCAGTGGGAACAGTAGTGGTTTCAGCCAGCCAGCGTTGGGTAAGCTGTTGACACTTCCTCCTCAAGCACAAAATGTTAATGTTACAGAACTTGAGGATGGACAGATTTTACTGAGCTGGGATGAAATCAAGAGCGCTTATCAATATACTGTAACCCGTAAAGATACGGGGGAAGTTTTTAACACCAGAGATGCCCATATTAAGCTTTCAAATATCCAGCCTGGTATGATTTACTCGTTTGGTATACAGGCCGTGAATACAACGGGGGTAGGTAATATAACTCCCTTTACGCATCGCGCTTTGCCAGGTCAAATACCAGATAATAGATTGACTGTGAAAGAAGTAACAGATACCGACTTGGTTGTTACGTGGAAAGAAGCTTCGGGTGCAGATGCTTACAATGTCTACCAAAACGGGGGGCTTATCGGTCATACGACCTCCCATGAATTTAAAGTAGATGGATTGGATAGTTCTACATTGTACCGTATTACCGTCAAGCCATTGAACACAAGTGGTGAAGGTAAGCAGACAGAAGGTCAGGTCGAGACGCTGCCGTCTCCAGCGTTTGCATTTTCGAAGACAGAAACAACGAATAGTGAGTTTATCATCCATTGGGAGTCAGACCATGAGAATGATATTTTCGTCCTCGCGAGTGAAGGAGTAGAACTATATCGTGGTAAGGAACGAAGCTATACATGGAGAGAACTTAAAGAGAAGCAATTGTATAAAGTTCAACTATGGGCAGAAAATAGTCAAGGAAAACGCACAGAGGCAAAACAAGCGAATGGAAAAACAACGGGTAATACTGCGGACGCAGGGGGTGGAGCAGGAGGGGCGGAGAGTGTAAGACCGATTCAGCCTGTTGTAAAGGAATCGTTAGAAGCAGAGTATATTCAAGATTCAACCGTTGAGAAGAAGCCAAATCATTTTAGCGACATTGAACGGGTATTTAATAAAGAAAAAATAAATGTGCTTGCCGATTTGGGTGTAGTAAAGGGAACAACTCACATGCTATTTGAGCCGAACAGACCTGTGACGCGTATGGAGTTCACTTCTATGCTGGTCCGTTCCTTGAAATTACCGCTCGAAACGGATGTGACTTTAGGCTTCGAGGATATCAATCCATCGGCGTGGTACGTTGATCTGCTCAAAACGGCGATTAAAGATCAGGTCGCTCGTGGGTTTAGTAATAGAGAATTTGGCCCAGATCGGATCATTAACCGTGAGCAGGCGGCTAAAATGGTGAATAACATTATCAAAGCTACTCCACAGCAAGAAAGCAATGCATACTCGGATTCCTCTCAAATTGTAGAGTGGGCCAGAAAGGATGTACTTGGACTAACCGAGATTAATTTAGTACAAGGATATCCAGATGGTAGCTTCCGTGCCAAACAAGAGGTCACACGGGCGGAAGCGGCTGAGATGATTTATAACATGCTACAAATGAAATAGAATGAAAAAGGGGCGGCGTTGGCCAGCCCCTTTTTTGTGTGTAGTGACTTATTCTGCAATAGCGGGGTTTATGTTGGATGCTCTGTAGGCAGGAACGCCATTAATGAGTGCGGTTCTTAGCTGAATATATCGTATACCATAATAGGAGGTTGTACTACTCAAGCCGGATGAAAGTACAGTTATTTTATAATATGAAAAAGGAATCTCATTACTAAATTGATAAGTTGTTTTTGCAGTGGTTGGCAAAGTTTCGACTTCACCTAACCTAAACCAATTTTCTCCGTCATTAGAGCCGTGAAAAGAAAATGAAAGTATAAAAGCTCGAGAAGATGGCTGAGCTAAAAGAATATCATTGATCGTCTTACCTGTATCTAATTTGAAGATGATTTCTCCACCTTTACCGCTTAAACTGCTCTCCCAATAGAGATTATTATCGACTAAAACATTTTTCGGAAAAGTATTTTTAGACTCCCCGTTGGTTGAAACATTTTCCTCTGCTATAACAACAGGATCTACAGAAAAAGTATAGTTGTCTGGATTTTGGCTGAATTTTGCCATGTTGAAATTCCCCTTTTAGTTTAATTTTTGAATGTGTTGAAAAGGTTGATTTATATCATTTATATGGAACTCTCTATGAATATATTCCTTGATGATGGAATGTATACTAGTGTTTAAGCGGTCTAACATCATAATTGCAAGCTCATTTGCGGGCGGGGAGTTGCATGTTTAGAATATAAATAACTAATTGAGGTGCGAGAAAGGAAATGGATAGAATATGAAAATATACACTTATTATTTGGGAGACGGCATATTCCCTTTGGATTGGGAAGTTTGTTTTAGTACTGTTGAGGAATATAAAAGAAAATTATTTGAGAAGTACACGGCTTCCCAAGAATATAATGATTTTGTAATAGGTGGATTTAATGTGCTTACCGACAAAATAGATGTGATTCTGAATTGAGGCGATGAAAGTAATGGTGCTGAGTTTGCTATTGTTTTAAAACGAGATGAAGATGGAGATACAATGGTCTATTCCCCACTCCCATTGTCATATTTAGAAAGAAGTTAATACTCTGCTGAAAGAAAAGGAGGAAATCAAGTGATGAATAATGTAAAGCTATCCCGGGTTTCCCTCTGGCTATATGGAGTGCGTTGATTTGTGTCGAAGAGATCTCTACGTTTCGAATTAAGTATCGGAGGTTGCTCCAGAAAGGTATCTGGCAAATTGTTGCGGAGCAGTTTTCGGAGTACAGGCACGGATGGGCACCTGCCTACATACAATAAACAGACCGCAAGCCCGGTAAGTAACAAAGGCCGGTAAGTTCGCAACTACCTCAGGAGGTGTCATCCGTGCCCGGACTATTTAGCGCTATCGCTCTGTTCATCAAGGAATTGACGCTGCTCGTTTCCTACGTGAAAAACAACGCCTTTCCGCAGCCATTGACTGAGAAAGAGGAAGCTCGACACCTAAAGCTGTTTGCCGAAGGCAACGCACACTCCCGTAACACACTCATTGAACATAACCTACGGCTGGTGGCCCATATTGTGAAAAAATTCGATAACACCGGCGAAGATTTGGAGGATCTTATATCCATCGGTACCATCGGACTGATCAAGGCCATTGAAAGCTTTCAGACTGGGAAAGGAACCAAGCTGGCAACATTTGCAGCCCGTTGTATAGAAAATGAAATTCTTATGCATTTACGATCCCTAAAAAAAACACGCAAAGACGTATCTCTCCACGATCCTATAGGGACTGATAAGGAAGGAAACGAGATTACTTTGATTGATATCCTCGGCACCGAGGCGGATGATATTGTAGATAAAGTACAGCTCAAAATTGAGAAAAGTAAAATCTATCGCAATCTGGATATTTTAGATGAGCGTGAAAAAGAAGTGGTGATCGGCCGCTTCGGCCTGGAAGCCGGAGGAGAAGAACGAACACAGCGGGAAATTGCACGAGAACTGGGAATTTCGCGCTCGTACGTGTCACGAATCGAAAAGCGCGCGCTGATGAAGTTGTACCATGAGTTTTACAAGCAGAAGGGGTAATGGATAAGGAGATATATGAAGCCGCTTGAGGCCCTTAACAGGGCCTTTTTAGGTCTTTTTCATAATTCAATTACTTGCTTCTTTTCAGAGGCGTGTTTAAATTGCATCCCCCTCTACCCATCCAATATTCTTATCTAAGGCTATCTTATAAAAACAACTGCTCCTTTTCGCTTAAATAATAACTATTTTGCTATGTGTTTTCATTTAAAACGCAAATAAAAGCCTGTAGTGGTTTTCTACACTACAGGCTAAAAATGCTTGATATTATTGGGCGTTTTATACTTCGTCAGGACAAGCTCCTTCGCTAGTGGGCTCTCTTGGATTGAATTTATTTTCCTACATACTCATCCAAAAAGCGATCTACTCTTTTGAAATACTCAGTAGGGTAATGGTTGATGGCATCGATGTGCTCCGTATTTTGCGGGTACCATACTTCTGCTTTTGGGTTATCTTTTAAGGACTCGTAAATAATTTCTGTATTTTTATAACTAATTTGCTGATCTCCAGTACCATGAATGAGCATAACTGGCTTGTCTTGCATCTTTTTTACCGCATCCATAGGAGATATGGAATCAAGATCAACCTTAAAGGCCCAATTTGCCATCCATGTCGATGTATAACTGAATGGAAACGCAGGTAAACCTGAAAAGAAGGGCAAACCCTCTCTCAAAAATAGACCAGCATTACGAAAAGGACTATCCGCAATTACGGCTTTGATGTCATCACTTTCACTTGCGGCTAGCAAAGAAGTAGCAGCACCCATTGAAAAGCCGATAACTCCAATCTTATCACCCGTATGGTCTCTGGATTTTAAATAGCTTACAGCTCCTAGCAAATCGTATTTTTCATTGAAGCCCAGTGTAATCAAATCACCATCGGATTTACCTTGTGAGCTGAGGTCAAATGCCAATACATTGTAGCCTTTCGGAACGAAATGCTCTACTAACTTTTGGGTCCGCCCTTTGACTAAACGATTGCTCGTATATCCATGGACGACAATAATTGTCTTATTACTTGCTTTACCAGAAAGACCACTTGCAGGAAAGAAGGAACCTCTAATCGTATTATCATTTTTCAAACTCTTGAACTCGACCTCTTCGTAGGGAGTTTTATCGATATTCAATCCGTAGCTGACATTAGTATCTCTAGGATGGTGCAACAAGGTATCTACTACTTTATAAGATATAAAAAATACAAGAGCCATCACAAGCAAAAGCACGATCCCTAGGCTCCATAAAATTTTCTTTCGTTTTTTCACACGAACGTTAAATGTCAGCTCGGGTTGTAATGATGCCTGACTCATTCAGACTCCTCCAGTTTTTCTTTAGGTTGTATGGGGGCGAACAAATAAAAGGCATGCCCCTTCAGATTTTCCCACTCGGGATGATGAATAATACTTTCTCCAAGAGTTAAGCCCACTCCATTTAAGAAAGAGATATAGGCACGAGAGATCATTGCTGGAGAAAAGCTTTTGTTGAATTCTCCCATTAACTGTCCCTTGGCATAGACGCATTCGATCGCATCTGTCATTACCTTTATACTTTCAAGGACCTTCTGTGTAAGTTCAGGGAATCTTATTCGTTGTCCTAAGACAGATTGAACAAGCCGCAATTCATTTATATAGAAGTAGATATGGTTGAATTGTTCTGCCACCATGTTCTTAATCAATACGCCCGGCGTCCCCTCTTGTTGTAGACAAGCAAGCGATTTCACCTGAATATCAGCAAGCGGCTCAAGGACAGCGGCGTAGTATAAAGCTTCTTTGCTGGGGAAATATTGAAAAATGGTTCCAGGAGTCACTCCCACACTCTGCGCAATGATAGCCGTTGTGGTATTAGAATATCCACTTTCTGCGAACAGGACAACAGCTTCTTCTAGGATACGTTTACGCCGCTCCAGTCTTTTTTCTTCATTGATGGGTCTTGCCAAATGTATTCCCCTCTCTTTAAACTAAACTATTATTAATTAAATGATTGATTATTTAATTAATAATATATCTTAAATTATGACTTATAGCAAGAGTGAATTTATCTTACTTACGAGCAGGATGAACCTTAACAAATAAAAAACCAATATACGCCTCCGGCTTGTTTTTATCAGGTTATTTTGGATGAATACATTGAAAGCTTTCGGACCGGGAAAGGCACCAAGCTGGCAACATTTGCAGCCCGTTGTATAGAAAATGAGATCCTGATGCATTTACGTTCCCTGAAAAAAACACGCAAAGACGTATCTCTCCGCGATCCTATAGGGACTGATAAGGAAGTCACAAATTGAAAAGCGCGCTCTGATGAAGTTGTACCATGAGTTTTACAAGCAGAAGGGGTAAACGACAAAGGAGATACGTTGAACTCCGCAGTATTTGAAGGCCCTAATCAGGGCCTTTTTCTCATTACTTGTATTTCGAACAGAGTTCAAAAGGGTATGGGTAGAGTGCAGGATCATGATTACGATTAGGTCATCAGCTGGAAGAATATCCTTACGGAACGCGGACGTAGTGGCGAGTCAAAATTTTCGTACGATGACTCTATTAGAAAATTTGTTTATACTTTAACTACTTAATAGTGAATGCAATGGATATGAGGTGGAACTAATGATTCTGGTAAGTTCGTGTTTAGCGGGCATGAAGGTACGATATAACGGGACGGATAGCCTGGATGTACATATTCAGAAGTTGGTAGAGGAAAAGAAAGCTGTGACGATCTGCCCTGAGCTTTTGGGGGGCTTTGTGACTCCGAGAGAGCCTGCTGAGATTGTTGGAGGGACAGGCGAGGATGTGCTGAACGGCACAGCCAAGGTGGTCGAGTTTTCAGGCAACGATGTTAGCGATATGTACATTAGAGGTGCATATGAAGCCTTGAATATAGCCAGAGAGGTTAACGCAACACTTGTTGTTTTAAAAGAAAACAGCCCGTCCTGCGGATCAGCAGCAATATATAATGGGTCATTCGAAAATCGTAAAATAGCAGGTAACGGGGTAACCTCGGCTTTGTTAAAAAAGGAAGGCTTTAAGGTCATATCGGAAGAACAAATATCAGATATTTTCTTGGATTAGAATATGTAAGGGTAGATCAAGCGCCTTGCTAGCTTACAGGCTTATACCTGCGAGCGCAAGACGCTTGTTTGTGCTATGTGCCGCTATACGATTAGACATCACATTATTTAAGCTTTAATGCAAGAATTCCTAGGTATTCCTTGAGGGCTGTTCCAGTTGTAGACATGGCCCCAGCAGACGGCGAAAGCTTGCCAGCATACAGTGACAGCTTTTCACTTGCCAGATAGTCGGTAGGATAAGCTATGACCTGCATGCCTGCACGCTGAAATTCCAGTGCAGCACGTGGCATATGGAAAGCGGAGGTCACCAGAACAGGTCTAGTGAGTTGATGTTTTCCCAAAATTTGCGATGTATATACGGCATTTTGCTGTGTGTTCAAAGAACGGTTTTCGATCAGGATATCTTTTGCCGGAATACCGAGTCCTAGTAGCTGCCTTTGTGCAATATTCGCTTCATTACCACTGTCTCCAAACACTTGCCCGCCGGAGAAAAGAATGGGTAAGCCTGTTGCTTCGTGCAGTCGCGCCGCAGTGAGCAGTCGATTAGCCGCAGATCCTAGCAGATTGCCTTGTCCATTGATGTCGGGGGTTCCCTGTGTGGCTCCGCCCCCAAGTACGACAATGACATCGCCTTGAACGGTACGGGGTTGTGGGTACTGTTTTTCCAGGCTACTGATTAACAAATCTCCAGCCAGATTGGTCGAGGAAACATACAGCAGCAATGTGACAAGAAGCAGTACGACCGCAGGTATACGTGCCCTTTTCCATAGCCAGATCACGAGCCCTGTCATCACGAGGATGAACAAACCGGGAGGGAGCACAAAGCTGTACAAAAATTTGATGATATAAATCAAGTGCAGACAACCTCCTATCCTTATAAGCTTTATAAGTCTTTTTGGTATATTGTAACATAGGCAAATGACTGGATTCCTCTGTCCGAAGACATACCTCGATGAACAAGCGGGCATGAAAGGTGCAGCTTTCCAATACATATTTTTTGTTTGATAAAGTTGTTCTGCAGGCGTAGTATATAAAGTCTAGTGATTTTTTTCATAGAGGAGCGATAGCGTCATGGGAGAGTTAACGACAGCCAAGCGGATGATGATGATCGCGCTACTGGTTGTATTGTGGGGCATTTCTTGGCCCATTTATAAAGTGGCATTGGAATTCACACCTCCATTGTTGTTTGCAGGGCTACGTACACTGCTGGGCGGTCTGCTATTAGGAGCAATTTTAGTACCGAGATGGAATCGCATTCGTTGGAAAGAAAATTGGCGGGTGTATGCTATTTCAGGTATTTTTAACGTGGTACTGTTTTATGGTCTGCAAACAGTGGGACTGATGTACGTCCCCTCCGGCTTGTTTTCTGTGCTGGTATATCTCCAGCCTGTGCTGGTCGGTATTTTTGCATGGATGTGGCTGGGAGAAGCGATGTCCAGACTCAAGGTGATTGGATTGATCATCGGATTTTTGGGCGTTGCAGCTGTTAGTGTGGGCGGATTTTCAGGGCATGTGGCTGTGGCAGGTGTAATCATCGCCATTATTACTGCCGTGAGCTGGGCATTGGGAACGGTATATGTGAAAAAGGTAAACCAGCGTGTCGATTCGCTGTGGCTGGTTGCATTTCAATGTACACTGGGAGGCATCGTGCTGACGGGAGCTGGAACGGTGACGGAAAGCTGGTCAGATATCGTATGGAACGTCCCGTATGTGTCAGGGCTGATATTCGGCACGGTGCTGGGAATTTCACTATCCTGGCTGCTGTATTTCACGCTGGTCAATTCGGGGGATGCCAGTAAGGTCGCTTCCTATACGTTTTTGGTGCCTGTGATTTCAGTATTTGTCAGCTCGTTGGTGCTGGGCGAAGCGATTACGGCTTTCCTGCTTATCGGGTTGATCTTAATCGGGCTTAGCATTTATTTGGTTAATCGCAGAGCGAGAGTAGTACGACAAGCTTGAGCGTAGTAGTTGAAACAAAGAAATTGAAAGATAGAACTCGAAACATAGAATTTGAAACAAAGTAACAACAAGGGACTCTTGCACAATAGCAGGGTCCCTTTTTATATGCCGACAGGTGACACAGTTAAGTGGGTTATGACATACCGAATTCGAGAGTTTAAGGGGTTTCCTCCCTGGGGAGTTGGTTAAAATTATGATATGGATGACAGCATACAACCAAGCTAAGAAGGGAGATCGGGCGATGGCACGAAAATTATTGATTACAGGTGCGGCAGGTACAATTGGAAAAGTATTGTATGAAGGGCTACAAGCGGAAGGTAAATATGAAATAACCGCTGCTGATGTGAAGAACGATGAAGAGGCAGGGATTGTGGAAATGGATATACATGATGCTGCACGACTGGATGAGCTCACGCGTGGAGTGGATACGGTACTGCATTTTGCATGGATCAAGGATGAAGGGGATTTTCTCGGCAAAGTGCTGTCTGGCAATGTAAGCGGAGCCTACAAGCTGTATGAAGCTGCGGTCAAAAATGGGGTAAAGCGCATTGTTTTTGCCAGTTCCAATCATGCCACAGGGTTTTATAAAGTAGGCGAAAGTATAGATGTTGAAGATCCCTACCGACCAGACAGTTTTTATGGATTGAGTAAGTGCTACATTGAACTGTTGGGACGGCTGTATGCCGATCAGGGCAAAATATCTTCAATGAATATCCGTATCGGAAATTTTCCTGGGGATGATCGGCCCCATTCGGAGCGCGCCGCTCATATTTGGATTTCCGAGCGCGATATGATCCGTCTGACCGTCTGCTGTATCGAAGCTCGTCCGGAGATGAGTTATCTTAATTTGTACGGTACGTCAGCCAATACGGATAATTATTATGACATTGGCTACTTGGAAGAACTAATCGGGTATAAGCCGCAGGATAATGCCGCTGAGCTGCTGGAGCAGGCCAAGAAAATCGGATTACGGGTGAAACAGGATGAAACCACTTTTCAGGGTGGACAAAAGGAATAGAGTAGATCGTTCAAATATGCTTTGTGAATGGGCTCAAGGCGTCGATCAGGCGCCTCATATTACATAAAACTTCACAAATATCCGAATTGTTCACTCCTCCGGACACTCCTTTGTTCATGAAGCATGAGAGGCTTCACTTTTTATTTTGAATGCGCTTACATAAAATACAGTTATACGGCGGCGGTGCTACAAACCTTGCTGTCGGCAACGTATACAGAGGGGGAGTGACTCACATTGAATCAGCCTATGCCCAAAAATTCTGCAATGCTTGCAACGGATTCCCGCCTGAACGGTAAGAGGCTGGGAACGGGTAGAAAACACGGTTTTTTCTATGAACTGTTCCGCAATCGGGTATTATTTCTGATGTTGTTGCCCACTTTAATTTTTTTCTTCATTAACTCCTACATTCCTATGGTGGGTATTTATTATGCATTTACCCAGTTCGACTTCAATACCAGCCTGTTTGATGCCAAGTTCGTCGGACTCCAAAATTTTCGCTTTCTATGGCAATCCGGCACGCTGACAAAACTGACATTGAATACGGTCGGATACAACGCAGCGTTTATTTTACTCGGCAACGTGTTAGCGATTGTTCTCGCTATTTTGCTGAATGAGCTGCGAGGCCGCTACTTTAAAAAGATCGCTCAATCCGTGATGTTCCTGCCTTATTTTGTTTCTTTCGTTATTCTAAGTGTCATCGTGTATAACATATTTAATTATGATAATGGTTTTCTGAATACGCTGTTGCTGCAACTTGGTGGTGAACGCGTGGATGTATACAACAAACCATGGGTATGGATTTTCCTGATTATCCTGTTCTATTTATGGAAAAATCTCGGCTACAGTATGGTGATCTATCTGGCAGCAATTACAGGGATCAGTGACGAATATTATGAGGCAGCTAAAATGGATGGAGCTAATATTTTCCAACGAATCTGGTACATTACCGTTCCGATGCTTAAATCGACATTCGTTGTGCTGCTGTTGTTTGCACTTGGTAGTATTATGAAAGGACAATTTGATCTTTTCTATCAATTAATCGGCAACAATGGGGTGCTGTACAATACGACGGATATTTTGGACACTTATGTGTACCGTTCCTTGAAAGTGACTTTTGATGTGGGTATGGCTTCGGCAGCAGGCGTGTACCAATCCTTGTTCGGTTTTGTACTGATCATGACCGTGAACTACATCATCCGCAAGTTGAACGACGAATATGCCTTATTCTAGAAAGGAGGACCCAAACGGATGGCGATCAAAGAGGATGTATACACTCGAATTTTTAAAATCATCTCTTATGTGATTATCATTATTGCTTCCATTGCTTGTTTACTCCCGTTCCTACTTATTATTTCGGCTTCACTGACCAGTAATGAATCGATTATCAGGGATGGATATCACTTTATACCACAGCAATTCTCACTGGAAGGTTACCGGACGGTGTTCACCTTTCCTGAAGAGGTGTTAAGAGCGTACGGGGTGACAATTTTTACCACGGTTGTAGGCACGACATTGGGCCTGTTCCTGATGACGATGGCAGGATATGTGTTGGCACGCAAAGATTTTAAATACCGCAATGCGTTTTCATTCTATATATACTTTACGACGCTGTTCGGAGGCGGGTTGGTACCTTGGTACATTATGCTGACGAAGTATTTAGGATTGCTTGATACGTATACAGTGCTTATTTTCCCGGGATTGATGACTCCGTTTCTGATCATTTTAATGAAAAACTTCATTCGTTCTTCCATGCCGGAAGAACTGTTCGAGTCCGCTAAAATTGACGGCGCGGGTGATTTTAAAATTTACTATCGAATTGTGCTGCCTTTATCTACACCGGGGATTGCCACTGTGGGGCTGTTTCTGGCCTTGGCTTACTGGAATGACTGGTTCTCATCCTCACTATTTATTAACGATCCGCATAAATACCAGTTGCAATATTATCTGTATAATGTAATTAACTCCATGCAATTTATCGCTCAAATGGGTGCAGGTACTGGTGTGTCTCTTTCCAATGATATGCCGACAGAATCGACCAAAATGGCAATGGCGATCGTGGTTACTGGACCCATTTTGCTGCTGTACCCGTTCATTCAGCGTTACTTTGTTAAGGGGCTGACCATAGGCGCGGTAAAAGGCTGAAGCGGCACTAAAAGGCTTTGATGGCATAACGTGCTGACGGTATGCCATCAAAGCAGCACTTTTTGTAAGCGTTTTAATAAACAGACTACCATTTCAAAGGGAGGATTCACATGACATTCACAAAGAAAAGAAAACAACGCATGTCCATCCTGATTGCAGTAATGGTCATCATGGCGCTATTAGCCGGATGTGGAGGCGGTAGCGGAAACAGCGCACAAAAAGCAAATGGAGAGGATGATAAATCCCAAAAAGTTCAGCTGCAATTTTATATGCTGGGGGATGCTCCTAAGGATCTGTCTACCATTGAGGCAGAGATTAATAAATTGGCGGAAAAGGATCTGAATGCCACCGTCAAATTTAACTATACGACGTGGACAGACTGGGATCAAAAATATAAGCTGTTATTGTCTTCGGGTCAGCCTATCGACCTGATATTCACTGCAGATTGGACGCAGTATCAGGCCTATGCCAAGAAGGGCGCATTCCTGCCGCTAGACGATCTGCTGCCTAAGGTTGCACCTGCCTTGCAAAAATTTGTACCTCAGGACATGTGGGATGGAGTTAAAATTGGAGGCAAAATTTATACCGTGCCTGGCACGTATAAAGAGTATGTCACTAACGGTTTTGTATGGCGTGAGGATTTACGAGAGAAGTACAATTTGCCTAAACCGACAGATATCAAAAGTTACGAGGCTTATATGGATGGGATACGTCAGCATGAGCCAAATATGAAAACCGTATCTCTGAACAGCGATATCAAGGGAAATCTGCATGACCGATATACCGAATTAGTAACGAAGAGTGTAGGTGCCTTGCCTTATGGCATTGGCATTAAATATGAAAAACCAACAGAGGTTTATAAATATTGGGGCTCGGATGAACAAAAGGAAGAGCTGAACACTTACAAACGCTGGGCCGATAAAGGATTCATTCCCAAAAACGTATTAAACGTAAAAGATACGCTTCAGGATCAAGTGACTTCTGGCAAAGCAGCGAGTATTTTCGGTGACAATCCAACCCGGTTTAATGATATGGTCATTAAGCTCAAAGCATCTCACCCGGACTGGAAGCTCGAGTATTACCCATTCCCTTTGACGACAGGTTATGCAACTCCAGTGCATCCGATTCATAACGGCTTTGCAATTCCAAAAAGCAGCCCAAATCCGGCGCGCGCATTAGCTTTTTATGAAAAGCTTGTGACGGACAAACGCTATAACTTGCTCACGCAATATGGTATTGAAGGCAAAAACTATGAAGTCAAAGATGGTTACTATCATATGATTGGTAGCGGCAGTTCTAATGGATTTTCACGCGAAGGTATGAACAGTTGGGCTTGGCGTAACCCGGAATATATGCTGTTTGATTCAGGCTTTGACCGTGTGAAGAAGATATTTGCTGAGCTGGATAAAATCCAGAAGCCTGACCTGTTTACCGGTTTTGCAGAGGACTACACAACCTACCAAGCTGAAAAAGCGGCTCTAGAACAGGTGGAGAAGCAATATCTGTATCCGCTCCAAGCTGGGCTGATCGACAATGTAGATCAAGGCTTGCAGACCTTCTTGCAAAAGGCAAATCAAGCTGGTTTGGAGAAAATCCAAACTGAATATACAAAACAATGGGAAGCTTACGTAAAGGAGAAGGGTATTAAATAAAACATAAAGATTTATGATAAAGAAGAAAAGCAAGTCTCCAGAAAGTTGGAGGCTTGCTTTTTAATATCAGTCTATTTTTTGGGAGCAATGTTCCGTTCTCAGAGTTGTCGTGTAGAGCAGCCTACTTATTGCGCATTTGCTTTAGAACGACGAAAATCTGTCGGTGTTACGCCCAAGCTACGTTTGAACATGCGATGGAAATAAGAGCTGCTCGCAAATCCGGTTTGTTCTGCTACGTCAGCCACGGACCAGTCGGTCTGTTCCAGCAGTTCACAGGCCTTGCGAATACGGAGTTGTTGGATGACGTCCACGATGGTGGACATAGTCTGCTGCTTATATAGCCTGCTGACGTAGATCGGCGACATATCCAGCTCTTCCGCAATCTGATTGAGACAAAAATTGGGATCGGTATAGGCTTGCTCCATTCGTTCATTAATTTGCCGCACCAATCGTTCCTGCTTCGTGTTTCGTTTTTCCGATAGACTGGAGCGAATATGATCAAAGACCAATTGATAATGATCAATAAGATTCTCAGCGGTCTCTAACCGATCTGCGGATGGTAATTCAGGTTTAGTTTCTATAGCAAATCCATTGAGCTCACTAATATGCCGAACAGCATTATTCACACTCATGATGAGCCGGGATATCGCCACTTGAACAGAGGGAAACGGATATTTTTCCATATGCATCAATAATTCTTTGAACATACTGTGTGCATCCTCCGTATGACCAGACAGTAGCGTATCCAGCATTTTTTTCTCTTTATCGGCTGGATATACGTAAGTATTTTGGATATCCTCGTCTGTAGTGTTTTGCGCATTAATAATGCATCTGTGCCCCTGAAAAAATCGGTGCATAGATGCGTCTTGTACCTGGCGGTACAGCAGATGAAGCCGTTCTGGTTGGCTCGTGATGGCACTGTAAGTCAGTGAAACGCTCAGCTTCAAATATTCAAAGCAAGCTTCACGTATTTGGCGTAATAAGGTTTCTAGCAGTACAGTGTCTGTATGTTCTGCGGGATCGAGAATGTTAAGCATCAGCAGTACACTGTCCTCATCCATATCAACGGTCTCCACTTGGTACGTCTGTCCGCATATTTCAGAAGCAATGTTCATGATTGCAAACTTATAGGGTAGCAGATCAGGTCCACGTTCGCTTTGCCATCGGGTATATTCATCTATGCGCAGCAGCACAAGGCGGGAGTCTTTGTCGAACTGGAACGTAATCCCAAGCTCGCGCAATCGTTCCGGTTCTTTACCGGCAGGAAGATTTTGGATTCCTCGGATTACATTCCGTAAAATGTTTTGCCGGATCGTGTACATACTGTTTCGTTTCTCCGATTCCAGTGAATTCATATGCACAACAATTTGGCCAATAGGCGTATACAGCATTTTGGACAGCAGCCACGAAGCCACGAATCCTGCCAATGCAATGATGGCGGCTATCAGTAACATCGCATTACGAATAACACTCGCCATTTTGATAACGCTTTCATATGATGTGACACTAATATACTGCCAACCTAGTCCGTCCGGGGAGGTGTAGGAAATGAGTGATCTTTTACCGTGAAAGTCTTCTATAAAATAGCCTGTTTCTTGTTTTTTGACTCTCGTGTGCAACCATAGCTGCTCTTTCTCGTTCAAAGTTTCGTCTGTCAATGTTGTACCAGACAACAGTCTGCCCTGATCGTCTAAAATATAAGCGGTCCCGCCTGAGATTGGATTCGCCGCCATTTCCTTGTTCATCCAGGCCGCCGACACATTCACAATCACAGCCGAATTCATCGCTTCGTTCGAGTTAATTGCGTCATAACATAAATACGTATAAGCTGCGATATCTGGGCTTGCTTGCTCTACTCCAGCTCCGGAGTCTGAGGCCGACAGCAGCGGATACGTGCGTGGAATAGGCGTAAAGGGTTTATAGTCCTGATAATGATCCAGCACGCGAATGATATCTGTATCAGCCAGTTCATGTTTGCTGAATAACCCGTTTTGACCTTGTGAGGACGCAATGTAGAAGGTGCCGCTTTTAGGGTTAAACACGTAGATGGATTCGATATACGGCATGGAGTTAAGATAATTGTTCAATTCGGTCATGGCAGCGGTTACATCATATACATTAGGTTTTGGATAATACAACAACTTGGACAGGGTACTGCTGCGATACATTTGGAATGCCAAAGATTGAGCAATAGATGTCATGTTAATAACTTCTTTGCTTCTCAACGTCAAGCTGTTGTGATTGGCCTCGAATGCCTGCTCCTTTTCCACGCGAATATAGTAAAAATAATACACAGTGGTGGATACCAGCAACGTTAGCGTAATACATAACGTAATGCTGACCAGCAATTTGCTGTGAAGCTTGTGATGCTTTTTGAAATTGCTCATATGAACAGGCCTCCTGTCTGTGTGCACGTAGCTGTAAAGTACACCCTATTTATGTATTCATTATACGTGTGATCTTGTGAACAGGACAGTGAACAAACCGATTCTTTGTGAAAAATAATGATTTTTTCGCAAAAAGGCCAGGAACACTTATACGCATTGGATTGCGTCGGTTCCCGGCCGGGTTTGTGTATTCAAATAAAAGAAGGAAAGATGACGGTACTGCAATTAGTCAGGAAATTGAACGTTACCATTAACGATATAGGCTCCGCCTGTACCATTTTCCGCTAGAGCTGGGATTGTATCGTTTAGCACGACACCGCGAATGTCCGTAATCCGTATTTTCAGAGGTTGTTTTCCTAAGTTAGTACCTAGAAAGTGGTTGTAATCCTGTTTTTCGAGATTGAGCCATTGTCCGTTTTGTTGGACTTCCATCTTCAAGACCGGATATTTATGATTGCGTACTTGAATGGCTGCCCACCATTGGCTGCTGCCTTCTTTAATGCGGTAGGAGACATTGCCGTTAACCGGAGCTTTGACAACTTTCCACGAAATATTAATTTTTCCGTCTATTTGATTGCCAATCAGGTTGAACGCGTTTGGGGACAGATCGAGTGCGCCACTTGGACCTTCAGGGTAAAGATCAGTTACATATACGGTTGTTTTCCCTTTGGGACCTTGAACTTCCAAATAGGCTCCAGCTAATGCAGCTTTGATTCCGTTATAATTCAGTTGTGTGCGATTAAGCGCTGTAATTTTGGCATCCGAAGGGATGGGATCAAGCAGTAATGCCCCTCCAGAGTAACCTGATCCTGTATATGTGGCGTACCCCGTGTATGTATCATTCCAAGCAGCAGAAGCGGGAAGGGCGAATAATACAAGACTTAGCAACGATGTTAGACCGATGGTTTTGAACTTTCGGAACGTCGATATTTTTTGCATAACATTTCCTCCTTATTCATTTAATAGATTCATATAGTAAATATAAACACTATATTACCTAATATTTCAAATTGTACAATAGGACTTTGAGGCAAAAAGAAAATATTGAAGATGTTTGTCAACATACTCATAGGCCATATGGCGTGTTTTTTTAAGAAATGGTTGTACAGATAAAGAACAAGGGGAGGATTAAGTAATGAGGACGAAAATAGGACTTTTGGATGAAGTCTTTTAAATAGAATAAGCGAACTATTGTTCTCCTTTTGTTTGTCGTATACAATCGAATCATGCTGATTCAAATGGAGTGATGTTGAACTCTGTTGTATGCTACAACGAAAGGATGTTTTGCACCATGATGGGAAGAGCCCATTTGATTATTGGAACCGGGGTCTCCCTGTCGGTATTAGCTTTAAGTGGATACGAAGTGACCCCGGCTGCCGTGGCAGCTGCTGTGGTCGGTTCACTGTTGCCGGATATTGACGAGCCTAACTCCATGCTCGTGAGCCGTGCGCTGCCAACCAAAATGCTTAGGCTTATACAGCTTCTAATGATTGGGGCTGCTGGTTGGGTATTTTTCACCCGTTTGGCTCCACCGCCATGGAATCTTGTTTTGGCTTTGCTGATGATCAGTGCTTCTTTTATGCCTTCACGATCCATGCGCAAGGTTATTATCTTTCTAATTGGTATCGGCCTAGCCTGGTATGGAGAATCATATGCACCGTGGAATTATATCGCCGGGTGTCTGCTGATCATTTGTACGTTAGTCCCACACCGGGGGTTGACACATACGGTATACGGGACAGTCGCATGGACTGCGTTGCTTTATGGTACGACACGTTTGCACGGTGACAGCATATGGCTGGCTGGAGGTCTAGCGTACTTGCTGCATTTACTGGCAGATTCCTTGACGAATAATGGAATCAAACCTTTGCCGCCGTTCAAATGGAAGCTGCGATTTAAATTGATGAGTACCGGAACCCGGAAGGGAGCTAAGATAGAAAACGTCTGTATTGCTTTAACTACTGTACTTGTAGTGATTGCTTTGCTTCGTTATAAGCATTTGATTTGATATATTCTATCTTTTGTTTCTATTAAATTAAAAAAACAGTCAATGCACGTTGTACGTGTCTTGACTGTTTTTTTATAGATTGCGATTCTCTGTTACAACTTAGGCTCGTTCAATAATGGTATTCAGCGTTGTACGATCCAGATTTTGAACTAGCTTGATGATCAGCTCTTTGGCTGCATCATAATCATCAGTGTGAATAATGGACGAGGAAGTATGGATGTATCGTCCACAGATGCCTATGACAGTGGATGGCACGCCAATTCCGCTCAAGTGCACTTGACCTGCATCGGTTCCCCCTGTGGAGATGAAATATTGATACTTGATTTTGTGAGTTTCCGCCATGTCTTGCACGTACTCCACAATCCCGCGATGTGTAATCATACCTGGATCAAATACCCGCAGCAGTGCGCCTTTACCGAGGTGCCCGTAAGCATTCGGGTCGCCGCCCATATCGTTGGCTGCACTGCAATCCAGTGCAAAGAATATATCCGGCTGAATCAGATTGGCCGCTGTGCGTGCACCACGCAGTCCCACTTCTTCTTGAACAGTGGCCCCCGCAAACAATGTATTGGGAAGCTTGTTTTTTTCTTTATGTAATGCTTCAAGCAGTTCAATAGCCAAGCCTACACCGTAGCGGTTATCCCATGCTTTAGCCATGATTTTTTTAGGATTTGCCAGTGGAGTGAAATCACAGATCGGCGCAATGGCCGTTCCTGGTACGATCCCCAGATCTTGCGCTTCTTGTCTGCTGTCTACGCCGATATCCAGATACATATGCTTGATGTCCATAGGTTTGCTGCGTTGCGATTCATCCAGCAAATGAGGCGAGACAGAGCCAACTACACCGATAACTGGGCCTTTTGGAGTCAATACTTGAAGACGTTGTGACATAATGGCTTGGCTCCACCAGCCTCCAACCGGCTGAAAACGAATCATTCCAGTTTCCGTAATACCATTCACGATAAAACCGACTTCATCCAGATGGCCTGCCACCATCACACGTGGTCCACTCTCTTGACCGCGTAGCACCCCAAAAAGACTGCCCAGTCGATCTTGCACGATTTCATCGGTATAGCCGGATATCCGTTCCTTAACCCATGCCCGCAACTCACGCTCATGTCCCGGAATGGAAGGAAACTCCGTTAAGGTTTTAAACAATTCCAATGTTTTTGATTCCATGATGTATACCTCACTCCTTATTAATTAACCAGTGGTCGTCATGTATTCAGTATGAATGGATTTGTATCGAATGTCCACGATATCATTTTCCTGACATAACATTTCTCCAAAAAGCTCATAATGAAAAAGAGCCAAGCAATTCGAACCGCCAAGCGCGAAAACTTACAGATAAGGGGTGGTGAATGATGCCAGCTAAATCCGGGCAGCGCGGTTTTCGTACCAATACGTCGCCGCTGTCCATAAATGAGAAGGACTATCAGAATATTTCACAAAAGCATGAACCCTCGAGAAAAGTATTTGCCAATTGTGTGCGCGCTTTTCTGGTTGGAGGCGGGATATGTGTGATTGGACAGGCGATTCAAGAGGCTTTTATGGCAGGAATGCACATATCAGCCAAGGAGGCCGCCCCGCCGACCTCATCGATGATGATCTTGCTGGCGGTCATATTAACCTGTATCGGGGTTTACGATAAGGTTGCTCAATGGGCAGGAGCAGGAACCGCTGTGCCCATTACAGGCTTTGCTAACTCGATGTGTTCGGCTGCATTGGAATATCGTTCTGAGGGACTGGTGCTCGGAGTAGGCGCCAATATGTTCAAACTTGCAGGCTCGGTTGTCGTATTCGGGGTGGTGGCTGCATTTATCGTAGGCGTTATATATGCCATCCTTGGTGTGGGAGGCAATCACTTATGAGAAGACAGGGCGGACAAACCTGGAAGTTTGAATCGAGACCGCGCATTATTGGAAGTGCCACTGTTGTGGGCCCGGATGAAGGAGAAGGGCCGTTGTCCACAGATTTTGATTATATTTATGACAATATAGAAATCAACGAGAAAACGTGGGAAAAAGCAGAACGTAGATTGATTGAGCATTCTACAGAGCTGGCGCTAATTAATGCCAATTTGAACAAAGAAGAAGTGCAGTTTTTTATTAGTGGTGATCTGATGAATCAGATTATCAGTAGCTCCTTTTCGGCTAGCAAGCTGGCTATTCCCTATTTGGGTGTTTTTGGAGCCTGTTCAACATCAATGGAAAGCTTAGCCTTAGCCGCACTTATTGTGGACTCAGAGGCCGGTGACTACGTGATGGCGGGTACGACCAGCCATAACTGTACTGTAGAAAAACAATTCCGCTATCCTAATGAATACGGATCACAGAAGCCCCCTACGGCTCAGTATACTGTTACCGGTTCCGGCGCCGCAATTGTAGGACATGCCAAGTCAGGGACGGTGGTGGATTGTGCTACCATTGGACGTGTAATGGACATGGGCATTAAAGACCCTTTTAATATGGGTGGAGCCATGGCTCCCGCGGCTGCGGATACGCTGTTGTCTCATTTTCGAGACACTGGTCGTGACCCTGGTTACTATGATCTCATTGTAACGGGCGATTTAGCCTCAGTGGGGCTACCAATTGCCAAGGAGCTGCTCAAAAAAGATGGGTTCGATATGAATCAGACGGAATTTAATGATTGCGGTTTACTGATTTACGACATCAATAAGCAAAAGAAAGTCATTGCAGGAGGCAGTGGTTGTGGCTGCTCGGCTGTTGTAACCTACGGGCATTTATTGAAGCGGATTGAAAAAGGAGAGCTGCAAAAGGTACTGGTCGTGGCGACTGGAGCGTTATTATCTCCTTTGACTACACAGCAGGGTGAAAGCATTCCTTGTGTTGCACATGCCGTAGCTTTTGAAGCGGGAGGAACAGTATGATATTTCTATGGGCTTTTTTAGTGGGCGGTGCCATTTGTGTTGTGGGCCAGTTGATGATGGATGTGTTCAAAATGACGCCGGCACATACGATGAGTACGTTGGTGGTTGCAGGTGCAATTGCTGATGCTGTTGGGATATACGATCCGCTTATTAAATTTGCAGGGGCGGGTGCGACCATTCCAATTACCAGTTTTGGTAACTCCCTTGTACACGGCGCATTAACTGAATTGGAGAAGGACGGATGGCTGGGTGTCATTACAGGGATCTTTAGTCTGACAAGTGCAGGAATTTCCTCTGCGATTATTTTCTCTTTTCTGGCATGCTTGTTTGTTCGTCCAAAAGGAAGCATATAAAAGCAGCTTACTTTAGATTTGACATAAAAATAAATGATTATATACATGTGCCCTTCGGATCTAATGACCGAAGGGTTTTTAATTGTTCTGCACACTGAAGATCGAAAAAAGGATGGAGTTTGAATAATACGGGCAGGGGGTTAAGTGTACTCTGTGCCCACCTTCATGTACAATAATAGGAAACATGTTGCTATCTAGGAGGTTTACAGAGCTATGCCCGTACGTCAAGAATCTGTGCAGATTGTATCTGCAATCCGTTCTAATCTGGAATCATGTATATTAGGTAAATCCTTTGAAATAAAATTACTGCTTACGGCTATGCTGGCGGGTGGACACATTCTGATCGAGGACGTTCCGGGTACGGGGAAAACGCAAATGATCAAGGCTCTTGCCAAATCCATGCGCGGTGATTACCGCCGTGTTCAATGTAATCCTGATATTCTCCCGAGTGATATTACAGGGGTATCCATATTTCATCCACGGGACGAGCGTTTTTATTTCCGTCCGGGTCCTGTGATGACTAATATTTTGCTGGCGGACGAAATTAACCGAGCGACGACGAAAACCCAGTCGGCTCTGCTGGAGGTTATGGAGGAACGCAGTGTGACAGTAGATGGGGACACTCATATGTTGCCTCATCCTTTTATGCTGTGTGCGACACAAAATCCGATTGATTTTGAAGGCACTTATATGCTGCCGGAAGCACAGTTAGATCGTTTTATGCTCAAAATCAGCTTGGGTTATCCTGACATGGAGACGGAGCGAAACATGCTGCTTCATCATCAGGCAGGCCAGCCAGCAGACCGCCTGGAGGCTGTAGCTCATATGGAGCAGATTGCTGACATCCAGCAGGAAATTAGAGGGATTTATATGGACGAAGCAGTGACGTCCTATTTACTTGATATCGTTCGTGCGACAAGAGAACATCCATCCGTGCTGCTGGGAGCTAGCCCCCGTGCGGCGCTTGCTTTTGTAATGGCTGCGAAGGCATACGCTTTTCTAGACAACCGTGACTATGTGCTGCCTGATGATGTGAAGGCGCTGGCACCTTATGTGCTAACGCATCGTTTGTTGCTGCGTCCCGAGGCGCGTCTGGACAGTTCCAGTGCCCAGTCCGTGCTGCAGGCTGTCCTACGGCAGGTTCATGTACCCGTACGAATGGAGCGTCCTTAGGGAATGAATATGGTCAAAAGGAAGCGCAGGCTTCCACGGCTGTCAGGCCGCATCTGGCTTCTGGTGGTCATATGGGTGGTATGCCTGCTATATTTGTTGTTTCAGGGCGGCAAGACGTCGGTCATGCTGTTGTCTATGGTTACGCTGTTAATCGTTTATTTATGGATCGTTGGTCTGAGCGGAGTTCGCCGTGTGCAAGGCTCCCGGCAGCTTTCGCAAGGCTCGCAGTTTGGAGAAATGCTGCATGCGGGAGATCAGGTGCATGTAAAGCTGAGCCTCAGTATACCTGGTTTTCTTCCATTACCCTATGTCATTGTCCGTGAGGTCCTCAAGCGACATACAGGTGAATCCTGGTCGTTTGAGGACAGTGTCATTCCCAGTCTAAAAGGGGGCGGTCAGCTTACATTTCAGACTCCTGCTTTAGAGCGAGGAAGCTATCACTTTGAGGATACAGAATGTGTGAGTGAGGACATCTTCGGTCTGTTGGAGCACAAAGGCAGCTTGAACGCACGCGGTGAATTTCGGGTGCTGCCCCGAACGGTATTCATTCCGTATTGGCAGATGAATGATCGTCGCTCAAGGATGTCTGGACCGCAGACCGTTCAAACTCGAACGCGGCGTGAAACGACACAAATTAACGGTGTACGGGATTATGTATATGGAGATCGGTTTTCGCGCATCCACTGGAATGCGACGGCGCGTACAGGTAGCTGGAAATCCAAGGAATTTGAGCATGAGACCGTTCCTAAAACGATGCTTGTGCTGGACGTACACATGAAGCATTATGTAAACGCCGAACAGTTTGAGCTAGCTGTGTCCTCTACCGCTTCATTGCTGGAATATGGTGGACGGGAGCGAATGGGGGTTGGATTGTGCACAGCTGGAGAGAAAGGTACCGTCTTTCAGCCAAGTGAGCAGACAATGGAACGACAACGAATGATGCATCACTTGGTAGACATACACACAACTTCACAAGGTAGCTTGAAATCCGCTGTAGAAAGCAGTGTACGCCAGTTTCCGCAAGGCTGTTATTTTATACTGATTAGTCCGCTGAAGGATTATCAGGCGATGGAGCTTCTTCGCTGGGCTGATACCCGGGGGATGACTCCGTGCCACGTCTATATCGGAGAAGGTTCTGCTGAGGGAGAAGCTGAAGAATGGATGAGCATGCTTCGTGCAAGAGGAATCAAGGGCTACGATGTTGAGACCCTTGAGGAGCTCCCGGCTGTAATGGGGGGAGGGACACTATGAAGAGCTGGTTACAATCGTTAAAGGGTTTCTGGGCCCCCGCTTTTACATTTTTATGGATTATTATTATTGCCATGCAATGGGTTTCTTTTGCTTCCGAATTATGGCTGGAAGAGACAAGAGCACTTGTACTGATAACCATTACGATGCTGGCTCTGGTGAAGATTGTACTACCATTTCGTCCTTGGATTGAATTTATTGTTAAGGCGGCGGCGCTGTTTTTTATTTTGTATCGGACATTGGTGTCTTACTCCATCATTATCCCCTTCGGAGGGGTAGCCAATCGCCTGGACCAATTTATATCCAATATGTCTCCTTATATTTGGTTTTCCCTTATCGCTTGGCTAGTTATTGAAATGGTGCCGCTCATCGTTACAACGAAGCAGCGGATTCTTGTTTTTGTGGGTATTAATATTGCCGCGCTGGCAGTGCTTGATTCCTTCACGCCAACTGTGCTGTGGGAGGAGGTTGCTTGGATCGTCTTTGCTGGTATGGGTTGGCTGGTGACACAGCATCTGCAGTATTTTCGGCAGCATTATCCTCAAGGGTGGAAGCATATTCGGCGCTATCCATATAAAATAGCAGCCAATATTGCGGTCATTTTTGCGCTCATTATTATGGCTGGTGTTAATATGCCTGAGGTACAGCCAGCTTTGACGGATCCCTATACAGCGTGGACCCAGAGAGATAGCTCAACCACCGCTGGGATCAGCAATGGATCTGGGGCACTGAATCAGCGGATGAACACCGCATCGGGTTATAGTCGCCAGGATAATCGGTTGGGTGGAGGTTTTAATTTTGATTATTCTCCTGTCATGACCATCACGACCACTCAGCGAAGCTATTGGCGGGGGGAAACGAAACGAACCTATTCCGGTACAGGCTGGAGTGACGGGGGCAACGATGATCAAACACTGAATGATGTGCCGATGACCGCAGAGCTTGAAAACACACAAGAAACGCGGCATTCGACTGAGCAGGTCGTTCAGACCATTACGATGCAAAACGACCAGAGCTATCCTGTTTTGTTTGGCGCCTATTCGGTGCAGCGTGTTCAATCGGTGGACAGAGATTCACGGGCAGACGGGTTACGTTGGAATCCGGAACAGGCGGAACTGCTTTGGAATCCATCCTCCCGAAGAACTGCTTATCCTAAAACGTATACTCTGGTATCGCATGTCCCTGTAATCCCTGAGAAAGAGCTACGCACAAAAACTTTTAATGAGTTGTACGGAAAAAATAAACAGGAAGCCTATCTACAAATTCCAGATGAGTTGCCACAGCGGGTTCGTGATTTGGCTCAGAACGTAACGTCAACGGCGAAAACGCCGTATGAAAAAGTCGGATTACTACAGCAGTATTTGCAGCAAAATTATGCATATACGAACAATCCAGACCTCTCACGGAAAAGAAGCAGAGATTTTGTGGATGCCTTTCTGTTTGAGATTCGGGAGGGCTATTGCGATTATTATTCCACCTCATTAGTCATGATGGCTCGCTCTGTTGGGGTTCCAGCCCGCTGGGTTAAAGGGTATGCACCTGGTCAGCAGACGTTTTCAGATGATGCAACAACGGGCGAAAGTGACGAAAATATGTCCTCTTACTCCGTGACAAATGCGGATGCTCATTCCTGGGCGGAAGTATATTTAGGTGAATACGGTTGGGTCCCTGTAGAAGCTACGCCTGGCTTTGATATGCCACTGCTTACGGAACAGGAGGATTCAAAGACTCCAGAAGCCCCTGAGGTTAAAGATCAACCTGAACCAGAACAGCCTGAGCAGACCCCGCAGACTAATCCGGAGGAAGGTTCAAAGATTCATCCTGTAATTATAGGTTCTGCTGTTGCAATTCTGCTGCTGTGGGCTGCTTATATCGTCTGGCGTAATCGGGCAGACATTCACTTTTACCTGCTGCGTTTACGCAGAGGTAAGCCGCTGACTCCGGATGAAAAGGTGGTCGTCGAAACTGAGCACTGGTTAAGGTACATGCGAAGAAGAGGATTTGTCCGCGCCAGTCACGAGACGCTGAGGGAATCAGTTGATAGATGGTCGCTAGAAGTACCGGAACACGCTTCAATTTTACATCAGCTGCTTGGCCGGTTTGAACAAGCGCGCTATAGCCCCTCATCCGTAACCGCAAAAGATTGGCATATGGTTCGCCAGCAGGCATCTCTGTTACACAAAGAAGGATGGATAAAACGATGGGCTGGACGAAAAGCTGCGACGGATCAGAAGGATCAAGACTAGTCTATTTTTGATTAGGTCCAAACGCCGGCTATTTTAATCTTTAGCTATATATTTAGTGAAAAAGCTGTCCGTTTGTTGCGGATAGCTTTTTACTAAGCCATAGTAATATGGTATAGTTTGTCGTATGAAACTGAGGTGACCGACGTTGTTTGAAATGCTGATGCCCAAATTACGGGTGAATACCGTCTTTGATATTGATCTTGAAGGCTTGTATGCTCAAGGATATCGCGGCATTATTACGGATCTAGATAACACGCTGGTCGGTGCAAAAGCGCCGAATGCGACTCCCGAGCTGGTGGCCTGGTTTGAGAAGGTCAAACAGGCGGGTTTTAAGCTTGTCATCGTGTCTAACAACAATATGGACCGTGTATCCGTGTTTGCTACGCCTTTGGACATTGAATTTATACATGCCGCACGGAAGCCCTCCAACTCGTCTTTTCGTAGAGCCATCCGTATGATGGGGCTGACTCCGGAAGAGACTATTATGGTCGGGGACCAAATGTTGACGGACGTATTGGGAGGCAACCGACTGGGATTGCATACGGTGTTGGTGCTACCGATATCCATTCATGATGAAGGAGTCATGACCCGATTTAATCGGCGGTTGGAGCGAATCGCGCTCACAAGGTTACGTAAGAAAGGCTTATGGCTTGAGGAGGAAAAGAAGAATGACTGAAAGACCTGACGGCGGCACTGCCGTCAAATGTAGTGGTTGCGGTATCACCGTGCAGACCACTAGCCCGGAGCTTCCGGGATATATTCCTGAAAAATTGCTTACTCGCGAACCTGTCATCTGTCAGCGTTGCTTCCGGATCAAAAACTATAATGAGACGTCTTCAGTGACGGTGGATCAAGATGAGTTCTTGAAGCTGCTCAGCCAGATTGGCGACAAGGATGCGCTCGTCATCCACATTGTAGATATTTTTGATTTTGAAGGTAGCTTGATTTCCGGTTTGCAACGCTTTGTAGGCTCCAATCCAGTTATACTGGCTGTGAACAAGACCGATTTGCTGCCTAAGGTAACGAATTGGAACAAGGTACGTAACTGGGTACAAAAGCAAGCGAAGGAGCAAGGACTTCGCACGGAAGAAATCGTACTGTGCTCAGCTAAAAAAAATCAGGGCTTTGACCGTCTGTTGGATGTGGTATCTGAGCTCCGTGGTAACCGCGATGTATATGTAGTCGGAGCGACAAATGTGGGTAAATCCACGCTTATTAATCGCTTAATTCGTGATTATAGCGATATGGAGCAGGAACTCACAACGTCCCGTTACCCGGGGACTACACTCGATATGGTGAATATTCCGCTCGACGACGGCAAGCACATTATTGATACTCCGGGTATTGTATACCCTTGGCGATTCAGTGAAATCGTCTCCCGCCAGGACTTGAGCGCTATTATGCCAGACAAGCCGCTGAAGCCTGCTGCATATCAGCTTGATGCTGGACAAACATTGTTTTTCGGCGGTATGGCCCGATTTGATTTTGTGGAGGGTCAGCACCAATCATTTACCTGCTACATTAACGGTGGTCTTAAGATACATCGCACGAAGCTGGAGCGAGCTGATCAGTTGTTCGCTGATCATGCCGGGGAATTGTTATCTCCGCCAACACGCGATCAATTGGCAGAGATGCCGGAATGGACAAGACATGAGTTCCGCGTTCCACGCAAATCTCCATCGGACATCTACATTTCCGGTTTGGGATGGATCAGGGTAAATAGCGAGAACGGAGCTCTGATTGCGGTTCATGCTCCTCGAGGAGTCCGTGTGCTTTTGCGGCCTGCGTTGATATAACGTTGCTGTAACCATGTTATAGGGCGGCAAGGAACAGGTACTGGTTCCTGCCGCCATTCATGTATTTGTACGGCCTAATATTTTGCAATATGGGGGAGAGCAACGATGAACAGCGGGGAGTCTGAAGCGACCGAACAAGGTCTTGTACTATTGGGCGTATTGGGTGATCCGATCAAGCACTCCAAATCGCCTCTCATGCATAAAATAGCTTTACAGGCAGCGGGGATTGAAGGAGATTTTGTACCTCTTCATGTCAAACCGGATCAGCTGGAAGATGCCATGAAGGGGATTCGCGCTTTGCATTTCCGCGGAGTCAATGTGACGATTCCCCATAAAGTTGAGGTTATGAAATATCTGGATGAGATTGATGAAGGGGCCAGACTCATTGGCGCTGTCAATACGATAGTGAATGACAATGGACGTCTTAAGGGCTATAACACGGACGGAATTGGCTACGTACGTTCCCTCAAAGAAGAGACTTCTGTCGAGTTGAAGGGCGCAAGAATTGCTGTTCTTGGAGCCGGAGGGGCTGCTCGTGGCGTGATTCATGCTCTGTTGGAGGAGCAACCGGAATCGGTTATTATTTTGAACCGAACACGTGACAAAGCTGAGCAACTGGCATTAGAGTGGACGACGGAAGCGATCCCAGTGAGGGGTTATTCCAACGAAGATGCCAAGAGCGTGCTCGCCACAGTGAATGTGTTGATTAACACAACCTCGGTGGGAATGTCTCCTTTAGCGGATGAGCTTCCACTGGAAACGAGCTTGATTCCGGAGGGAATCATTGTGAGTGATTTGATCTACAACCCGCTGGAAACGAGACTTTTACAGGAAAGCCGTGAACAGCGCGGCTGCACTGTACATGGGGGTTTGGGCATGTTCGTGTACCAGGGGGCTGTGGCTTTTGAGTATTTTACAGGGGTTGTCCCTGCTGTAGAGCAAATGAGAGCGGCTGTGCTGAGTAGCCTGTCGTAAGTAAGATTGTACATTAAAATTATGGAAATGCTGCATTGTATATGTGGCGACGAAGGGGTTAAATATACATGTTAACAGGTAAACAAAAAAGATATTTGCGTTCAATGGCACATCATTTGGACCCGGTTTTTCAAGTAGGAAAAAACGGTACGAATGAGCATCTTATGCGTCACATCAACGATGCGATTGAAAAGCGTGAGCTGATGAAAGTGCAAATTTTGAACAACTGTTTGGACGACAAGCATGAAATTGCGGAAGAACTGGCCGCGGAGACAGGTTCTGAGCTTGTTCAGATCATCGGGAGCACTATTATTTTGTACAAAGAATCCCGTGATCATAAGGAAATTGAGTTGCCTAGAGGATAACACGCGGGGAGAAAATTATGAAAATCGGTATTATGGGTGGTACATTTGACCCGATTCATATTGGACATCTGCTGGCTGGAGAAGCGGCAAGAGATGCCTATGGGCTGGATCAAGTATGGTTTATGCCTTCTCATATCCCTCCGCACAAGCATCAGGCGGGGGCGAGCGGTAAGGAACGTCTGGAGATGACGAGTGAAGCGGTGGCGGGTCATCCTGCTTTTGAAGTGCTGGATATTGAAGTGCTTCGCGGGGGAGTATCCTATACCATTGACACGATCAAGGAGCTTCAGGAGTTGCACTCTGCTGTGGATTTTTATTTTATTATTGGTGCGGATATGGTGAACTACTTGCCTCATTGGCAGGGAATTGAGGAGCTGGCGCAGCGAATTTGTTTTATTGGTGTTCGGCGCCCAGGGTTCCAGCTTGCGTTGGATGAGTTGCCGCATTATTTGCAGGACAAGGTACTGCTGGCGGATATGCCGGTGGTGGATATTTCGTCGACGGATATTCGAGAGCGTGCTGCGGAAGGGCGCACTATCCGTTATCTTGTGCCTGATCGTGTGCATGACTATATTACAAGGGGCTGTTTGTATGAAGTACAGCCGTGAGCAATTAATGGAAGCCGTATCTGGTCAAATGCCTGAAAAGCGCTGGAAGCACACACTAGGTGTTATGCATACCTCAGTGGAGCTTGCGAAGCGCTATGGAGCAGATCCGGATAAGGCAGAACTGGCGGCTATTTTGCATGATGTAGCAAAATATTGGCCTGTTCAGCAGATGGAAGAGGTGATTCGCAGTCATCCCGAATGTGATCAGGAGCTTTTGGAACATGACAAGCAGCTCTGGCATTCAGAGGTAGGATACTGCGTTGCAGCAAGAGATTACGGAGTGGATGATCCGGAAATAAGGAATGCGATTCGCTGGCATACGTCAGGACGCGTAGGTATGAGCCTGCTGGATAAAGTCGTGTGTCTCGCTGATTACATCGAACCGGGACGGGATTTTCCGGGGGTTGAGCATATCCGTAAACAGGCAAAGAAAAGCTTGGAGCAGGGCCTTATCGCTGGATTCGACTCCACGATTTCATTGTTGCTGGAAAAGAAAAAGGTTATTTTTCCACTAACAGTCTTGTCGCGTAATGACTTGATTCAACAACTAAAACAGAGAAAAACGGAGGTTCATGAATGACCCTAACTAATGAGCAATTAATGCAAACAGCGGTTGATGCTGCAAATGATAAAAAGGCAATGAATGTTGTCGCACTGGATTTGCGGGGAATATCACTAGTAGCTGATTATTTTGTCATCTGCCATGGTAATTCGGATACACAGGTACAGGCGATTGCAACAGAAATTCGCAAACGCGCTCATGATGAAGGTGTGACCATCAAAGGAATCGAAGGAATGGATTCCGCCCGTTGGGTTCTAATGGATTTGGGGGATGTCGTAGTGCATGTCTTCCATCGCGACGAGCGCGAATACTATAACATTGAACGACTCTGGTCGGATGCTAAGGTTGTGGAAAAAGTATGAGTTTGATCGCCGGTACTTATGTCACCATTATGGTGGATCGTGAGGTATCTCCTTTCGGCTACTTTCTCACTGTTGGTGAGCAGGATGTGCTGCTACATTATACGGAGCTGACACGTGAAATTGAAGTTGGTGAACGGTTGGAGGTATTTATTTTTCACGATACAGAGGACCGCTTGGCCGCAACCATGAAAAAGCCGTTCTTGTCGTTGGGCGAAATGGCAAAGCTTGAGGTGGCCGATGTGCATCCGCGTTTGGGTTGTTTCCTAGAGATGGGATTGGGTCGTCAGCTTTTGCTGCCGATTCGTGAGTTGCCAGAAAACCGAGATTTACATCCTCAGGTGGGCGACTACGTATATGCCATTATGGAGCATGACAAGCAAGGCAGACTGCGGGCTAAGCTGGCAGGGGAACAGGAGCTTGCTCCGTTGTGCTTTCACGCCCCTGATTCGTGGCTGAATACGTGGGTGCAGGCGACTGTGTACAAGCCGCTTCAAATGGGCACGTTCGTTCTGGTGGACGGAGGTGTGCTTGGTTTTGGTGCGATTGGGATGATTCACTCCTCGGAACGCAACCGGATGCTTCGCTTGGGCGAAGAGGTTAAGGTACGGGTCACACTTGTTCGCGAAGACGGTCGGGTCAACCTGGCGATGTCGCCACGCAAGGAAGTAGGCCGTGATGAGGATGCGGAGCGGTTGATTGCTTTTCTGAAGGAGCGTCCGGGTGGCGGCATGCCTTACTCTGACGCAACGCCGCCGGATATTATCAAGCAACGGTTTGGTATTAGTAAATCCGCTTTCAAGCGTGCGATGGGCAAGCTGATGAAGGAAGGAATGGTTACACAAAAGGAAAACTGGACCTACCTGGTGGAGAAAATGCCGAAACCGAAGGACGGGAATGGGGAATAAAAATGGCTTCTTACCGGAAGTTTGCCTATGTGTATGATGAGCTGATGCAGGACATGCCGTACCCAGACTGGTTATGCTTTGCACGGCAGGCCTGGGATCAGTACGGTATGCCGCATACGGTGGCTGAGCTGGGCTGTGGAACGGGTTCGATTACGATTCCCCTAGTTAACTCGGGCTTCGAAGTGTCTGGAATCGACTTATCCTCTGACATGCTGGCAGTAGCCCGTCGCAAAATGGAAACCACTCCCCAGGGACAGCGATTGTTTCGTGAGGGAAGCGTTCGCTGGATACAGCAGGATATGAGAGAATGGATTTTACCCGAGCCTGTGGATTCTGTAATTTCTTTTTGCGATTGTCTGAATTACTTGTTGGAGGAAGAAGATATAATTTCTACTTTTCGTAGAACTCATGCTGGACTGAAGCCTGGCGGAACCTTCTTGTTCGATGTACATCATCCCCAGACGTTTTTACGTTATGATGAAGAGCAGCCATTCGTACTGGATGATCGCTCTATCTCATATATCTGGACATGTGCGTTGGACACTCCTCGTTGTGAAATTGAGCATCATCTTAGTATCTTTGCGAAAGCAGAACATGAAGGACGCGATCTATACCAGCGTTTCGAGGAAATACATGTACAGCGTGCCTATGACCCAGACTGGATGAAGGCAGAATTGTCCAAAGCAGGTTTTCGTGATGTGAAGGTATATGCGGATTTTGAATGGGTAGAAGCAGAAGATGACGCGGCGAGACTGTTTTATGTTGCTGTAAAATAGTGAAGACTCATTGAGCAAATTTAGGAAAAGAAAGACGCTTTTCATGATGACATGAAGGGCGTCTTTTTGCACTCATATATTCACTTTATAGTTCAACTGAAGCTCATCACCCGGTACACCCCGAATACCCCAGTTCTGTTTGGGCGTTTCAAATATAGTAATCTCAAGATCCTGTGGAGCAATGCCAAAATGGTCCGTAATTCGTTGGAATAACAGCTGGATGAGTTGCTTCTTAGCTTCTGTCGTTCTGCCTTCAAAGATACTGATTTCAATAATGGTGTACGCCTCAGAGCGACCATCGGCATATATAAAGTCTTCCTGATCCATAGGAAAAAAACGATGAAACCTCTTGTCTGGAGGATATTTGAACGCATCCACCACAGCAGAATGAATCACCTCTGATAGTTGCTTTTTGATTGGATTTAGAGTTTCTTTTATTCCAAAAATTTTAATCTGTGCCATGTCTCAGCTCACCTTTCTTATCTCAACTCAACTCAATTTGCATCAATTTAATTCGAAGTTATTATAAAACATTCGTATGCATGTGTCATGAACAATTAGTATGAAGAGGGTCTTTAACACCAAAGCTAGTCCTTATTTGACTTTTTTCGCGGTTTTCAATATAATAGTGCCATTATTAACGGTTAAACAATCGCTGATGAGGAATAGTAGCTTTGTCTGGACATATAGAGAGCCGGCGGGTGGTGCAAGCCGGTTGACAGCGCAAAGTGAACTCGCCTCGGAGATATGCGTCCAACGCAGGAACGCCTTTACAGGTGCTTGTATCCTGTTATTAACCCGCATCGGATCACCTCCGTTATCAGGTGCAAAGGGAGTAGAACGCGAAGAACGCTTTCTGCTAACTAGGGTGGTACCACGGGAATAAAACCTCTCGTCCCTAGCGCTGACACGCTACGGGATGCAGAGGTTTTTTTGTTGCATACCGTTTGAGGAGGAAAAGACAATGACAGACACACAGCCGAAGCACGGCTATCAACCGCAAAGTATTGAACCAAAATGGCAGAAATATTGGGATGAGAACAAGACGTTCCGCACCGGGGAAGAGCCGGGCAAACCGAAGTTTTATGCTTTGGATATGTTTCCGTACCCATCTGGAGCCGGCCTGCATGTAGGCCACCCAGAGGGCTACACAGCTACGGATATTGTTTCACGTTATAAAAGAATGCGCGGCTACAACGTATTGCATCCGATGGGTTGGGACGCCTTCGGTCTGCCTGCCGAGCAGCATGCGCTGGATACAGGGGAGCACCCACGCGAAATTACGGTGAAAAACGTAAATAACTTCCGCCGTCAAATCAAATCGCTCGGCTTCTCCTACGACTGGGATCGTGAAATCAGCACGACGGACCCTGATTACTACAAATGGACACAGTGGATCTTCATCCAGCTGTACAAGCGCGGCCTTGCATATGTAGCTGAAGTACCCGTGAACTGGTGCCCAGCGCTGGGAACAGTGCTGGCGAATGAAGAAGTTATTGACGGCAAGAGTGAGCGTGGCGGTCATCCGGTCGTCCGTAAACCAATGCGTCAATGGATGCTGAAAATTACGGAATACGCGGATCGTCTGCTGGATGATCTGGAGGAACTGGATTGGTCTGAGAGTATTAAGGATATGCAGCGGAACTGGATCGGTAAGTCTACCGGGGCAGAGGTTCGTTTTCCAATTGAAGGCTATGACGAGCAACTCACAGTATTTACAACCCGCCCAGATACACTGTTCGGCGCAAGCTACTGTGTGCTGGCACCAGAGCAGGAATTAGTGGATATTATCACTACGCCTGAGCAAAAGGATGCTGTACAACAGTACCGTGAACAAGCTGCTCGTAAAAGCGATCTGGAGCGTACGGATCTGGCCAAGGATAAAACAGGCGTATTCACAGGAGCTTATGCAGTGAACCCGGTGAACGGCGAAAAGCTGCCGATTTGGATTGCTGACTATGTACTGGCAGGCTACGGAACTGGAGCGATTATGGCTGTACCTGCTCACGATACGCGTGACTGGGAATTTGCCAAGCAATTCGGATTGAATATTATTGAGGTTGTCCAAGGTGGAGATGTGGCTAATGAGCCATATACTGAGGATGGACCGCACGTCAATTCAGGCCCGCTGAATGGACTTACCAACGAGGAAGCGATTCCGAAGATGATTGAATGGCTGGAAGCCGAGGGCAAAGGACACGGCAAAGTCACCTACCGCCTGCGTGACTGGCTGTTCAGCCGTCAACGCTATTGGGGCGAGCCGATTCCGGTAATTCATCTGGAGGATGGAACGATCAAAACGGTTCCTGAGGACCAACTTCCGCTCGTACTGCCGGAGATGGACAATATTAAGCCTTCAGGTACAGGTGAATCCCCGCTGGCGAACGCAACAGATTGGGTGGAAACCATTGATCCTGAGACAGGTATGAAAGCACGTCGCGAGACGAATACAATGCCGCAATGGGCAGGAAGTTGCTGGTATTACCTGCGCTTTATTGATCCGAAAAATGACAAAGAGCTTGTATCCAAAGAGAAACAACGTGAATGGATGCCTGTTGATTTGTATATTGGCGGAGCGGAACATGCGGTTCTTCACTTGCTGTATGCCCGTTTCTGGCATAAGGTACTGTATGATATCGGCGTAGTGGAAACAAAAGAGCCTTTTTATAAGCTGGTCAACCAGGGTATGATTTTGGGCAACAACAATGAAAAAATGAGTAAATCACGCGGTAATGTCATTAATCCTGATGATATTGTCAATACGTTTGGCGCCGATACGCTGCGTATTTATGAGATGTTTATGGGGCCGCTGGAAGCGACCAAGCCATGGAATGAGAATGGGGTAGAGGGAGCACATCGTTTTCTGTCCCGCGTATGGCGCCTGTTTGTTTCCGAGGATGGTAGCCTGAATGATAAAATTACAAATGACGGCGGTAGCGATGAGTTCAATCGTACTTGGCATAAAACGCTGAAAAAAGTAACCGAAGATCTGGATGCGCTGCGCTTTAATACAGCGATCAGCCAGCTGATGATCTTCACCAACGATGCATACAAAGCAGACCTTTTGCCGCGTGCAGCAATGGAAAACTTCGTGCAAATGCTGTCGCCGCTTGCACCCCATCTGGCTGAGGAATTGTGGCAGCTGCTGGGGCACAATGATAGCATTACCTACGCGGCTTGGCCTGCTTATGATGAAGCATGGACAGTGGACGCCGAAGTGGAAATTGTTGTGCAAGTAAATGGTAAAATCGTACAGCGTGCAACGATTGCTAAGGACCTTGATGCTAAAGCGATGGAGGCATACGCTGTGTCGTTGGACAATGTTCAGCAGGCACTGGCCGGCAAAACGATCCGGAAGGTAATTGCTGTTCCAGGTAAGCTGGTTAATATTGTTGCCGGTTAATCGGCTTTAAGCCGAAGGAGACATCTACCTTTTGCATGTCCTCTTCATACTTGTTGTGCGTGGCCTGTATTAGCTCGGGAAAGACGCTATGCAGGCTGATGTCCAACAATGCGAGAGCTTCGGCGGTAATACCGCCGGGAACCGCCACTCTGGCCTGTAACTCGGCTGGTGTCATCCCGCCTTCCGTGAGCAGCTTTCCAGTGCCGATGATCATTTCACCGGCCAGGGCGCATAGCTCCGTACGGTCTATACCTGTAGCTTGAACTGCGGCTTGAATCCACTGGTCCATAAAAAAGGCCAAGAAAGCAGGACCACAACTCGAAAAATCCGACGTGATCCGAGTATAAGATTCTTTAACCCGAATCGGTCTGCTGATGTGGGACATAAGCTCTTCCAGAAGGGTGCGATCCTCCTCTGTAATCCGGCTTCCATGGATGCACAGCGAGGCTCCGCTGCCCACTTGGTGGGTGATACTTGGAATAATTTTGGACACTTTGGCTTTCAGTGCATGTTCCAAAATACGAATCTGCACCGGGCTTGTGATAGATACGACGATTTGCTCTTCTGTAATGACGTTGCGTATTTCATCCGTTACGGCTTTTGATTCCAGCGGCTTCACACAGATAAACAGAACATCGCTTTCCGCTGCCGTTTCACGGTTGCTTTGGGCTGCATGCAAACCTGGATAGCGACGGGCTAGCTCGGTTACCTTGGAATGCGTTCGATTGCTTGCTGATATTTGCTGCGGCTTGAGTGCGTTAGAATTAATAAAAGACTCAATTAGCAGACTTCCCATGCTGCCAGTCCCGATAAATCCAACTTTCATTGTTCAACGTCCTCCTTTCATACTTTGCGGTATAGACGCTGTGCTGTCAGCTGTCATTCTTCTTAGTGTATGCGCCTGGTCTTGGCCAACATGACGAATTTTATGTCTGAGCATGTTAGATCGTCCCCGGGGTCGTACCACTTTTTTGTGAAAATGCTCACAGCGAGACTGTATGGAGGTTGTTTGCACCCTCCGGTTTAACGGGAATTGGACAGACTTGCTCTGTTTGATTGAGACGGTGTTTTCAGTCGGCTCAATTTCCCGAAATCCATGTGGAGTAGGGGACGATACGGAAATGAAACGTGTATGGACAGGAACAGCGATAACGCTTGCTGTAATCGGGAGTGGACTTATTTTATTTGCCGGAGGACAGCGCTCTGAGCCGCAAGAAGAGTGGACTTTACTTAACCATAAGGTGGAGCAGGCTATGGCGATGGAGACAGAGCCAAATGAGTCGCAGCGCAGCAGTGACTACGCCCAGAAAAAGCCTGGTGTAAAAGAACCTTCAGACAAAGCTGAGCGCAGTAGGAATGCTGAAGCCGCTGACAATGTGAAACGTGATACTGTGCAGATTTCTACTGGTGTATCTGCTGCTGTGAGCGAAAACTCTATTGCGGGAAATTCAAGTGCCGTAAAGCAGTCAGGTGTTGCGAATCCGAGCTCAGACACAGGTATTGTCAGTTCGAGTGGTGCAACGACGAGTAGCACCAATAGGGTAAGTGATTCGGTTACTACACCCGATTCCGGCGAAAAAAAGATAAACATCAACACGGCGACTGCTGCTGAGTTAATGGAATTACCAGGGGTTGGGGCTAAAAAAGCCGAGGCTATACTGAACTACCGTAATCAGCACGGGGCGTTCAAACGTGTGAACGATTTGGATCATGTAAAGGGAATCGGAGCTAAAATGTTGGCTAAAATGAAGCCGTATGTCAGTTTGTAACTTATATAAGATTATAATGTACAGGTCCTGAGAACGGCGGTAGCGGATATGGTTTACGTTTTAACTTGTTTATACGGGAGAGATGGAAATGAGTGCAGATGTACGCAAGGACTGGGACACCTATTTCATGGATATCGCTTATATGGTATCCACCCGTTCGCGCTGTGCGCGGCGTCATGTTGGAGCCGTACTTGTACAAGGTAAAAAGCTCTTGGGGACGGCCTATAATGGAGCACCATCCGGGGTACCTGACTGTTCTGAGGCAGGCTGCATGATCTCAGAAGAGTATGGGGTCGTTCACCGTGATGGGCGTGAGGAAATGGTTAAGAAGCAGCGTTGTATTCGCACTATTCATGCGGAGCAGAACCTGCTGCTGTTTACTGACCGAATTGATCGTGAAGGCTCTTCAGTATATGTCACCGACCAGCCATGCTGGACGTGTGCCAATATGTTGGCGAACAGCGGTATTGTGGAGATTGTATACCACCGACCTTATCCCAAAGATGCCGACAAGGTTCGTGCTATGATGGAGGAAAAGGGAATCGCCTTTCGTATGCTGAAAACCTATCATCCACCAAAAGAAACACTGATGGATGTAATGAATTAAAAAAGTAAACGAGGAAGAACCTCTGACGAATGCTATTTTGTCAGAGGTTCTTTTTGTTTTGTGTTTTTTGGACAGAAAGCAATGTTTGCTACCGGAAGGTGATTGTATTCAAGCTAAGCTTGTGTTAACTAGACCTATATTGACCCTTACTGTTTGTTGGATTACAGGAAGTGCGGGAGCATGTCTGTATTCTGGACATATGCTTTTGTTACTCTGGGCGGGGGTTACCCTGATCTTTCCGCTTATAGCTTTATGGATGAAAATCCCCATCCGGCATATGGTATTACTTTGGCTTGCATTCAGTGGTGGTGGATTTCATTGGTTTTGGCATGATACGCATAATGTTAGCAGTATTCCCGATGCTCTTCATGTATCGTCTTCTATGGTGGAAGACATGCCTGTTCAAGTAGCAGGGCTTATCGCTTCTAAAGTACAGGTAGATGGTGATCGAACACAGTTTGAGATGAGAGTCACCTCAATCAATCACTACGGAAGTCATTCGAAAAAGGACGAGAATCGTACACCAATTTCTGAACAGGTCATTGTTCATATCAAGTTGGCTGCCAAGCAGGAACAGCAACTTGCGGCAGCATGGCAACGTGGAGATGCAATCCTAGTGCGTGGCACCTTAAAGGCTCCTACAAAAGCGGGGAACTTTGGAGGCTTTGATTACAGTGAATACCTGCACACACAGGAAATCCACTGGCTTTTCAAAGGCGATGGGGTAGCCTCGTTACAGAAACAGGAGGCTTCACTGTGGAACCGCTACACTTTGTTCAGATGGAATGATCAGCTAAGGGAGCAACTAGGGCAGAGAATGGAATCGGCATTTACATCACTTCATCACGCAGGATATATGAAAGGACTGGTGCTTGGGGTAACAGATGAGTTGGACCCAGCAACGTATAACGAGTTTACGAAGCTTGGTTTAACGCATATTTTAGCAATATCGGGCATGCATGTGGCGGTATATGCAGCTACACTATTATATTTACTCAAGCTACTAAGAGTTAGCCGCGAGACATCTCTTACAGTCGTGTTGATACTCATTCCGGCTTATGTCCTGCTGACAGGTGCTTCTCCCTCTGTTGTGAGGGCGGGAATTATGGCGATGATCGGCTTGTTTGCAGCCCGACGAGGTATGCTCAAAGACGGACTTAATATTCTAAGTATATCCGCGTTGCTCATGCTGATTTGGAATCCATATTATCTACTTAGCGTCAGCTTTCAGCTTTCCTTTTTGGTGACAGGTGGGTTGCTCATTTATATGCCGCTTATGAAGCCGTTTTTCGCCAAATGCCCTCTCCTAGTCGGCGGTGAGGTTGCGATTACAATTACGGCACAGCTTGTTTCGTTTCCAATGACTGTATTCTACTTTAATCAATTTTCGCTGTTATCATTTGCGGCCAATTTTGTGCTTGTGCCCCTTATTACATATATCGTGCTTCCATTAGGTACGGTGGCGATGGGGATTGCCTTTTTGTGGGAGGATGGGGCTCGTATTCTTGCATGGCCGGCAGAGCAATTGAACGATTTGACCTTCTTACTAGTGAAATGGCTGAATGTGGATGATGCTTATGTGAGTATTTGGCCGTCTTCCTCCATCCTGTGGGTCATGGCGTATTACGCGGCTCTGTATAGTGTTCTGTACTGGCTCAAAACGTGGCTGGCATCTCGCAGGCAAACAGACGATAATTCTGTTTTAAATTCCACTCCCATATCATCACCCGTGTATACGGGATTAGCGGCTTCTGCCGAATGGGCTGCTGTTTTGAATATAGCTCATGAACCTGAGGGAGCAGGGAAATTTGCGCGTCGACAGTGGAATGGTTATCGTCATTTGGCACTGGCTCTAAGTGTTATCGCCTGGCTTGGGATATTGTATACAGGTTACCAATCTCCTAGTGGAGGAAATACGGGAACTGTTCAATTTCTGGATGTGGGCCAAGGTGACAGCATTTTAATTACTACGCCGGGCGGGAAACATATTTTGGTAGATGGCGGGGGTACAATGGACTTTGCTACAGGGAAAAATGCTTGGCGCAAACGCGCAGATCCCTACGAGGTAGGTGAAGATACGATTGTACCCTTGCTAAAGCAACGAGGTGTGCATCGCCTGGACGCTGTCATTTTAACACACGGAGATCATGATCATGCAGGAGGACTACAGGCTGTGCTTGACCAGATTCCCGTATCTACCTTGTTTTTTAATGGTACCCTGACAGATAAAGCCCCATTCCGTAAGCTGTTGAACACGGCTTTAGACAAGCAGATTAAGCTGTACGGTGCACATCATAGTATGGAATGGGAGCCAGACCAGGCTACGAAAATCCGCTTTCTCTATCCGTTTACGCCACCGGAGAACGAATCTGAGCAGTTGCCTGTTATGAAGGAGCAAAATCATTACTCTGTTGCCATGATATTGGAGATGGAGGGAGCCTCTTTTTTGTTCACAGGAGATATGGATGATGCAGCAGAGTCGTCGTTGCTCTCTGAATTAACTCGTTTTTCATCAAGTGTGAAAGATAAGGGAGCAACGGGGGCTGTCGGGAAAGCTGTAGATGTCATGAAAATAGCACATCACGGTAGCAAGTATTCCACCTCGGAAGAGTGGTTATCCTTCTGGCGACCGAAAGTATCCGTTATTTCGGTTGGTGCGACCAATACTTACGGACATCCGAATGAAGCGGTATTGGAACGTTTATCGGCAGTTGATTCTGCTATATATCGAACAGATACGATGGGAGAGATACAGATTCGAGCGCAGCAAGGTAAACTGAGTGTGCGGTATCAACGTAAACGGTACAAAACAGATGATAATACAACAACATACTAAAAGGGTGCTCACTCTCAGGAGTGGGCTGTTTGCTTTGAATCCAATCTGCATGGACAGTAGCAGTAAGCTTTGGTAGAATCATATGAGTGATGAAAATGAGAATCATTATTAACGGGAGGAATATTGTGAGTTATTTTAAATTTAGAGCCTCAGCTTGTTTGTTTATCATTTCATTAATGCTGGTATTGAGTGCATGCGCTACAAGTGGGGGTGGGACTGTAACAGAAAGCGGTCAATCGACTGCTTCCAAGACCACATCAATTGGAGATGAGGCTGCCACACGTACATATGAAAGTGATAAAGGTACAATTACCCTTCCTGAGCATCCCCAGCGTGTCGTAGTGGCAGTCGGTGATTATGTAGGTGATGTGCTAGCACTTGGTATTACACCTGTAGGGGCTCCAGATACCGTATTTAATGCTCCATATTATAAAAAATACTTGAATGGTGTTGAAAATATCGGTGACAGCTCCGCGTTGTCCCTTGAAAAGGTGATCACCCTAAAGCCGGATCTGATCATTACCTATGATGAGAAAGCATATGAAAATCTGAAAAAAATAGCGCCTACTGTGTTTATTCCATATGGTAAATATCAATATAAGGATCGTCTGATGGAGCTGGGCAAAGTGTTAAACAAGGAGCAGGAAGCGAAGAATTGCCTGGCTGATTTTGCAACCAAGATTACTGAGAAGAAACAGGCTTTGTCTGACGTCATTGATTCGGGTAAAAAAATCGCTATTTTTGAGATTACAGGAAAAGAATTATATCTATATGGAAAATCTTATGGACGTGGAGGAGCCATACTTTATGATGAGCTGGGACTTCATGCTCCTGAGAAGGTAGAAAAGGCAGCGTTCGAGAAGGGGTGGGCCAGCATATCAATAGAGGCTTTACCGAAGATGCTGGGCGATGCCGATTTTTTAATGTTGGGTATTAGAGGCGACGGAGCAGACCAAGGAAAAGATATTTTATCTAAAAGTGTGTGGAAGAACCTTTCTGCCGTTAAATCAGGTAAAGTATATCAATACTCAATCGACGATTTTTATTTTCAAGATCCGATTGCTCTGACTTATCAATTAGAACGCATATCTGATTTTTTGGTTTCCAAGAAGTAACAATATGATCTTGCAGCTCGATAGGCTAGCATTTAGATGTATGTAGGAGCTAGGGGAAGGTGACTACCTTCCCTTTTTCTGTTATTCTAAGGGAGGATATGCTGGGGATTCTGGGCTTTTTGGTATAATTTTTTTTGTTAAAAAAATAAAATTAGTGTCAGACGTCTATCCTGCAACAATTTGCAAAATGGATACGTCTGTAATATTGCAGGGAGAGGGGGATCCTTTGTGGTAGAGCAGGGACTCATTCGAGCCGCTCAATCGGGCGATCGCGACGCTCTCATTACCCTATTAAGAGAGATAGAACAGCATGTGTACCGTACGGCATATTACATTCTAAACAATGAGCAGGACGCCATGGATGCTTCACAAGAAGCCCTCATACGGATCTATTCGAAAATTAACTCTTATGAGGAAAAAGCGCAGTTTAAAACCTGGGTCCAACGTATTGTAACGAATATATGCATCGACAAATTCAGAAGAACGAAACCCTCGGTTTCCATTGACGAGCACGACATGATATTCAACGATCCCCAAAATGTGGAGGTCGAGGTGTTGACCTCTTACATGGCACAGGATGTTCGTGAGGCTATACAACAGCTTCCGGAGCACCACCGGACGGTAATTGTCTTAAGATATTTGCAGGATTTCTCCTATAACGAGATTGCAGATTCTCTGGATTTGCCGCTAAATACGGTCAAGTCATACTTATATCGTGCAAGACAGCAATTGCAAGGGCTACTTCAGGAATATCAGAAAGGTGGTGTATCAGGATGAAGTGTGGGGAAGAGGTGATGGATTGGATGCAGCGTTATGTGGATCATGAGCTGGGCGAAGAAGAAACGTCCCAATTAATGAACCATATTGCGACTTGCCCGTACTGTGCGGAAAAATTTCTTATTCTTCAGACACTCTCTCGCGAGCTGGAGGAATTGCCTGCGGTTTCCCCGGCGTTCAGCCTGGTGGATTCCATCATGCCTCAGCTTGATGCCATTGACCGCGCACGTGAAGAGCAGGGAAGTGCGCTTCAGGAAATGCAGCCTGTGGCTGTAGAGCCTGGACCAGTGCCTAGACAGCGTACCCAGCCTACACCTTGGTGGAATCGAATGGCTGGGCGCGCTGCTATGGGCGTGGCTGCCGCTGCTGTTGTACTGGGGATTGTAGTATTTAACTTCGAGCCTAAAACAGTGCAGGATGCGGAAGGCATACTTACAACCCAGACGCCCGAAGTGACGAATCCGCAAAATCAGGCGGAAAATACAGATACAGCAAACGGCAGTGGAGGTCGTGATGCAGCCATTGGTTCGGATTCTACACAGCAGCCATCAGAGCAGGGGCAAGGAACGAATGCATCTCAGCTACCTGCGGATAAAGATCCTGACCTGAGCAAAGGTGCAACCAATGCAGACGATGAAAAGAACTCTTCCAAACGGGATGCTGGGAAACGTGACGATCAGCGAGCTGGGGAGGAAGATTCGACGAAGTCTACACCAGCTGAACATTCTTCTCTTCAGGAGGAAGGGCAGGGACAGCTACGTACGGATCGTCAGGTGGCAAAGGAAAATCCGTCTGCTGCAGATGCTTCTAAATCTGAGGACAAACAGTTAAGTCAGGAAAAATCTGATCAACCCACGATTGCTCCTGATGAACAGTTAGAACCGAAAATGGAAAAAGCGCCCCTAGCGGGTACGGGTACGGCTCAGGACGGTAATAACGATAGCACGAGTACGAATGATTCATCTTCGTCGCTTAGTCAGGAATTGAAGGTGCAGGAGCGGATTGCGTCAAACGAAACGTCGAAAGACACGACTTCCAAAAGCATCACTAAGGATTCGGGGAATGCCTTGGGAACGGATAGCAGCAATGCAGCTTCTAATGATCAGCAATCATCCGTGTCACAAGACCCGGTTCGTAAAGAAGGCTTTGTATCTAATTCACTGGTCTCTCCAGACAACGATAATGCTTCCAGCTATAGTGCTCAATCCGCATCTACAGATCAGCTCAACTCGCCTGATGGTAGCTATGCGGTGGCTATTGAGGGCAAAAAGCTGAAAGTGTATAAGCTTTCCGATAACGGTGTAGACCGAACAACCCTGGAAGTCCGTACTTTAAAAGGTGCCTGGGTCAAAGGAAGCTGGTCAGAAGACAGCCAGACCTTTATGTATGAGACGGAGCAGGATGGGACAGCAAGTAAATATACGTACACCGTCCCGCGCAGCACTGGAAAATAGTTTCCGTAAGTTGACACACTTTTAAAAACAGAGAATAAACTATATGAACCGACGTCGTATCCCGACGGCCGAAAGTTTCTAGAGCTTTCTGCTGCCGTGTTGATATAGATGGTGGTGAAGGGATCCTGCCTATAGGCAGGGTCCCTTCGTTTGTATCATGACTTGCCTTCCGTTCGGATGTCGGGTACGATCAGTGGGTGGGGGGAACGGAAAATGGATGTAAAAACAGCCTCTAAGGCTATTCGCAAAGGCGACATTTCGCCAGTGTATTTGCTATACGGCAGTGAAAAATATCAAATGAAGCAGTTTGTTGAGATGCTTAAAGAGAAAGTGGTGGAAGAGGAGCACCGTGACTTCGCCATCATTCCTTATGATTTAACCGAAACGCCCATTGAGGTGGTCGTGGAGGAGGCGGAAACAGCGCCTTTTCTGGTACCAAAGAAGCTGATTATTGTACGGGATACCAGTGTATTTGCAGCAGGCAAAGATAGCGGTAAGATAGAGCACCGGCTTGAGACGCTGTTGACTTATATGGATAACCCGACTGACTATAGCGTCATCGTTTTTACGGTTCAGGCTGAAAAGTTGGATGAACGGAAAAAGATTGTCAAAAAACTGAAAAGTGATGCTTCGGTTATTGCTTTTGCTCCAATGGGTGGAGATGATCTTGTGGCTTGGATTCATAAGCGTGCAGGAGAAAGAGAAGTGCAATTGGCTGCAGGAGCTGCTGAAAGCCTCATTCAATTCACAGGTACCGGGCTGCAATCCTTGGCTGCCGAGATAGATAAGCTCTGCTTGTACGCAGGAGCACAAGGAACCATCTCATCTGCTGATATAGAATCCCTGGTGCCTCGTAACACAGAGCAAAACGTATTTGCGATGGTTGAGGATCTGGCTAATTTGCGGCTGGATAAGGCACTCAGTATTTTCTATGAGTTGCTTAAGCAAAAAGAGGAACCGATCAAGATTGCCGCTTTGATCACGCGCCAGTTCCGTATTATGTTGCAGGTCAAAGAGCTGGCAGGTCAAAGCTATTCCCAGCAACAAATTGCGAGTCAGCTTAGTTTGCATCCTTATGGGGTGAAAGTTGCAGGAGACCAAGCGCGGAGGTTTCGCCCTGAGCAGCTGCGTCAGCTTCTCTACGAATTGGGCGAGCTGGATTATCATATGAAAACAGGTGTCGTTGATAAGGTACTGGGACTGGAATTATTTTTAATGAAAATGGGTGCGGGGGCTTCAATCTAATTCCCTCCATGTGCTGTTATAGAGTCAGCTAATGTATCGTGAAAAGCTGACTCTATAAATTAATAAAAGTTATAAACTAAAAAAACCTGATCAGCCAAGGCTGGTCAGGTTTTTTTCATTAACGTATGAAAGTAGCTCTTGCTTACGCTTGAGCTGTAAGAGCGTTAAGTTTTTTCGCCAAGCGGGATTTCTTGCGAGCAGCTGCATTTTTGTGGATCAGACCTTTAGTTACAGCCTTGTCCAGCTTTTGGGAAGCTACTTTGAAAGCAGCAGCAGCAGTTTCAGCTTCGTTACCTACCAACGCTGTATCGGCAGCTTTTACTGCTGTACGAAGCGCAGATTTTTGGGAAGCGTTCAACGCACGGCGTTTGTCGCTAGTTTTAACGCGTTTGATAGCGGATTTGATGTTTGGCATTACATTCACCTCCTGTAAAGGCATTACTTATGAACACAAACGTTTCACAACTTAAAATATTTTAGCATGCCACACCTCAAATTGCAATAAGAAAACATTCTGAGGCGATGCGAATTACAGGATGAAAATGGATGTGCATAAACCTGTTGGGTGTCTCGCACACTATAGTCAAAGATGGTATCCAAGGAGGCTTAAAAGATGGATCTGGATTTGCAGAAGTATGCGGTACGCACGGATTTGGCATTAGAGGCAAGAGAACTGGCCGAACGGGATCAGCCTGTACCTCTGGCAGGCATAAGTGAGAATGTGGAGGAAGATAACGGAATCAAAATCACACGGCTGGATGTACTGAATGAAGAAGGAGCCAACCGTATTGGGCGGGTACAAGGACATTACGTCACACTAGAAGTACCCGGCCTGCGTGAAGGCGACACGGGGCTCCAGCAACGTGTCGCTATTGCATTTGCAAAAGAAATGGAGCATTTTATACAAAAAATAGGAATCTCTAATACGGCAAAGGTACTGGTGGTAGGTCTGGGCAACTGGAACGTCACTCCCGATTCGCTGGGTCCGCTTGTCGTTGAAAATTTAATGGTGACTCGTCAATTTTTTGAACTGACACCTGATCAAATCAACCCGGGCTATCGAGATGTAAGCGCAATTGCACCGGGCGTCCTGGGTATTACGGGGATCGAGTCCAGTGAAATTGTTCAAGGCATCGTGGATCGCACAAAGCCAGAACTGATTATTGCCATTGACGCTCTGGCGTCACGTTCACTGGAGCGCGTCAACACGACCATTCAGGTGGCCGATATCGGGATACATCCGGGTTCAGGTATTGGCAACAAGCGGCGCGGTATCACCAAGGATATTATGGGCGTTCCGTGTATCGCTATCGGCGTACCAACGGTATGCTACGCTTCGACCATTGTCAATAACGTAATTGAACTGATGAAAACACATTTTACCAAAGAAAAGGCTTCTACAAAAGCAATCCTGGGGATGTTGGACGATATTTCAGAACCTGAGAGACTTGGGCTTGTGAGAGAGGTCCTACAACCGCTGGGGCATGATCTGATTGTGACTCCTAAAGAGATCGATGAATTTATTGAAGATATCGCGAACATTATTGCTACTGGATTGAACGCTGCTCTGCACGAAGCTGTTGATCCTGGCAATGTCGCCGCCTATACGCATTAATCAAGGGTTGGTAAAATCGTATTTCATACACAAAAGTCTCTATTTAACAGGAATCTAATCTCTTTCAAAAAGGGAGGTGATATACCTGTAGTAGAGATTTTTTGTGTTCTAGCAATTGTTCTCCGTTCATAGAGTTGAAGTATAAGAGATTTCCGTAGCAGATAGGAACCCTATGTTCCTAAATAAAGCGGGTTTCGACGGGACGAAGGAGGACAAGGCTCACATGAAAAAAATTCAGACCTGGAACGTCGGAAGATGGAGAAGAAAAGGTATCGAAATTTTGGCGATGGGACATACGCTTGTGCTGCTGATCATGGGCTCGGCGCTTTTATTTGTCGTTTTGGGGCTAGGGGGATTGGCAGAAAATCGTCTACAAACCTCTCCTGTTTCTTCCATGAAAGGATTGGCAGGTTCGGTGTCCAGCGGTTTTTTCGCGGATATGCTAGGTATGGAAGTACCTCATTTGGCACAAAAGAAGCAGCAATCTTCGTTGTCGGGTGAACAATGGTCGCCTTTTGTTTTTCAGATGCTTACAGGTATTAATCCGCAGGATCCCAAAAGTCTCATTTCTCGTGAGATTCCTGGCATGTCTGCAGGAGCACCTGTCTTGCTGCGCAAGGGTTCGGGGAACACCAAGGTAGAGGGCCCTACGGATTATCAGCCCGATCAGGGGACGACGGATGCCCCTGGTGGCTCAGATACATCTGAGAATCCACCGACTACTACGCCGGATATTCCGACAACACCGGAAACAGACCCGGTACGTGAGGATCATCCAGGTGATACAGCCAAAGGGGACAAGCGTATATTAATCTACCATTCTCATCCCAGAGAAGCATATAACCCACTACTCAGCAAAACCAGTTCCAATCCTAATTCAGGTTCTAAATCAGCTAATGTGTCAAGGGTAGGGGACTTTGTAAAGAAGAGGCTGGAAAAGCAAGGGATATCCACATTGCATGTAAACAAGGATTATGCCACTACAGTTCAAAATTACAATTGGAACTACTCCTATAAATATTCACGCGAAACAGTCAAGGAAGCTTTAGCTGGAAATAAAGGTTTAACTTATCTGCTTGATATCCATCGAGATTCACAACGTCACGGAAAAACAACAGCAACCATTAATGGGCTTTCATATGCCAAGGTATATTTTATTATCGGGCATGATAACAAAAATTGGCGCGAGAATGAAGCTTTTGCTGCTCGTATTCATGAAAAGTTGGAAAAATCGTATCACGGCGTATCACGTGGTGTATGGGGGAAAGATGGTGGCAAAGGCAATAACGGTGAGTACAATCAAAGCTTGTCTTCCCACAGTATTTTGATCGAAATCGGGGGTATTGACAACACCGAGGAGGAGTTAAAACGTACCTCGGACGTTTTGGCGGACATGATCGGTGAAGTGTACTGGGAAGATCAGAAAGCTCAGAAAGCGGGCACTAACGTATCGGATACAAAAAAGAGCAACAGCGGCAATTAAATGAGGTAGCGGTAAGGGGGAAGGGGAATGTCTGGACATTTTCGTAAGAAAGCACTTGGATTTGTACTGCTCATGGGGGCAGGTATTCTACTCGGTATGCAACTGGCAGGATCTGGCCTGCGTTCAGTGTATGGACCGGAATGGAACGGGGATACGTTTCAATCGGTAAATCAACAGAAAGTCGGATATGAACAGACGGTTATTGAGGATACACCCGCAGTTAACACTCGTGCATATAGCGGTACGTATAGCACAAGTGGAAATGTTAAGGTTGAGCCGACAACGGGAGCGGGTATAAACGAAGCTAGTGGAAGGGAAGAAAATGAGGAACAGACGGAGCGCGGGGCATCCAGGTGGTATTCGACGACTGCGCAGCATGTCAATACTCAGGGCCTGGAGACACCGCGTGAACTGCTGGCCGTCAAGGAACAGCAAGCCTCGGTGGATACCATGGCGGACAAAACAGCTGGGTTGCTTCAAAACCTGTCGAGACAGGGCATTCGATGGGTCGTATCTGTATTTGATGGAGTAACAGAATAGAAATATTGCTGACCCCCCTTACAACTGCTATAATAAGCTGATTGACACTAGGCATTGTGTGGGGGTAAGGCATGACTGACATTTTGGCAAGACAACGTAAAATTCGGAACTTTAGTATCATTGCACATATAGACCATGGTAAATCCACGCTGGCTGACCGGATTTTAGAATATACCGGTGCACTCACTTCTCGTGAAATGCAGGAACAAGTGCTTGACCAGATGGAGTTGGAACGGGAGCGCGGAATTACGATCAAGCTCCAGGCAGTGCGACTCACTTATAAGGCCGATGACGGCGAAGAGTACATTTTGAATTTGATTGATACACCGGGACACGTCGATTTTACGTATGAGGTATCCCGTAGTTTGGCAGCCTGTGAAGGTGCTTTGCTGGTAGTAGACGCAGCGCAGGGAATCGAGGCACAGACGTTGGCTAACGTATATTTGGCGTTGGATAACAATCTGGAGATTTTGCCGGTGCTTAACAAGATTGATTTGCCAAGTGCTGATCCTGAGCGGGTAAAACAGGAAATCGAGGATGTTATCGGCTTGGATACAAGCGAGACCGTACATGCTTCAGCCAAGGCTGGAATCGGTATCAAGGAAATTTTGGAGCAGGTAGTCAGAAGTGTACCTGCTCCGCAAGGTAATCCGGATAATCCGCTCAAGGCACTCATTTTCGATTCGCACTATGATCCTTATAAAGGCGTTATCGTATATGTTCGCGTCGTGGATGGTAGTATCCGAGCCGGTTCGAAAATTAAAATGATGGCGACTGACAAAACGTTTGAGGTTATTGAAGTTGGTGCTTTTATGCCGCGTATGAACATCGTGGACGAGCTGAATATCGGTGATGTTGGCTTTATCGTTGCCGGAATTAAGCATGTAGGCGATACGCGTGTCGGGGATACCGTGACAGATGCAAAAAATCCAACATTAGAACCGATGCCAGGTTATCGCAAAATAAATCCGATGGTTTATTGCGGTCTGTATCCAATCGAAACATCGGAGTATAACGATCTGCGTGAGGCGCTTGAAAAGCTACAGTTGAACGATGCTTCGCTCAGTTTTGAGCCGGAAACATCAAGCGCGTTGGGCTTTGGCTTCCGTTGCGGATTCCTTGGTCTGCTTCATATGGACGTCATCCAGGAGCGGATTGAACGTGAATTTAACATTCCACTGATTACAACGGCACCAAGCGTTATTTACCGTATTAAGTTGACGAATGGGGAAACGATCCAGATCGACAACCCATCGAATTATCCGGAAATCGGACGGATTGAACATGTGGAAGAGCCCTATGTAAAAGCAGGTATTATCGTCCCTAATGATTACGTTGGTACGGTGATGGAGCTTTGTCAAACCAAGCGTGGGGAATACGTAAATATGGAATACCTGGATACGACACGGGTAACCATTACGTATCAAATTCCGCTGTCTGAAATCGTATATGATTTCTTCGATCAGCTTAAATCAAGTACCAAAGGCTATGCTTCCTTTGATTATGAGATTTCAGGCTATCGCCAGTCCAACCTGGTGAAAATGGATATTTTGTTGAATGGCGAGCAGGTCGATGCGCTGTCATTCATCGTGCATAGAGATCGGGCTTATCATCGCGGACGTATTATCTGTGAGAAGCTGCGCGAGCTCATCCCGCGTCAAATGTTCGAGGTGCCGATCCAGGCATCTGTGGGAACAAAGGTTGTGGCGCGTGAAACCGTTAAGGCGATGCGTAAAAACGTCTTGGCCAAATGCTACGGCGGCGATATTTCTCGTAAACGGAAGTTGCTCGAAAAGCAAAAAGAGGGCAAGAAGCGTATGAAGCAGGTCGGTAACGTAGAAGTACCACAGGAAGCATTTATGGCGGTACTGAAAATAGATGAGTAAAGCTGCTTGAAGTATTCGTCCATTCTTTCATGGGGCATTTGCCGTGCATGGAGAATGGACGTTATTTATTTGAGCAAGCTATCCAGAGATGGAGTGTTTGTTATCTCAGTTGCAAAAATAGTATAACAACAGCATCTTTAGCGTATTTCTAAAGATGCTTTACTCTTACTGCAACACCTACACCACAAAAAAATAACCGATGGTGGTAGGCAGCAGCGGAGTGGTCCATTTGAATCTGGAGAAGCGTATCGCTCGCCTTTACTTCCCAATTTTAACTGTAAGTGTGCTTATATAATAGAAAATTGGGGAGTAACAGCGATCAGAAGAACAAATGGAACACGAAGCGGTTGATCTCGACCTCGGCGCATTTTTTCACTATTCCCTGAATTGACAAGGAGGATCGGTATGACCGCATCCATACAAAAACATGAACATTCATCCGCCCCTCAAGCGGTTTACCTGCATATACCTTTTTGCACGAATAAATGCTTTTACTGTGATTTCAACTCTTATGTGCTCAAGGATCAACCTGTTATGGAATATCTATATGCACTGGAACGAGAAATGGAACATACAGTCAAGCTTCACCCGCCAGGAGAGATTAAAACCATTTTTGTCGGGGGTGGAACACCAACAACCCTAAACCCGAAGGAAATGGAATATTTTCTGAAGAGTGTCCGAACCTATTTCCCACATTGGGCGGAAGATATTGAGTTTTCCATGGAAGCCAATCCAGGCACCACTGATTTTGAAAAACTCTCTGTGATGAAAGAAGGCGGCGTCAATCGACTGAGCTTTGGTGTACAGGCTTTTCAGAATGAGCTACTCACAGGCATAGGTCGTATTCACAGTACAGATGACGTATATCGTAGTTTGGAAAACGCCCGTAAGGTCGGCTTGGACAACCTGTCGATTGACCTGATGTTTGGTTTGCCGAATCAAACGGTGGACATGCTGCATGAAAGCGTGAGTAGAGCACTAGAGCTGGAGCTTCCTCATTACTCTATCTACAGCTTGAAGGTTGAAGAAAACACGCTCTTCCACACGCTGTATCAGAAAAATCAGCTACCGCTTCCACACGAGGATGATGAACTGGAAATGTATTTACTCCTCATGCGTCGCATGAAAGAAGCCGGTTATGAGCAGTATGAGATTAGCAATTTCGCAAAACCAGGTTTGGGGAGCAAGCACAACATGACCTATTGGCGAAATGAAGACTATTACGGTCTCGGCGCAGGGGCACATGGATATGTTGGCAGAGAGCGTCATATGAACATTAAGGGTATTAACCCTTATGTGGAGGCTAGTCGTAATGGTTTGCCACGTCTGGATAGCTTTGAGGTGCCAGCGGCGGAAGCTATGGAGGATTTTCTTATGGTCGGTTTGAGAATGCTAGAGGGCGTTTCTAAGTCCCGCTTTGAAGCTCAATTCGGTCAGGCGTTGGAGGATACATTTACTGCTCCTCTCGGAAAAATGCTCAATGCCGGGTTAATCGAATCCATTGAGGACGGTTATCGTTTGAGTGAACGCGGCATTTTATTCGGAAATGATGTATTTGCAGAGTTCATCGGTTCTATCACGGTAAATTCATAAGTCGTAGGCTTCAGTACAGTACGTTTCAACTTTATAAGCTGGGACGACCATTTTATAACACCATTCTGTCACAGCAGGGTAAATGGAGTATTGCGATTCTATGCGTTATGTTGTATATTTATTCATTATATGCGGCAAGCGGCAGGAGGAGAGCAAGATGGCTTCAGTGTGTAAAGATGTATTGTGCAGAAGTGCGGTTCCTGAGGATGTGGAGCCTTTATATCAAATGATTAGCGGCTATGCAGAGCGGGGGATTATGCTGCCACGTTCGAGGGAAGTGCTTACGCGCCAACTGGAGCTGTTTATTGTTGCAGAGGTGGACGGCGAAGTTGTTGGTTGTGGTTCTTTATGCAAATTGGGCGCTGATCTGGTAGAGATTCGCTCCCTTGGCATCTCTGAGGGACACAAAGGTATGGGTATTGGCTCTAAGCTCGTGGAGGGCCTTATTATAGAAGCACGGCGGCAACGTATTCCTAAAATTATGGCATTGACCTACGAGGTCTCCTTTTTTATAAAAAACGGTTTTGATGTAGTAAGCAAAGAGATTTTCCCTGAAAAGGTATGGACCGACTGCATTCACTGTAGTAAACAAAACAATTGTGATGAAATCGCAGTGTTGAAAGTACTGAACTGACCTGTCAATAATGAGGTCAGTTCTTTTTTCATCAGGACCTAATCATGCGTATATTATACAGGCTACATTGTTTAATCCTGATTCATTTCTCATATGTTTTGAGCAACCACCAAATGAATTGATGATGAGGCTCCAGTTCGGAAGGTATTCCATTCAGGCTTCTTATCGGATGGTCCTTATGATAATCAGTATCATTATAAAAGTATGCAGTGCCGGCTAATGGAACTCGGTGTTTATATTTATACAAGGCGACAACATATCTTTCAGACGCTCCGCTTCTGCTTGGACTATATGTATATCCTTCCCAATCGGCTAGTGTTAAATCATCGTAATGTTGTATTGCCGATATACTGTATTTTATTTGCTTGGGAATACTTGGACTGGATTCTTGAGGGTAAAACAAAATGGTATTCCATATGCTTAAAAGTATTGTAGGAACCAAGATTAAGGCACAACACAGGGGGCTTAATTTACGAATTAAATGGATGACTGAAATAATAAGGGCTGCATTCAGGATGAATACCAATGGCAAAGCAACTATTCTTCCTAGTCTTGTATACGGAAACAACTCGATTAAAATTTGAAACATACAAATTGTAGGTAAAAGTGCGATCGATGCGTATAAAAGATTGCGGCGATTAGTTCTCAAATTTAATTCCTCCTCAAGGACAAAGAAGCTATAATGGTATGGAGACATAGTCTCGAATTTTTCTATTTTCTGTGTCACTATACATAAATACGGTTTTTATGCGCTGTATATTGAGATTTTTCGTGAAAAAGTGTAAACGTTGTGGATTCATTCCAGTAAACTAAACTGTTGTGATAAATCTTGTTTATTGAAAATACTGAACTGACTTGACAATGATCAGGTCGGTTTGGTATTTTTGTATTAACGGTTAGCACTCATCGCGAACGAGTGCTAATGATTCCATTAACAATCATGCTATTATGGATAAACAACAAGGGGGGATTCGCTTGTTAACCGAACGTCAGAGACTCATTCTGAATGCGATTATTGATGACTACATTCGTTCGGCTGAGCCAGTGGGTTCCCGCAGCATATCCAAAAGGCAGGATGTCGGATTCAGCCCGGCCACAATCCGTAATGAAATGTCGGATTTGGAGGAACAGGGCTATCTGGAGCAACCCCATACTTCTGCGGGACGCATCCCGTCTCATAAAGGCTACCGTTATTATGTGGACCATCTGGTGCCACTGAATACACTGAAGCCTATGGAAATGCGGGAACTGAAAGCCTTTTACGCCGAAAAGCTGAATGTAATGGAGCAAGTGATCCAGCATGCGTCAGGCATTTTGTCCCATATGACCAATTATACTTCCATCCTGCTTGGGCCGGAGGTTTTTCATACTTCATTGCGTCATTTTCAGCTGCTGCCGCTCAACGAAACGACGGCTGTGGCGATAATCGTGACCAATACCGGTCAGGTGGAGAATAAAACGGTAGATATTCCACCGGGAATTTCAATTTCCGAGATGGAGAAGGTTGTGAATTTACTGAACAGCAAGCTGGTCGGTGTGCCGATTTATCAGCTTAAATCACGCCTTTACACCGCACTTGGTCAGGAGATGGAGAAGCATGTGTCTCATTTTGAGGACGCTATGAAGGTGCTGGATAAAGCACTGGATAATGAATCGGATCAGCGCTTGTATTTGAGCGGTGCGACGAACATGCTCAATCAACCTGAATTTAAAGATGTAGAAAAGGTTAAACATATTCTCGATCTGCTGGAGGAAACACCAACGCTACTTAAACTAATGACACCTGTTGCCGGAGCACCTGAAATTCAAGTCCGCATCGGCACTGAAAATGATCATGAAGCGTTTGCTAATTGTAGCCTAATTACTGCCACGTATGCAGTAGACGGAGAAGCGTTGGGCACTATAGGCATACTGGGTCCGACACGGATGGAATATGCGAGAGTTATTAATATTTTGGGTATCCTGTCTAAGGATTTGACCGCAATGCTAACGCAGCGGTTTAAATAGAACAAGACCGCATAGGTTGCGGTACTACATGTTCCGCGCCGGGATACGGTTTGTATCCTGCGCGGGTGCATTGTTGCGTGTTTTTGTAAAGGTAGTTATGACTTGAAGGAGGTGAAACATTTTGAAGGAAGAACAAGCGTTCCAAGAAGAAAAACAACAAAATGTAAGCACAGAGGAAGCCGCCGAAACGAGCCAGCAGGAAGAGCCGGTTAATGAAGCGGCGGCACTGGAAGACCAAGAAAGCGAAACAGAGCTGACTAAGCTTCGCGCTCAGGCGGAAGAGCATCAGCAACGGTTTTTACGCGCTCAGGCGGATTTTGATAATTTTCGCCGTCGTACGCTGAAAGAAAAAGAAGACCTTGCCAAATATGCATCTATGAAGCTGGTTACCGAGTTGGTGCCTGTTTTGGATAACTTCGAGCGTGCGCTGGCAACAGCACCGCAAGGAGCGGAGTCTGAGTCATTCAGCAAAGGCGTGGAAATGATTTTCCGCCAGTTTGAGAGTGTGCTTCAGGCAGAGGGAGTAACGGCCATGAATTCAGTGGGACAACCGTTTAATCCTGATTTCCATCAGGCTATTATGCAGGTAGAGAGCGAAGAGCATGAGGAAGGCATCGTCGTTGAAGAGGTACAAAAAGGATACATGCTGAAGGACAAGGTGCTTCGTCCAGCGATGGTAAAAGTGAGCATGTAGCTTTTTCAATATACATTAGAAATACATCAATTTGATTCAACCATTCTGGCCTGCGGGCCTCGTATATACAGAAGGAGGAATTGTCCGATGAGCAAAGTAATCGGTATTGACTTAGGTACAACCAACTCTTGTGTGGCTGTTATGGAGGGCGGCGAAGCGGTCGTTATTCCAAATCCGGAAGGCGCACGCACAACCCCTTCCGTTGTTGGTTTCAAAAAAGATGGAGAACGTACTGTAGGGGAGACGGCAAAACGCCAAGCAATTACGAACCCAGATCGTACAATCATGTCCATCAAGCGTCACATGGGTACAAATCATAAAGAAAGCATTGACGGCAAGGAATATTCCGCACAGGAAATTTCCGCTATGATTTTGCAAAAGCTGAAATCCGATGCTGAAGCTTACCTGGGACAAACGGTTTCTCAAGCTGTTATCACTGTTCCAGCTTACTTCAATGACGGTCAACGTCAAGCAACCAAGGATGCAGGTAAAATTGCCGGTCTGGAAGTTCTGCGGATTGTCAATGAGCCAACAGCAGCTGCATTGGCATACGGTATGGAAAAATCCGAAGACCAAACGATCCTCGTGTATGACCTGGGTGGTGGTACATTCGACGTATCCATTCTGGAACTGGGCGACGGTTTCTTCGAAGTTAAAGCAACAAGCGGCGATAACAAGCTGGGTGGCGATGACTTTGACCAAGTGATTATTGATTACCTCGTAAATGAGTTCAAAAAAGATCAAGGCATTGACCTGAGCAAAGATAAAGCTGCTGTACAACGTCTGAAAGATGCAGCGGAAAAAGCGAAAAAAGAACTGTCTGGCGTACTGACAACGACGATTTCTTTGCCGTTTATCACAGTAGCTGATGGCGTTCCACAGCATTTGGAGTTGAACCTGACTCGTGCGAAATTTGAAGAATTGTCTGAAGGTCTGGTAGAACGTACTTTGGGACCTACTCGTCAAGCGATGAAAGATGCAGGCATGAGTGCCAGCGACATCGACAAAATCGTTCTGGTCGGTGGTTCCACACGTATTCCGGCTGTACAAGAAGCAATCAAAAAGCTGACAGGTAAAGAGCCTCACAAAGGCGTAAACCCTGATGAAGTGGTAGCTTTGGGCGCGGCAGTTCAAGCGGGCGTACTGACTGGTGATGTGAAAGACGTCGTTCTCCTTGACGTAACTCCACTGTCCCTCGGTATTGAAACCGCAGGTGGCGTATTTACTAAAATGATTGATCGTAACACGACGATCCCTACGAGCAAATCGCAGGTGTTCTCGACGTATGCCGACAATCAGCCTAGCGTAGAAATTCACGTGTTGCAAGGTGAACGTGAAATGGCAGCAGGCAACAAAACGTTGGGTCGTTTCCAATTGGGAGATATCCCTCCAGCACCACGTGGTGTACCACAAATCGAAGTTACCTTTGATCTGGATGCGAACGGTATCGTGAACGTATCCGCTACAGATAAAGGCACAGGTAAAAGCCAAAAAATTACGATCACATCTTCGAGCGGCTTGAGCGATGAGGAAGTAGAACGTATGATGAAGGATGCCGAGTTGCATGCGGAAGAAGATAAAAAACGCAAAGATTTGGTAGAAGCGAAAAACGCTGCGGATCAACTGATCTACTCTGTAGACAAAACGATTAAAGATCTGGGCGAAAAAGCGGATGCAGGCGAAGTCGAAAAAGCAAATGCAGCTAAAGAAAATCTGCAAAAAACGCTGGAAACCGACAACCTGGAAGACATCAAAAAAGCTACTGAAGAACTGACTGAAATCGTTCAGCAATTGTCTGTGAAGCTGTATGAGCAAGCTGCTCAAGAAGCACAGGCTCAACAAGCTCAAGATGGTGCAGCAGACAGCAAAGGCCGCGACAATGTGGTTGACGCGGACTATGAAGTTGTTGACGAAGACCAGAAGAAAGACTAAGTTACGGATCGGGTAGTGGTAGCTTTACGGTACACCGATGCGTTATGATATACTGAATAGTAATTGCAGCGTAGCTGCCTTGATAAATAACAATTAGCCGAAGGGTAACAGTTATTTCCAAGATAAATAAGCATATTACGGGTTGTACTGCCTTGAAATGATGGGAAGGTCAAAGCCGGGTCATCCCGTGCCTTTGGCTTTCCTTTTATATGTAGTGCAGACACGTTGTAGGCATGGGGGTGGAACATTGGCTGATAAGCGTGATTATTATGAGGTGCTGGGCGTCGCGAAGGGCGCTTCGGATGAAGAAGTCAAAAAGGCTTACCGTAAGCTTGCGCGTCAGTATCATCCGGACGTGAACAAGGCTGCGGACGCGGAAACTAAATTTAAAGAAGTGAAAGAAGCTTACGATGTTCTCAGCGATGGTCAGAAGCGGGCAAGATACGACCAGTATGGTCATGTAGACCCGAACCAGGGCATGGGAGGCGGCTTTGGTGGTGGTGCCGACTTCGGTGGCGGGTTTGGCGATATTTTTGATATGTTCTTTGGTGGCGGCGGCAACGGTCGACGCGATCCGAATGCACCGCAGCGTGGGAACGATCTTCAATATACGATGACAATTGAGTTCAAGGAAGCGGTGTTCGGTAAAGAAACCGATATTCATATTGAACGTACGGAAACATGTGATACGTGTCACGGTACGGGAGCTAAAGCGGGTACTCAACCACAAACCTGCTCCGTCTGTCACGGTAGCGGACAGGAAGAAGTGGTGCAGAATACACCGTTTGGTCGTATGGTTAATCGACGCGCCTGCTCCAATTGCAGCGGTTCCGGTAAAATCATTAAAGAAAAATGTACGACTTGTAGCGGTTCGGGTCGGGTACGCAAGCAACGTAAAATTCATATCCGTATTCCAGCGGGTGTGGATGACGGCGCACAAATGCGTATTAACGGTGAAGGCGAAGGCGGTGTCAACGGAGGACCGGCAGGTGACTTGTACGTCGTGTTCCGCGTGAAATCGCACGACTTCTTTGAGCGTGAGGGAGACGATATCTACTGTGAAATTCCGCTGACGTTCTCACAGGCAGCATTGGGAGATGAAGTCGAGATCCCAACGTTGACCGAGAAAGTGAAGCTGAAAGTTCCAGCCGGTACACAAACAGGTACTTACTTCCGTCTTAAAGGAAAAGGTGTGCCAAAACTGCGCGGCGTAGGTCAGGGTGACCAGCATATTAAGGTCGTTGTGGTAACGCCTAGTAAACTGAGTGAGGAACAAAAGGATTTGCTGCGTCAGTTCTCTTCGCTTAGCGGAGAGCAGACACATGAGAATGAGCAGTCTTTTTTTGACCGTGTGAAGCGCGCCTTCCGAGGCGACTAAGCCCAATTAGGAATCGCGGAGCTTCAACCATGAATCAAAGGAAACTATTCCGCAATTGCGGGATAGTTCCTTTTTTTATATTCACGTAAACACATACATAACCATTTTTGTATAGGAATGTTGAACTGTTGAAGACTTAATATCAAGTAGAAAGGGGTGAGTCCCATCGGAAATGTACAGCTCAAGCTGCGTCGGGGTAAACCGCTATTAAAGCTCAGAGGCCTAATTACACTGCTAGTATGTCTAGTTATGGCACTTGTGCTTCTGCCTGTAACCCTGTTATTTGCTGAGAGAGTGGAGCATGAAACTGAGAAGGGACTAGAAGAAAAGGCAATGTCCATCGCGCGTACACTCGCCCATACGCCGCTTATTGTCGAGCAATTGCAAGGGACGGGTTCGTCTCCTTCCATGCAGGAGTATGTGAAGAGGGTTTTAGCAGCAAATCACATCCAGTTTATCGTGGCTATGGATATGAAGGGAATTCGTAAAACGCACCCGGATGCTAGGATGATCGGCAAAGCCTTTGTCGGCGGAGACGAATATACCGCACTTCATGGCCATGAGAGCGTGTCCGTTGCGAAGGGAACATTGGGCTTGTCCATGCGAGCCTTTTCCCCCGTGTTCAGTTTAACGGGGAAGCAGGTAGGGGCGATTGTTGTTGGTATATCCATGCAAGATGTACAGATGGCTCAGGAAGGCAACAACCGTCTTATTGCAATAGCCATTGGCACTGGAATGTTGATTGGCACTGGAGGTGCGGTTGTGCTGGCTCGTAAAATCAAAAATATGCTAGTCGGTCTCGAGCCGCCGGAAATCGCACGCTTGCTGGAGGAACGCAGCGCTATGTTGCAATCCATCAAGGAAGGAGTTATTGCGGTAGATGAATTCGGTTGCGTCATGCTGATGAATGCAGAAGCGATACGTCTGCTTAGACAAGCGGGGATTGAAGATTTCTCATTCTCCGGACAGGAGATTACCGTTTATCTATCCGCTTTTCGATTGCAAGAGGTCTTGGAAGCGAGTACTCCACAAATGGATGAGGAAATGGAGCTGGGTGGAATAACTTTGCTGACCACCAGTGTTCCGATACGGGTCAAGGGGGAAATTGTGGGGGCAATTGTAACCTTTCGGGATAAAACGGAGATGAACCAGCTTGCGGAACGTTTGACAGGAGTGTCCTTGTACACAGAAGCACTACGTGCGCAGGCTCATGAATTTATGAACAAGCTGCATGTCATTATGGGGATGGTACACTTACGAATGTATGATAAACTGGAGCATTACATTATGGATGCCGTCGAGCATCATCAAGTGGAGATTGGCTCCATCACCCGGCAGATCAGGGACCCAGTTATGGCAGGGTTTGTGTTGGGGAAATTAAGCCGGGCCAGAGAAGTAGGGGCGAATTTTGAACTGACTCCAGGTAGTTACTTGCCCGAATCCAGTCAAACTCAAACGACGCATGAACTGATTACTATTCTTGGCAATCTGTTTGATAATGCGGTGGAGGCGATGGAATCTTTGGAGCACAAGCGGATTACCCTTTCACTTTATTATGAGGAAAGTCAGAAGAACGGTTATCTGACCTGTATCATGTGCGATAATGGTCCGGGTATACCGGAAGGGCTTGTAAAGGCTATATTTGAAAAAGGTTTTTCGACCAAGGGAGAGTCACGAGGAATGGGCCTTTATCTGGTGACGCAAAGCGTGAAAAGATTACAGGGAAGTATAAAGTTGATCCCAGCCGAGCAAGGGTGCTGTTTTCAGATTACGATTCCATACATTATAGCGGGGAATGATGAACATGATTAATGTCCTGATTGTAGAAGATGATCCGATGGTTGCGGAATTTAACCGCAAATATATGGAGCAGGTGGAAGGTTTTCGATGTGGGGGCTGGGCTTCTTCTGTAGAAGAGGCGAAGAAATATATAGCTGAACAGGCCATTGATCTGATACTGCTAGATGTGTATATGCAGGAAAGCAATGGCCTCGATTTACTGTCATTCATACGGGAGACAGGTGTAAATATAGATGTCATTGTCATCTCGGCTGCAAGTGACATGAACAGTGTCAAAAAAGCGATGAACTTCGGCGCGGTGGATTACTTGATTAAGCCGTTTCACTTTAACCGTTTTTTGGAGGCCCTCACGGGGTACCGAGAGCACATTAGCATCGTGCGTGAGCACAGTCTACTTTCTCAGGAGGAACTGGACCGACTGATTTATCATAAAAGCTTGACTAAAGACTTGGCACGGTTGCCCAAAGGCATAACTAAATCCACGCTCGCTATGATATGGAATTGTATCCAGCGGCATAATAAGGTGCTATTTTCCACCGAGGATATTGCGGAGAGCGCAGGGATATCCAGGGTGTCTATGCGCAAGTACCTGGCTTTTATGACAGAGATTGAGGCTCTTTCCATGGAAACCATATACGGTACCATAGGACGCCCTGTTTACCAATACCGAATATTGCCACAGGCAGAAGGCATCATGAATAGTTTTATTTAAATCTTCTTTCTGATTACTTTAATTACAAAAGTGAATGATTAGTTATAAAACCAAATAAAGCGTTTTCCAAGGTGTAGAATGGAAACATGATCATCATTCTTCACTTTATGGAGGGAGATTTATGGAAAATGCTACGAATCAGCCTGTCATTCAAAAGGGGCAAAGATGGAGTAAAAATTTTGTAGATGGCATCAGAATGCTGGGTAGGATAAAGTTGGGGGTTATTCCTCTTCCACTCTATGCCGTGATCGCGCTGATTGTTTATGCAGCTGCAGTTACTGAAAGACTTCCAAACGATCTGTTGGGCGGGTTTGCCGTCATCATGATTTTAGGTATACTGCTCAGTGATCTAGGGGCCAAACTTCCGTTGCTTAAGCATATTGGCGGGCCGGCCATTTTATCACTTATGGTTCCATCGTTAATGGTATTTTGGAATATGTTCAGTCCATCTGCGATGGGTGCGGTACACACGCTTATGAAAACCTCGAATTTTCTTTACTTCTACATCGCATGTCTAGTAACGGGAAGTATTCTTGGCATGGATCGCAAAATGCTGATGAACGGAATTGTTAAAATTTTTGCCCCCATTATTATAGGATCTATTGCAGCTGTTGGCGTGGGGATGGTGGTGGGTATGGCTTTTGGCTATAGCGCCTATCATACATTTTTTTTCATCATCATTCCGATTATCTCCGGTGGGATTGGGGAAGGCATTTTACCGTTGTCCATTTCGTATGGATTAGTGCTGGGCAAGGATTCGGCAATATTCGTATCCCAGTTTATCCCGGCTGCAATTATCGGGAACATTGTTGCAATCATAGGTGCGGGTGTTCTGAAGAGATTAGCAGAGAAGAATCCAAAAACTTCAGGTAACGGAAGGTTACTAAAACTAGATAAAGATGCAGACAAGTTAGCCCCGGCAAGTCTGGAACAATCGATTTCTTTTCCATTGATGGGAGGAGGTCTGCTGTTGGCCTGTACTTTCTTCATTGTGGGTAAGCTGCTGGAGCCGTATCTCCATATTCCAGGTCCGATCCTCATGATTCTAGCGGCGGCATTAATTAAGTGTATTCAGATCATGCCGAACACATTGGAGCAGGGAGCTTTTCACTTGTACAAATGTATAACGGCAAGTCTGACGTGGCCCTTGATGGTGGGATTGGGTATTTTGTATGTACCTTTGGATAGTGTAGTTGGGATTTTAACGGTTCCTTATGCCATTACCTGCGCATCTGTTGTAGTTGCATTGATTGTTACCGGATACTTCACAGGAAAATGGATTCATATGTATCCCGTAGAAGCTGCTTTGGTGACTAGCTGTCGCGGTGGATTAGGGGGCACGGGAGATGTAGCCATTCTGTCTGCATCCAATCGGATGGAACTAATGCCTTTTGCACAAATTGCAACACGTATTGGCGGGGCAGGCACGGTCATTTTAGCCACTTTGTTACTCCAATTTTGGAGCTGATGAGTTTTATACACAGGACTGAGTTTTCATATCCAAATAGAGACATGAAAGGACGGAGAAAAATATGAGCAGTTTAATAGACGAAATTAGAGAATTACATGCAGGTGGCAAAATGGAGACCTTACCAAAGAAGCGAATTGAAACGATGGAGGGGTTGTCCAAAGTGTATACGCCGGGTGTAGCTGAAATTTGTATGGAAATCGCCAATGACCCAGCCAAAGCGTATCAATTAACGATCAAAAAGAATACAGTAGCAGTCGTTTCAGACGGAACAGCAGTACTTGGATTAGGAGATATCGGACCGGAGGCCGCTATGCCTGTAATGGAGGGTAAAGCAGTGTTGTTCAAACAATTTGCAGGTGTCGACGCCTTCCCAATCTGTCTCAACACGAAGGACGCTGATGAAATTGTTCAAATTGTCAAAATGATTGCTCCTGCCTTTGGCGGCATTAATTTGGAAGATATATCTTCGCCACGCTGTTTTGAAATCGAGAGACGGTTGAAGCAGGAACTAGACATTCCAGTTTTTCATGATGATCAGCATGGTACGGCAGTTGTTGTATTAGCGGGTCTGGTCAATGCATTAAAGGTATGTGGCAAAAAAATGGAGGATGTTAAAGTTGTATTTGCAGGGATTGGTGCGGCGGGTATGGCCTGCTCCCGTATGCTGCTTAAGGCAGGTGTGCGCAATCTGATTGGCGTTGATCGACAGGGAGCTATTCATCGTGACGTGGAGTACAGTAACCCGCATTGGACAGAGTATGCGAACATGACTAATCCGCACAATTTAAGTGGAAGTTTATCCGATGTGATTGTGGGAGCTGATGTATTCATTGGTGTGTCAGGCCCGAATATACTGACTGTAGAGGATATACAGAGCATGGCAACTGATCCTATTGTGTTCGCCATGGCGAATCCGAAGCCGGAAATTGATCCAGCTGTAGCCGCACCTCATGTACGTGTACTTGCTACCGGTCGCTCCGATTTTCCAAATCAGATTAACAATGTGCTGTGCTTCCCGGGAATTTTTCGGGGTGCTCTAGATTGCCATGCTACGACGATTAATGAGGAAATGAAACTAGCTGCCGGACTTGCCATCGCTGATGCGATCTGTCCTGAAGAGCTAAGTGAAACTTATATCATACCGAATGTTTTTAATCCGAAGGTGGTTCAAAAGGTACGGGATGCTGTTATTCGTGCTGCATGGGAGACAGGAGTAGCCAAGTCAGGTGAAGCTCCGGCAGCTACTTTACACCCGTAAAAGTTATAGTCTTCACAAACTATAGTTCACTGTCTAGGCCCACTGTTTCCATTATCGTCTGCATCCGTCTAGTCTTCGTAGGGAATATAAAATCGTGCCAATGAGCAGGATATAACAAAGCGTAACGCTCTATGCTTTTGAAGAGCAGTTACGCTCAATACTACACAGGGAGATTTTGAGATGGGCGAAAAAAATATTTTGGCGTATTTCAAAAGTCCTGAGGAAGCACAGGGAGCCGCTAGAAAACTGGAAGCACTCCGGGTAGCCGATGTGTCGATAGACCGATTTAGCCGGTATCCGCGGCAGTCTACGGGCAACGCCGGATTGCCTGTATTTTCAGGACAGATTAGCAGCTTGTCCTCACTGACACAGGGCGTGGACTTTACAGATGCAACTCCAGCAATACTGGCTGCGGCTGATCCGTCCGCCAGTGGCATGAGTGATGGAGGACAAGGCGGACCGACAGGCCGCGATATTTTGTTGACCGCTGTGGTGGATGAATCCATACATCATCAGGCGATGTCCATCGTGGAACAGGCGGGTGGAATGCTGTGAAAAGTTTGGAGGGAGCAGTGACCGATGTCCAAAAACAAACGGTTTGATAAAGTGCTGACCAAAACCGAAAAAATCAAACGCATACAATCTGCTAAAAATGAAGATGTTGAGTTCTCGGCAGATCAGGCAGATGCTGAGGATCTAGAAGCGATCCGGCGTAGCGAAGTAGCTGACCGTCGTCAGCAGCGTATCATAAACGACAATGAGTAGAATTTAATAAAACGGGTTATCCCCATCAACAATGATGATTTTGGGATAACCCGTCTTATTTGTGTTCTTTCCTCTTCCTATTCATTATCCGCTATATGCTGTTGCACTAAAAACAAGAGGACCGGAGACAAATGCAGTCGTCGCAGGCGTCTGATTTTCAATAATCAGTTGGTAGTTTTGCACGCCCAAAGGTGCAACGTCTACCGTTTCGACATTAAGAATAATATTGTTATCGAAGACATTCGATTCCAGTCCGTAATAAATTTCTTTGCCAGCTCTCCAAATCCGTACAAGCACTCTAATGTTGCCAGCACCGACAAAACGTAGTCCAATCGAGGCTTTTAACTCTACTCGGTTGTTGACAGCTCCAGGAATAGCAGGATCAATAAATACAGACGTCGTAGCAATTCCAAGTCCGGCTGGAGAAATCGGAACAGGAAGATTTATACCATTCGTGATAGGTGTAATAACACTGGCATTATAATCTAACACCGTCTTTGCCATACTAAATCACTCCTTTTCTAGTATATTGTATTGTATGTACTAGAGTTAAAGGTGCTTGGACTAAAAGAGAGAACAACAAATACAAGCTCTACAAAAAATATTTTGTACACGGATAATATCAGCTTTTTTGAACTCCTGTGCATGTATATAGTACAATGTAATGTATGCATGTGAAATGAGGAGGAAATGAAAACCATGTTGTGGAATGAAATTACAATACATACAACCGAAGAAGCCATCGAAATGATTTCGAATTTTCTGCACGAAGCAGGTGCAGGAGGGGTTTCCATTGAAGAATCTGGTTCGCTCAACAAGCCACGGGATACGTCCTATGGACAGTGGTATGATCGGCCTTTGAACGACATCCCTGAAGGACAAGCGATCATCAAAGGCTATTTTGCCGAAGAAGTGGACATGGATAGTATTCGTTCGCAGATTGAGCCGCGCGTCGAAGAATTGAGAACTTTCGATATTGATCCTGGCGAGGTTCAGTATGAGCTGAAAACAGTTGATGAGGATGACTGGGCAAATGCTTGGAAGCAATATTTCAAGCCTTTGCGTGTATCGGACCGTCTGACGATTAAACCCACTTGGGAGGAATATGAGCCTGCGAGTGAAGAGGAAAAAATCATTGAGCTGGACCCTGGTATGGCCTTTGGGACCGGAACGCATCCTACGACATCCCTTTGTCTGAGAACGCTGGAGTCTGTGATTAAGGGTGGAGAAGAAGTTATTGATGTCGGCACGGGTTCCGGTATTTTGGCCATTGGAGCTGTAAAGCTGGGAGCGAAGCATGTACTTGCCTTGGATTTGGACCCGGTGGCAGTATCCAGTGCGCGGGAAAATACGCGTTTGAACGGACTGGAGGAACGCATCACCATTAAAGAAAGTGATTTGCTATCTGTGCTTAATGCAAGCGATCCAACGCTGGGTATCCAGTTACCGGTCAAGCTGGTGGTAGCTAATATATTGGCAGAGATTATTCTGCTGTTCATTGATGATGTATATAAAGCCCTGGAACCAGGTGGTATTTATATTGCTTCAGGGATTTGGAAGAACAAAGAAGAGGTTGTCGAAACTGCTTTGAAAGCAGCTGGCTTTGAGATTGCCGAAATAAGCCGGGATGAAGATTGGCTGGCGTTTGTGGCGAGAAAGAGGTAAGTATGGATTTTCTACAAAATATTTTTCGTGTAAATTTAAATGTTCTTCCCTTTTATTTACTGGCTGTGATCATATCGTTCACGGTTCATGAGTTTGCACATGCGTATTATGCCAATAAATTTGGTGACCCTACAGCCAAGCTACTTGGGCGCGTGACTTTAAATCCGGCAGTGCATATTGATCTGCTGGGTACGCTGCTGCTGTTGATCGGAGGCTTTGGCTGGGCCAAGCCAGTTCCGGTTAATCGTGACAATTTTAGCCGTCCGCGCCTCATGGGCATTATCGTATCGGCTGCGGGTCCGCTGAGCAATCTGCTGCTTGCATTTGTTACTACTTTGATCTATGCCGTGCTCCTTCATTTTCAAGTATTGCCGGGGATGGAGAACCAACGGGTAGCTCAAGCAATCTATTTGTTTATCAATGCTCTGATCAATTTAAATCTATTTTTGTTTATCTTTAATTTGATCCCACTGCCTCCACTGGATGGATACCGGATTGTGGAAGATGTGGCCCCCACTCCTGTACGCCGCAAACTTCAGCAATTTGAACAGTGGTCGATCTTTATTTTTCTGCTTATACTGGTCATTCCGCAGGTTCGAGCTGTAACGATTGAACCTCTTTACACGCTGGCCCAGATGATTTATATACAGTTTTTGCAGTTCTCTTTTTATATCACTGGATTGTTTGGAGCCTAAGGGCTCCTTTTTTTACGAGAATAGGTAGGTATAAACTGAATAGAAGAGGGAACAGACTGGTCATACAGGCGCAAAAGATGATATGATGTTGCTTGGTGATTTATTCGGATTTTGTACGGAACGTTAGTGGATAACAGTTATTTTTAGAATGAGGATTTTGCAAAATCCAGGAATAGGTGTGAGAGAGAATGCAGCGTTATTTTATTCCGGCAGAGCAATTTCTAGAAGATCACGTGATTGTCGCGGGTGAGGACGCGCGGCATATCGCTAAAGTCATGCGGGGCCGTAGTGGTGACAAAATTATAGTTAGTGACGGGGTGTCTAAAGAAGCGCTGGTTGCTTTGGATACGATTGAGCAGGATCATATTACGGCGACGATTATTGAGCCGCTGAAGATGACCTCTGAACCACATGTGCAGGTCACCATCGCTCAGAGTCTTCCTAAAGGAGACAAGATGGAGACGGTGATGCAAAAATGTACAGAAATCGGAGCAACCGGGTTTGTACCGTTTTTGTCCGAGCGTACGGTCGTGCAGTATGATGCCAAAAAAGAAGGCAAGCGACTGGAGCGTTGGCGCAAGATTGTGAAGGAAGCGGCTGAACAAAGCCACCGTAATCGGATTCCAGAAATTAGCGCGCCCATGACGTGGAAAGAACTTCTGGCTTCTTTTGCTGGGTATGATTTGATATGTTATTGTTATGAAAAAGAGAAGGGTAAACAGCTACGGGATGTAATCCAGCCTTTGGCAGGACAATGGGCGTCGACGGACATGCCGCGTGTTCTGCTGGTGGTAGGCCCGGAAGGCGGCTTTACTGAAGCGGAAAGTCTGGAGGCCGAGCAGGCTGGAGCCCAGTCTACAGGACTGGGAAGACGTATTTTACGTGCTGAGACCGCAGGAATGGCTGCATTGGCATGCATTTTATATGAGACAGGAGAAATGGGAGGGGTTTAATATGCCGTCAGTGGCATTTTACACATTGGGCTGTAAGGTAAACTTTTATGATACAGAAGCGATCTGGCAGCTGTTTAAAAATGAAGGTTATGAACAGGTGGACTTTGATGAGCAGACTGCTGATGTCTATCTTATTAATACATGTACCGTTACGAATACCGGTGATAAAAAGAGTCGTCAGATTATTCGCCGTGCGATTCGCCGGAATCCAGATGCCATTGTGGCAGTGACGGGCTGTTACGCCCAGACTTCTCCTGCCGAAATTATGGATATTCCTGGCGTTGATCTCGTTATCGGGACTCAGGATCGGGACAAAATCATTCCGTTCGTGCAGGAAATTCAAGGGACGCGTCAACCGGTGAACGCCGTGCGCAATATTATGAAAACGCGTGTATTTGAGGAAATGGATGTGCCTGATTTTGCTAATCATACTCGGGCATTTTTGAAAATTCAGGATGGTTGCAATAACTTCTGTACCTTCTGCATCATTCCGTGGTCGCGGGGTCTATCCCGCAGTCGTGACGCTGCGAGTATTATTGCACAGGCGCGTCAACTGGTACACGCAGGCTACAAGGAAATAGTACTCACTGGTATCCATACAGGCGGTTATGGTGACGACATGGATAATTATGACCTATCTGATCTGCTGTGGGATCTGGAGAAGGTGGAAGGGCTGGAGCGTATCCGTATCAGTTCGATTGAAGCCAGCCAGATTGATGAAAAAATGCTTGATGTGCTGAACCGTTCCACTAAGCTGGTTCGTCATTTTCACATACCGCTTCAGGCGGGGGATGACACTGTATTGAAACGGATGCGTCGCAAGTACACGACAGAAGAGTTTTATAACAAAATGCTTATGATTCGCAAAGCAATGCCAGATGTAGCGATTACAACGGACGTGATTGTCGGCTTCCCTGGGGAGACGGATGAAATGTTCCGCAATGGCTATGAGCTGATGAAAAAAATCAGTTTTTCGGAAATGCACGTGTTCCCGTACTCCAAGCGCAGTGGAACTCCTGCGGCGCGTATGGAGGATCAGGTGGACGAAGACGTGAAAAATGCACGAGTGCATGAGCTGATACAACTGTCAGAGCAAATGCAACTGGCGTATGCTGAGAAGTTTGTAGGTCAGGTGCTGGAGGTCATTCCGGAAGTTGCGCCGAAAGGGACCGAAGATAGCGGCATACTCCATGGATATAGTGACAATTATATTCAACTGGCGTTTGAAGGTACTGAGGATCTGGTTGGCAAGGTATGCCGCGTGAAGCTGACGAAGGCAGGCATTAATGAAAGTGAAGGCCAATTGGTCCGCGTACTAGAGAATGGGCTGCAAACAGCTCTGTAAGAACAAAAAAAGCCTGAACAGGCAATAGAGATGGCAGACAAGGATTTCGCCTTTCCTTACAGAGAGGACGGAATCCTTGTTGCGCAAGGAAGGGAGATTACAGGATGGCAGCAAAAAAGGAAATTTCCGCAGGCGGCGTTGTGTTTCGCAAACAGGGGGAGCAGCTTGAAATTCAGCTCATTACTGACCGATATGGCAAGGTATCCTTGGCTAAAGGGAAAATGGAGTTGGGAGAAACAATCGAACAGACGGCTTTACGTGAAATTCGCGAGGAAACAGGGTTGAACGGGCGGATTATCCAGCATGTAGATATGATTGCTTATACGTATCAGCATCCAGAATTTGGGGAAGTAGATAAAGAAGTACATTATTATCTCGTAGAGGCACTGGATGGGGATTTACAGGCACAGATTGAAGAAATTAAAGGAGTTGCGTGGCATACGCCTGAGGAAGCATGGCGTCTCCAGCGCCAGGGTGGATATGACAATAATGATGTCATTTTAAGCAAGGCGCTGTCCATGCTAGGAATTAATGTTTGATTCTGTGGGGAGATATACGATCCTCTAAACGCGTCCACACAGGTAGATAGCAGAGAGGCAAGACCAGCAGAGAGCTAATAACGTTAAACAGAGTTTGGGCATGGGCTACCTTGGCTCCGGGCTCGGTAGATATCCAGGCAGCGGTCATCTCTAGGCCAGGGATCAACGGCATAAAGAGCAAGGCTCCGCCGACGTTCAGCAGCACGTGGGACCAGGCTACAAATTTGCCGGATACGCTGCCGCCAACAGCGGCAATCAGGGCGGTTACGCAGGTGCCTACATTGGAGCCGATGACGATGGCGATCCCCACATCGGCTGGCAAGGCTCCAGCAGCGGCAAGGCTAATCGCCATGCCAATGACGGCTGCGCTACTGTGAACCAGCGCGGTCAGGCAGGCTCCAGCAGCGAACGCCCACCACATGTTGGCTGCAGCGTGATCAAGAAACCAACGGAATAGTCCTGCCTGCTCAATCCAGGGTCCGACCGACTGCATCACGCGAATACCCGCCAGAATCAGCGAAAATCCAGCAAAGACGAGGCTGATATATTGTACAGCCTGCGGACGGCTGAGCCCATTGGAGCCGGATGAAGCTCCGGCAGACACATACTGGCGACTGGGGACAGCTTCACTCCACAGGACGGTAGTGCTCCAGCAGAGCAGTGAGCCGCAGAGCAGCGGAATAGCCAGCTTGCCGAGCTGGAGCCCCATCAGCTCGGTGGTCAGGCAGGTGCCGATATTGGTGCCGAGAATGATGCCGAGCGTGCGGCCGTAGGTCAACAGCCCGGCGTTGACCAGTCCGATCGTTAGCACCGTTACGGCGGTGCTGCTTTGCAGCAGGGCGGTAATGCCTGAGCTGAACAGCATGCCCCGCCAAGGGGAAACTGTGGCGTGGTTCAACCAGCGGGTGAGGAAGGGGCCGGCCAAATGCCGGAGGGCTGCTTCCATCAGCTTCATCCCGCCCAAAAAAATAAACAGCCCGCCGCACAGCGGCAAAATAACGTGTATAAACACGAGCATAGCCCCCTTTTCTAGGTGAAAATACTTATGTAACAGCCTATGATCTACCGAGGACAGCCATGACAAGCATGGCCGAGCTGTTTTTTTATAGAACGATAATTTTTGTAGTATCTTCACAAGCTTTAAAAGCGTGACGTCGATATACAGGCGGGCAGTAGCGAAGCGGATCATTTGAATCTGGAGAAGCGAGAGCGTTCGCCTTTGCAGGGGGATTCTTACCATTAAAATCATTTATAAAATCCAAAGAATCCCCGTGCAACAGCGATCGTAAGATCAAATGATCCGCGGAGCCGCGCCCCTATCGAACAACGTTTTAACACTTTGAGTAATCTAAGAATGGGAGTGAAGGATTTTGCCTTCAGTAATATTAGAACGCAGCCGTAAAAAAAGGCTGGAGCATGCACACCCTTGGGTGTTTAAAAACGAAATAGCCAAGATTGAGGGTGACCCAGAGGCAGGCGATTTGGTCAGCATCGTTAACCATCAGGGGCGTTATTTGGCGACAGGTTACTATAATCCGGCTTCACAAATTACAGTACGTGTGATGTCCTATGAGCCGCTGGAAGCAATGGATCAAAACTTTTTTGCCCAACGCTTTCGCAAATGTCTGGAGCACCGCCAACGTTTTGTGACCGGGGGAGACGCTTATCGGTTGGTGTACGGCGAGGCTGATTTTTTGCCTGGACTGATTGTAGATCGATTTGGTGATGTGTTGGTCGTGCAGTTGTTAACGCTTGGCATGGATCGGCGCAGGGAAGAAATCAGGGATGCGCTCGTTGAAGTAGTGGGTCCTGTTGGTATATATGAGCGCAGTGATGTATCCATCCGAGAGCTGGAAGGATTGGAACAAACAAAGGGTCCTTTGTACGGTGATTGCCCGCGTCATGTAGTGGTGACGGAAAATGGGCTACACATCAAGGTTGATATCGTAGAGGGCCAGAAGACGGGTTATTTCTTTGACCAGCGTGAAAATCGTGCGGCCATAGCACCGTTGATGACAGGTTGGGGAGCACGTAGTGGAATTACGCTACAAGAAGTTGCTACAGACTCAGGGGACGCTGGCACAATGGTCATGAAGCCAGTGAATAAAAGTGGTAAGGTTGTTGAATTCCCATTCTGGGATGGCGCAACCGTATTGGAATGTTTTTCGCATACGGGAAGCTTTACGCTCAATGCCTGTAAACATGGTGCTAAAAAAGTAACTTGTCTTGATATTTCTGAGCATGCGATTGAAAGTGCGCGGGATAATGTCAAGCTGAATGGTTTTGAGGAACGCGTCGAGTTTGTCGTCGACGATGCTTTTCAATATTTGCGCAAGCAAGTGAAAGGTGTAGAGGAACGCAATGCACGAGCCGGGGGCAAAGGAGATACATCCAAGCCGCTGACAGCAGGTGGCGGACGCACCTTTGATGTGGTCATTCTCGATCCGCCAGCCTTTGCCAAAACGAAGAACGCTGTCAAAGGAGCTACACGTGGGTATAAAGATATCAACCTGCATGGGATGAAGCTTGTCAATGAGGGCGGCTATCTGGTGACAGCGAGCTGTTCGTTCCATATGCGGCCAGAGCTGTTTTTGGACACTATTAAGGAAGCGGCGGCAGATGCCGGCAAAATCCTTCGTCTGGTAGACTGGAGAGCGGCTGGTAAGGATCATCCTCAAATTTTGGGTGTGGAGGAAGGCCATTACTTGAAATTCGCCATCTTTGAGGTGCGCAGCCGGACACAGCTTTAGGTTTCATACAAAATCAAAGTCAATCGCCTTTTTGGTGATTAAATAGGTAAAATAGACTCATTTTAGGTATAAATCAGTCCTGTAGAGAAGGCATGCACCAAGCCAACCTGCGGGACTGATTTATTTTTAGGGGGAGGATGAATTGCTACAACATGGCAAACGTACGTTCTTTTCTCCCTTGCCTGATATGCTATACTGTTTAATAGAATGTTGTTCGTTGGAAAGGAGGCCGCATCATGTCGGTCCGCTTGTTGATTGGCCGCTCTGGTAGTGGTAAAAGTACGTTAATCCGCAATGAAATGACGTCTATGTTACGCGAGGAGCCGCTAGGTAAGCCTATGCTGTTACTTGTACCGGAGCAATCGTCATTTGCTTCCGAGCATGCGTTACTTACAGAAGCCGGAAACGGTATTCAGGGGTCGGTGCGCGCCCAAGTGATGGGATTTCATCGTCTTGCCTATTTAGTTATGCAGGAAACCGGGGGTTCAGCATTGGTGCCTGTAACGGAAGAAGGCAAGAAGATGCTTTTATATAAAATTATTCGTCGTCGCAAGGATGAACTGAGCTTGTTTAAGGATTCGGGAGACCAGCTCGGCTTTGTGGATCGGTTGAATACATTGTTTACGGAGCTAAAGCAGTATGGAAATGATACTCGGTCTGTACCCGAGCAACTGGAGCGAATGAACGCTGCGGGAGAGTCAACTCCGATTTTGCGCGGCAAGCTCAAAGATATCAGTCTAATCTATGAGGATTTTGAACGAGAGCTGACGCTTAAATATATTGACGGTGAAGATACGTTGCGCATGCTGGCAGAACAGATTGCTGAGTCTTCCCTTGTGCGTGGAGCAGATATTTGGATGGATGGCTACCGCAGGTTTACACCACATGAATACAAGGTGGTGGAGCAGCTTATGCTGCATGCCTCTTCGTTGACGGTGGCGCTGACTTGCAACCGCAGCTACGAGAGCGGACAGCTTCCGCATGAGTTGGATTTGTTTCATCCCTCAGCGGCTACGTATGTAAAGCTCAAAGGAATGGCGGATGAGCTGATGATAGAGACGCAGACACAATTACTGCGCCCTGATCCGCTGCCGAGATTTAAGGAGCGTCCAGCGTTGGCATATTTGGAGGCTAACTTTGAACATCGTACAGGGTTACGGAATCAGGAACAACGGATGCGGCTGCAGCAGCTACGAGAGCAGTGGACAGAAGAACAGCCGGAGGGCATAAAACTGTACACTGCGGCGAATCGCCGTGCAGAGCTGGAAGGGGCTGTACGCGAAATGCGCCGTCTGGCCCGAGATGAAGGCGCGCGTTACCGGGAGATGGCTCTGTTTGTACGTCATATTGAAGATTATGAGCCATGGGTGGAACCGGTATTCAAACAGTATGAGGTTCCAGTATTTCTGGATCAGCGAAGAAGTGTATTACATCATCCTTTGGTGGAATTGATTCGGGCTTCGCTGGATATCGTGCAGCGGCGTTGGCGGTATGAGGATGTATTCCGTGCGGTCAAAACAGACCTTCTACTGCCGCTGGACGGTCGGGTGAGCCGCGAGGAGATGGACCGTTTGGAAAACTATGTTCTGGCCTGCGGAATACAAGGCAGCCGTTGGACAGATGGTCGGCCGTGGCAGGCTGTACCCAGCTTGTCACTGGAGCTGGAGGAGCAGGAACGGAACCGTAGGCGGGATGAAACGTTGGATTTGATGGAGCTATGCCGGGATGTGATCGTGACGCCTTTACGTGCGTTTGAGAAACGTGTGGGCAAGGCACGAACTGCACTTGAGAAGTGTGAAGCGGTATATCTGTTACTGGAAGATGCAGAAATCGGCCACAAGCTGGACGCCTTCATTCATCAGGCAGAGGAAGCAGGAAACCCTGAGCAGGCCAAGGAGCATCGTCAGGTATGGGATGCAGTGCTTGAACTACTGGATCAGATCGTCGAAATGATGGGTGATGAGAGACTGGATACCTCTTTGTTTGCGGGCGTGCTGGAAACGGGATTGGCCGAGTTCCGTATGGGACTTGTTCCGCCAGCTCTGGATCAGGTTCTGGTCGGAAACACGGACCGTACACGTGTGTCCGGTATTCAACATGCCTTTGTGCTAGGTATGAACGAAGGTGTGATGCCGGCTGTGTTCCATGAGGACGGTGTGCTGAATGAGCAGGAGCGTACGGCATTAAACGAACGAGGCGTAGAGCTGGCGCCGGATATGACAAGACGTCTGTTGGACGAACGTTTTCTCGCTTATACGGCCCTTACCTCAGCCAGTAAAAGCCTGTGGATGAGCTATGCAGTGACTGATGAAGAAGGCAAGTCATTGTTGCCGTCTGAGTTAGTACGACATGTGCGGCACCTGTTTCCTAGTCTGGACGAACGTCCGTTGGCTGGATACCCTTTGCCTGGGGATGCTTGGACGACGCAATGGGAGTATGCTTCTCATCCGTCCGAGGCTTTGCCGCAGCTCACTGCGCAATTACGGCATTGGCGACGTGGCGGTGACATTTTATCTCCTTGGTGGGAGGTATATAACTGGTATGCAAGCCAGCAAGGGCGTGAGAAGGACAAGCTGCGTCAGCTGTTGACCTCACTTTTTTATGAGAACCATGCCAAAATGCAGAAGGAAACAAGCCGCCGTCTGTACGGTAGCAAGCTGCGTACCAGCGTATCTCGTATGGAACGTTTTGTGGCATGTCCATTTTCGCACTTTGCCTCTCACGGTCTTCGTTTGAAGGAACGTCAAATGTATCGCCTGAAGGCCCCGGATATCGGACAATTATTCCATGCAGCGCTTGGAGAGATGGCGATCAATCTGCGTAAACGCAATGTCAGCTGGGGCAGTCTCAGCACCGAGGAATGCCGACAAGAGGCGGAAAGTACAGTGGAGCGTTTGGCTCCTCGTCTGCAAGGCGAGATTTTAATGAGCTCCAAGCGGTATGGCTACATTTTGCGCAAATTGAAAGACATCGTGAGCCGTGCTTCGTTGATTTTAGGTGAACATGCGCGAAGAGGTAGTTTTGAGCCGATTGGGCTGGAGTTGGACTTTGGACCGGGTCAGCAGCTTCCTCCGTTAAGCTTCCGGTTAGATAACGGCGTTGTGATGGAAATTGTCGGACGGATTGACCGTGTAGATGTGGCAGAGGGAGAAAAGGGGTTACTTTTGCGTGTCATCGATTACAAATCTAGCCAAAAGGATCTCAAGCTGCATGAAGTGTACTATGGCCTGTCCTTGCAAATGCTCACCTACCTGGATGTGCTGCTGAATGCGGCGGAGGAATGGTTGGGCGAGACAGCTTATCCAGCGGGTACCCTGTATTTTCACGTCCACAATCCGATGTTGCAGTCGCCTAACGGTCTTAGCGCAGAACAGGCCCGTCAGGAGCTTTTGAAACGTTTTAAGATGAAAGGATTATTGCTTGCAGATCGGGATGTAGTTGGACAAATGGATACAGCATTGGACAAAGGATATTCCTCTATTTTACCTGTTGCGGTGAAAGCAGACGGCAGTTTTTATAGCAGTGCTTCGGTTGCTTCGCCGGAACAGTGGGACAGCTTGTTAGCCTCGGTGCGTAATAATATTCGGACGATTGGCACACGGATGACAGAGGGCGATGTGGCCATTGAACCTTATCGAATCCAGCAAGAGACGGCTTGTACCTTCTGTTCTTTTAAGCCTGTTTGTCAATTTGACGACAGTCTGGAGGGCAGTGGCTACAATCAATGGGGTAAACCCGGTAAGGATCAAATCTGGAATCTGTTGGGTCATACACAGGAAGGGAAAGGAGGAATGGACCAATGATAGGCACGTCAAACACTAAAGACATGCCGAAGCCGGAAGGCAGTATGTGGAGCGATGACCAGTGGCGTGCCATTTCGGAATCGGGTAACAACATGCTGGTCGCGGCAGCGGCAGGGTCTGGTAAAACAGCGGTGCTCGTAGAGCGTATTATTCGTAAAATTGTCGATCCCCAGCTTGGCTTCAGCGTGGATCGGTTGCTGGTGGCAACCTTTACGAAGGCTGCAGCCGCTGAAATGCGTCAACGGATACGTGAAGCGTTGGAACGTATGCTAGAGCAGGAACCGGAAAGTGAGCATGTACGCCGCCAGCTGTCGTTGCTGAATCGGGCCTCGATTACAACGCTTCACTCATTTTGTATGGAGGTCATCCGCAGGCATTATCAGGCCATTCCCCTTGATCCCAGTTTTCGGATTATGAATGAGCATGAGACAGAATTGCTGCGTCAGGAGCTTCTAGAAGAACTGTTTGAGGAGAAATATGAGGCTCATGATGAAGGCAGTACATTCCGCAGACTGGTCGACTGGTTTAGTGGAGAACGCACCGATGATGCAATGTACGTGCTTGTTCAGCGGTTGTATGATTTTTCTCAAAGTCATCCTTGGCCAGAACATTGGCTGCGGGAGACAGCGGCAGCATTTCGTGTACAGGATGTAGCCGCTTTGGGAGAGACTCCCTGGGTTCGCAGCATTTTGGCGGATGCCGTACTTTCTTTGCGCGGAGCAGCGAGCTTGCTGGAACAGGCGCATGAAACAGCTATGCAGCCCGGCGGTCCTGCGCCTTATGCCGTGACGCTGCAAGAGGATGCGACGATGGTGAAGGGATTGCTGCAAGAACTGGAGACACAGCCGTGGGCATCTCTATATGATCATTTTCAGGCAGCTGCCTTCGGTAAGCTCAAGCCGGTCAAAAAAGATCAGACTGAGCCTGCATTGCAGGAACGGGTTAAGACGCTGCGCGAAGCAGCCAAAAAAATGATTACAGATATGAAGGCTTCCCTGTTTGGCAGGAGAGCAGAAGCCTATTGGGAGGAGCTGCACGCCGCGGCTCCGCTGATGGACGAATTGGTAGAAACCGTGATTGTATTTGGGGAACGATTTCAACAGCACAAGCAGTCAAAAGGGTTGGTGGATTTCGGAGATTTGGAACATTATTGTCTGAAAATATTACGACATCCTGATTCTACTCCGTACAAGCTACTACCTTCCGACGCTGCACTCGAATACAAGGCGCAATTTGACGAGGTGCTGTTGGATGAGTATCAGGATACGAATACCGTACAGGAAGATATCGTTAGGCTGGTATCACGGGAGGAACCGGGTAACCGTTTTATGGTGGGCGACGTGAAACAGAGTATTTATCGGTTTCGGCTGGCGGAGCCGGGTCTGTTTTTGAATAAGTATCAACGGTACGGCATGCAGGAGCAGGAAGATGGCTTTTTAGTTGATCTGGCACGTAATTTCCGCAGTCGGCAGGAAGTTGTCGATGCGGTCAATTTGGTCTTCCGCCAGATTATGAGTGTGGATGTGGCGGAAATTGAGTACGATGAACGAGCCTGGCTGGTACACGGCGCATCCTATCCCGACCCGTCGGATCAAGACACCGCATCTGTATATGCACCTGAGCTGCTCTTAGTTGATAAGGGTGGACAGGGTCTTTCCGAGGCTTCGGAGCTGTCCGAAACGGGGGACGAATCTGCTCTACAGGAAAGTGAGCTGGCTGAGCTTGCGGAGCTAGAAACGGCACAGTTAGAGGCTCGTGCGATCGCGCAACGGATTAAAGAACTGACCGGAGACACTGGACAACCACTGTTGATTTACGACAGAGGATTAAAAGCGATGCGCCCGGCAGTCTACGGCGATATCGTCATTTTGCTTCGTTCCGCAAGCGTGTGGGCCCCCCTAATTGTAGAGGAACTGCGGCTTGAGGGCATTCTGGCTTCAGGGGAGCAGACGACAGGATTTTTTAAAGCAACGGAAGTTGAGGTGATGTTGTCTCTGCTGCACATTATTGATAATCCGCAGCAGGACATCCCGCTTGCATCCGTGCTTCGTTCGCCGATTGTTGGCTTGACCGAAGATGAACTTGCACAAATTCGGTTGGAGAAGCCGGATGGATTATTTTATGACGCATTGCTGGCGGCGGCAGAAGCTGACCCACTGGAAGAAAGTGAAAAAGGGATCTCAGCTGACATCATGGAGTTGGATCTTTTCCCTAAGGACTCTTTATCTTCATCTGACTTTGGTAATAGAAATGACGGGAATACGTTATCTGCCCGACTACGTTCATTTTTGCGTAATTTGAAAGCCTGGCGGCAGGAAGCCCGACAAGGAAGCTTAAGTGCATTGATTTGGAATGTGCTGGAGGAAACAGGATATCTGGATTGGGTCGGTGGACTGCCTGGCGGCTCACAGCGTCAAAGCAATTTGCGGGCGCTATATGACCGAGCGAGACAGTATGAGACTTCTACGTCCAACCGAGGATTGTTCCGATTTCTGACCTTCATTTCCCGTCTACGGGAGCGAGGCGGTGATTTAGGATCCATTAGCGGGGGGACTGAACCCGATCAGGCTGTCCGTATTATGACCATTCATAAAAGTAAAGGACTTGAATTCCCTATCGTGTTTATTGCCGGGACAGCAAAAATGTTCAATCAACAGGATCTCAATGCGCCGTTTCTTATGCACAAGGAGTTGGGGTTTGGTCCTAAATATGTGGAGGAACAAAATCGTGTCAGCTACCCTACGCTGCCTAATTTAGCGATCCGCCGACGCTCACAGCTGGAGCTATTGGCTGAGGAAATGCGGGTGTTATACGTGGCGCTTACGCGTCCGCGTGAAAAGCTGATTATGACCGGAACCGTGAAGGATCTCGCTTCGCGCGCAGTGGGTTGGGCACGTGCCAAAGAACATACGGAAACGGTATTACCAGACTATATGCTGGCGGCAGGCCGCAGCTATCTGGACTGGGTAGGTCCTGCTTTGATTCGGCATCCTTCTGCTACTTTGTTGAGGGAAGCGGCAGGTGATCAGGATGGGTACTATCACAGGCTGGAACATATGCGGGGAACAGACTGGTTATTTAAAATCGTAGCCTCGGAAACACTTTCCGGCTCTCGTGTGAACTCAGATCATGAGGAAGAGGTGTCGGGCGAAGAACGCCAAAAGAAGACAGAAGCACTGAGAAATGCGGAGCTAATCGACTTGAACGAAGAGAGTGAAACGGATATTGAAGCTGCTCTTTCCTGGATCTATCCGTATGAACGGGCTGGCAAGACGGCAGCCAATACATCGGTTACTGAGATGAAAAGATGGCTGGAAATGCAGGAAATGGGTTCGGACGATTGGCTGAATCTATCTAACTCTCTACTAGCAGAGTCACCGGAGGATCGGGAGGATTCTCACACTGGGGGAAGTCAATTACACTTGCGCAGACCTAAGTTTATGGGGAATCAGCGACTGACTCCAACGGAACGAGGAACAGTCTATCATACGTTGATGCTGCATTTGCCATTAGATGAGGGGATGAGCGCCGAAGTTATTGAGGAAACCAAGGCTCGTTTGCTCAATCAGCGTATGTTACTGGATGTTCATGCAAAGGCGCTAGATACGGATAAAATATTACGCTTTTTCACTAGTGAGCTGGGTAGCAGAATGCTGAGGGCATCCCATGTTCAAAGAGAGCTTCCGTTTACTTATACCATGCGGGCAACCGATTACTGGAACCACAGCTTACCATCAATGTCACCAGGACAAGAAACAGATTCGGAAGGTGGACAGGACGGCGATAAAGTGCTGATGAACGGGATTATTGACTGTCTATTTGAAACTCCCGAAGGACTCGTGCTGGTAGATTATAAAACAGATCGGATATCTGAATATCGTACATTGTCCCATTTAACAGACCAATATCGTTTTCAATTGGAGCTGTATGCCCGTGTGATCGAAGAGATTACAAGCAAAAAGGTTGCTGAGAAGTGGCTGTATTTTTTAGAAGCTGGAGAGAGTGTACAGCTGTAGTTATATAGATAGGGAGAGGAGGAATAGCATGCGGATTTTGCATACAGGTGATTGGCATTTGGGCCGCACGCTGGAAGGACGCAGCCGTTTGAAGGAGCAGGAGGCGTTTTTGGAAGAGTTGGCGAAAATGGCTGACGATCAGCAGGCCGATTTGATTATGATGGCTGGAGACGTATACGACTCAGTCAATCCTTCGGCCGCAGCCGAGCAATTGTTTTATGAAACGTCTGCCCGTCTTACGGCTGGAGGAAGACCACTCGTCGTCATTGCGGGCAATCATGATCAGCCGGAAAGGGTATCCTCGGTCACACCGCTGGTGAGCGGGCGTGGAATTACGTTGCTGGGACTGCCCCATGGGGAAGCGGTACGCGTTCGTACACCGCGAACGGGTGAAATGGCATGCATTGCAGCCTTGCCATATCCGTCCGAGTCTCGTCTGAACGAGCTATTGTCTGAAGACGGAGATGAAACAGTCTTGCGCGAGGCATACAGTCGCCGTGTGGGCTTGCTGATGTCACAACTGGGTACAGCATTTCGGCCTGACACCGTTAATTTGTCGATGAGCCATATTTATGTGCTTGGCGGGCTGGAGTCGGACTCGGAACGCCCGATTCAGGTCGGGGGGGCGTATACCGTAGATCCGTCTGCTTTGAGCATTGGGGCACAGTATACGGCTCTAGGACATTTGCATCGTCCCCAATATGTGAAGGGAGACGGGCTGATGCGTTACAGTGGCTCGCCGCTGGCTTATAGCTTTTCCGAAGCCGGACAAGCCAAATCGGTTACGTTAATTGACGTGGTTGCTGGCAAGCCTGCTCAGGTCGAGGAACTGTATATCACCAGTGGACGCCCATTAGTGAGGTGGCGCGCACGGGGAGGTCTGGAGGAAGTATATCGCTGGCTGGACGAAGGATTGGATGCCGATGCCTTTATTGATCTGGAAATTACGCTGGATGAAGCGATGTCGATGGGAGATATTCAGCGGCTGCGCAAAAGCCGTGAAGGCATCATTCATATTCGCCCCATGTATCCAGAAATGGCTGCCGCACAGCTGGAGCACCAACGATCAGAACTGCCAGTGCATGAGTTGTTCCGGGCATTCTATCAGCGGCAGACAGGTGGAGCACAGCCAGATGACGGATTAGTACAGTTGTTTCTGGAACTGGTGGAACAGGATGATGCAAGAGACCACGCTGAGGAGGATGACGCATGAAACCAATCCTTCTAAAACTGGCGGGGTTGCAAAGCTACCGGGAGTCGCAGGAAATTCGCTTTGACGATTTGACCGAAACTGGGCTGTTCGGAATTTTTGGCCCAACAGGTAGTGGAAAATCAACGCTGCTGGATGCCATTACGTTGGCTATGTACGGCAAAGTGGAGCGGGCAGTGAATGGTACACAAGGCATTATGAATCATGCTGAGGATACATTGTCTGTTGCATTTACGTTTGAATTAATGTCAGCTCAAGGACCTCGTCGTTACCGTGTAGAACGACGTTTCAAACGTGCTGGAGGCGTATCGGTTAATAATACGCTTAGCCGTTTTATTGCGTTAACAGAGGATGGCGAGGAAGTGCTTGCCGATAAGGTGCAGGATGTGACGCGCTGTGTGGAGGAGTATATCGGCCTGAAAATGGACGATTTTACACGAGCTGTCGTATTGCCACAGGGAAAGTTTGCGGAATTCTTGTCCTTAAAGGGCAGTGAACGCAGACAGATGCTACAGCGTTTGTTCCATCTGGAGAAGTACGGAGATCAACTTGCACAGAAGCTGAGCCGTCGTGTGAAAGATAACGATATCGCACTGAAATCGTTAGAGGCAGAGCAGCAAGGGCTGGGAGATGCGAGTGCTGAAGCGCTTGAACATGTAGAGTTGCGTCTCAAAGAGGCGATTGCCAATGCAGAAGCTTCGCGTCGTGAGCTAGAGCGTGTCTCACGTGAATGGGAGGCGCTAAACAAAACCCGTGAGCTGGTCGTCGAGCTCAGCCAAAGATCGAACGAGCTGGAGCAGTTGGCAGCACAGGAGCTGGGCATTGCTTTGCTAGAGCGCAAGCTTCGACAAGCATCTGCAGCCGAGGCATTGCTGCCTGCGCTGACGGACTGGAAGGAAGCCATTGCTGAAGCGGAAAAACGGCAAAAGACTGCCGAAGAAATGGAAGTCTTGGCCACTACCGCGCAGGAGGCTGCGCTTGTGTCTGCGCAAGCAGATGAGCAGGCCCGGCAAGCACTCAGTGCCGAAGAACCGAAGCTATTGCTTCGGATCGACCAACTAGAGCAGGCACTTCAACTGGAGCGTGATACGGAAGCATTGCGTATTGAACGGGAACGTCTGGCGGCCGAGCTTGTGCAAAGCGAACAAACCCTTGCTGAACATGCAGAAGGACTCGCAAAGGAACAAGAGCTACAGACGCGAGGCTTGAAGCGACAGCAGGAGCTTCAACAAGAGCTAAAGCAAAATGAAGTGCGGGCAGATGAGCGGCGTATGCTGCAAGAGGCTGTGCAACGGTTGCAACAGCTGGAAATCGCGAATGAGCAATTGCGTGAAGCTGAACTGGAGTACACCGCTCAGGAGAAACGGCTTGCGCAAGCTGACGAACGTCTAAAGCTGACGGACCAGGAGACACAGGAGACAGAGGCACGGCGTTCTGCCCTTGCTGCACAGGCAGCTGATGGTATTGAGGCATTGCTTACGTTGGAGGCAGAGATCACCGCCGGTATGTCGTCACTGGCCTCCGAGGAAGAACAACTGCGCCACGAGCTCCGTGCGGAGGAGCTGGGGCGTCTCGCACAGCATCTCGCTGCCGAGTTGCGCGAAGGCGAGCCGTGCGCAGTGTGCGGCTCGCTGCATCATCCCGCGCCTGCCGTCGTTGCGGCGCATAGCGCGGATGCCGCTGCGCCAGATGAGCTGCACCGCCTGCGGCTTGGTTTGCAGGAGCTGCGCCTCACACTGCGCCAGCAGTTGCACGAGCAGCGCAGCTTGCTGGCGCAGCCCGCCACCGCAGACAGCGGCGCGGCCGCCACGGGCGAGCCTTTCACGCCTGCGGCAGCGCCAGCAGAGCCGCGCGGTATTGCCGCTTGGGTGGAGCGCTGCACGGCGCTGGAGCGTGCTGCGGCAGAGCTAGCCGCACGTGCGCATGCACTGCCTGCCGAGGCACAGGCGCTACGCGAGGCAGACGCCGCCGGACAGCAGCGGCGCATCCGTGCTGCTGCCGAGCAGGAGGCAGCAGCTGCAGCGCTGACGCAGGCACGCAGCAAGCGCGAGGCATGCACCACGCGCAGCGAGGGGCTGCGCGCCGAATGGGCGGCGCAGCTGCCGGATGTCGCTCCGAGCGAAGCCGCGGAGCGTTACCGTGTCATGCAGGAGCGCGACGGGCGTGCGGAAGAACTGCGGTCCCGGCTGGAGACGAGTGTGACCTTCCTCGAAGGAAAGGCGGCGCGTGTTCAACAGATACAGCAGAGTATCGTCGAGGAGGACAAAATCATTATTGCCCGTCGTACAGGGCTCCAAAGCAAAGATGATTCGCTTCGTGAAAAGCTAGCACAGCTCCGAAAATGGGTTGGAGATGGCCAAGCGGCTTCATTGTTGGAAGAAGCGACCTCGCGACTGTTGGGACTGAAAAACGGAGCCGAAGCCGCGGCACGCCGCCGTACCGAAGCGGAAGAACGCAAGCAGCAAGCCGTTCATGCTTCACTGATTGCCCGGCAGGCCTCCGACTCGGCAGAAGAAAGACGTCAGATGGCAGAGTCCCGTTGGGGCAGCCGTCTGGAAGCCTCCTCTTTTGCTACGGAAGCAGAGGTTATGGAATGTTGCTTGGGACCGGAAGAAGTCGCACGTTATGAACGTGAAGTGAGTTTGCATCGAGAACGAGAAAAAGAGCTGTCTTCCCGCTTAAAGCATGTCGAAGAGCAGCTGAATGGAGCAACGGTAACAAAGGAACAGTGGGAAACGACCACTGCGCAGCTGCGCGATTGCCGTACACGCGACGAAGAGGCGCTTCAGAATCGCGCCAAGGCTGAGCGTGATTTAGAGGACTTGCAGCATCGACACGTCCGCTGGATGAAGCTGGAGTCCAATCGTATACATTTGCGTAGCGAAGCGGAAAAAATGTCCAAGCTCCAGTCTGTTTTTCGTGGCAATGCCTTTGTTGAATATATTGCCGAGGAGCAGCTCATGCAGGTTAGCCAGTCGGCTTCACGCCGCCTGCGTTTTCTGACCAAGCAACGTTACGCGCTAGAGGTAGATTCCAGCGGTGGTTTTGTCATTAGTGACGATGCCAACGGTGGGGTCAAACGTCCAGTGTCGACCTTGTCCGGTGGTGAAACGTTCCTGACCTCCTTGTCGCTTGCGCTTGCGCTGTCGGCTCAAATTCAATTGCGGGGCCAATACCCTCTGCAATTTTTCTTTCTGGATGAAGGCTTTGGAACGTTAGACCCTGAGCTGCTTGACACAGTGATCACTTCACTGGAAAAGCTGCACCACGATCAATTGTCTGTTGGTGTGATTAGTCATGTGCCTGAACTACGGGCCCGTCTTCCGCGCAAGCTAGTTGTTCTTCCAGCAGAGCAGGCTGGAGGCGGCTCACGTGTGGTTATGGAAACTTTTTGAAGTAATGTGATACAGGTCACAGATACAGTTTCAAACTATTGTTATAATACAGCCAAGCCGACAAGTTAATCATACAGCACCCCGGCGGACGTATGCTGCGGAAGAAATCTTCCCGTCATACGTCCGTTCAGAGGGGCTCTGCCAAGAGCTCCCGGGGTGCTTCTTTTTTTTGCAAGCCGGAATTCGCCCAATTTGATGTAGCAAATAGCCCGTTTTTGAATAACATACGGTATACATGCAAGAGCCTAGGAGGAAACAACCATGGAAAAAAGCATGACGACCGAAAAAGTTACAGCACCGGAACAGACGGATGCTAAAACACTATGTCAAAAGCATATGCATCGTTATGTATGCGTATGGGTGAAGGACGGGACAATGTATGATGGCATTGTAGAGCATGTGGATGATGAAAAGATATACTTAGCCGTTCCTATGGGTGGAGACGAGATGGAGAAAGTCAATGTTAATCTCCCATATCCACCTAACAATTGTGGCTGCGGCTCCCGTGCTTATGGTGGCTATGCGTCTTATCCTCCGTACCCGTATCCGTACCCGTATCCAGTACCCGCTTATGCATATGGGTTCCCATACGGACGCCGTCGCTTTAATCGTTTGATTCTGCCACTTGCAGCGTTGACAGCGATTAGCTTGCTGCCTTATTACTAATCCTAATTCCTTAGTCGCCAGATATAGTGAATTCTCTGCTCTCTCCCGCCTACAGTTCTTGTACAGTACAAGTGACTTTAAGGCGCATCCATACATCATCACCATGCAAGGCTGTTTCTTCCATTATGAAGAAACAGCCTCTTTTTCACGTAAACCATCCCAAATATGATCCAATAATTGAAACTGTATCAGTACAGTTCAATGAAATGAGGTATCCTGTTTATCCATAAACCATGGTAACATCTAGCGTGTAAAGAAACATAAGACGGAATAAGCATGTAATGAAATGAGCATGTAATGAGTATGTAAAGAGCAGGTGGGAGGATATTGTGAAAAAATACGTTTCAATTTTATTGGATATAGAACTTAAAATTCGCGAGGGACAATATAAATCAGGTTACAAGCTGCCGTCGGTCCGTGAGGCTTCTGAATTATACAGGTGCAGCAAAAGCACGATTTTGCGGGCATACGCTGAACTTGAAAAGAAACACGCCATCTATTCCATACCGCAAAGTGGATACTATGTAGTGGAAAATTCGGGCGATTTACACCATAGCCATATGCAAGACTTCGTTGATTTTGCTTCGGCCTCCCCCGATTTGAATGTATTCCCTTATCTGGATTTCCAACATTGTTTGAATCAGGCTATTGACACCTACAAATATCATCTGTTCACCTATGGTGATTCGCAAGGACTGGAAACACTGCGTCATACATTGGTTTCCCATTTAGCCGATACTCAGGTGTTTGCAAAAATGGATCGGATTATCGTTACTTCGGGTGTTCAGCAGGCATTGGAGATACTCGCTAAAATGCCGTTTCCCAATGGCAAAGAAAAGGTTTTGGTCGAGCAGCCAAGTTACGATATATATTTGCGTTTTCTGGAGGAAGAGAACATACCCGTCAGTACCATCGTCCGGACAGCGGAAGGTATGGATTTTCACGAATTGGAGAACCAATTTAAGAACGAGAGCATCAAGTTTTTTTATACCATGTCAAGATATCATAATCCATTAGGAGTCTCTTACAACACAGAGGAGCGAAAAGCGATAGCTGCCTTAGCCGCCAAATATGATGTGTACATTGTAGAAGATGACTATATGGCAGATTTGGGGACCGATCATCTTTTTGATCCCATTTATGCATACGACCAGACGAACCATGTTATTTATTTGAAAAGCTTCTCGAAAATCATTTTCCCCGGCTTACGATTAGGAGTTGCGGTATTGCCAGAATCCCTATTGAAGACGTTTAATACCTATAAAAGATATGTCGACACATCTATTTTGTCTCAGGCGGCGCTTGATATTTATATTAAAAATGGAATGTATGAACGCCACAAGCACACGATATGTAAACTGTATTCGGAGCGCGTTCGTGCTCTTAACAAGGCTGTGGAACGATACAATCAGGGCGGATACGTTCAGACTTCAGCTGTAACCTCAGGAGTTTATATGCAGTTTAAACTGCCTCGGACGGTGAATTTGGAACGTTTGGTACAGTGTCTTTCCGCGAGGAACATCCAGGTTGTAGCTGGGAAAGGCTTTTATTTGTCAGGCTATAGGGAACAAGAGAAGTTTTTGCGCATAAGTATTTCGCGCTCGCAGTTGGATCAAATTGATGCAGGGGTGAAAGCTATTATAGAGGAAGTTAGTAAGGGAAACTGGTATTAAGACCCTTTTTCCGTTATGATACATATAGAAACATAAGTATAACCAAACATGGCTGTATATGTTTCTATTCAGTGCGGGAAATACATAACTTTGAATGCCGAGAGCAAGGGCAGTTTTTGCCTATTTACTTATGATCGGCTCACTGCCAAAGGAGGGTTTTGAATGGACGATCTGTTTTTGAAAATTGTGGATGGAACCATCCCCAGCAAAAAGGTGTTGGAAACCGACAATGTGCTCGCATTTCATGACATCCAGCCTGCGGCGCCAGTACACGTGCTCATTATTCCCAAAAAATATATTCCTTCGATGAACGCTGTGACGGAGGAGGATCTTCCTCTTATCGCGGAGATTCATCGTGTTGCGGTTGAGGTTGCGAAAAAGTTAGGAATCGCTGAGTCTGGCTATCGGTTGATTAACAACTGTGGCCCAGATAGTGGACAAGCGGTGGGGCATCTGCATTATCACTTACTGGGCGGCGCCAAATTGGGTGCCTTGACAGGTATTTCGGACTCACATTCTTAAAAAATGACAGAGCTTGTCTTTTCAGTAATACGGAAGTGAATGGAGAAAAATGGCCCTTTATGTATTCATTTTTTCTTATAGGTTGACACCTGGTTTCCGTTTCACCTATAATAAAATTTGATGAACCGTGTTATTGCTCTTGGACGGTCTGGTCGGAGGGAGGGAAAACTGGTGTCTGAAACTAAAGTTCGCAAAAACGAGACAATTGATGCTGCACTTCGTCGCTTTAAACGTTCCATTGCTAAGGATGGCGTATTGGCTGAGGTGAAGAAACGCAAGCATTATGAAAAGCCAAGCGTAAAGCGCAAGAAAAAGTCCGAGGCTGCTCGTAAGAGAAAGTTCTAGGAGGATCTAAGCAATCATGAATTTGAGCGAACGATTGAACGAAGATATGAAGCAAGCAATGAAGAGTAAGGACAAGTTCAAACTCTCCACCATTCGAATGGTTCGTTCTACGATTAAAAATCTTGAAATAGATTTGAAACGGGATTTGGACGACAACGAAGTGCTTGATATTCTGAGTCGTGAGATCAAACAGCGAAAAGATGCCCTCCATGAATTTGAAAAAGCCGGTCGTGATGAACTTGCGACAAGCACTAAAGCAGAAATAGAGATCATCGCTCAGTACCTTCCCGAACAACTTTCTGAGGAAGAAATTAAAGTTATTGTACAGCAGACCATCCAGGAAACCGGTGCTTCTTCGAAAGCCGAGATGGGGAAAGTAATGACGGCCTTGATGCCTAAGGTAAAAGGCCGCGCTGACGGTAAGCTCGTGAACCAAGCGGTTCAGCAATTTCTGCAATAAACCTGCGACAAACAGGAAAACACAACACCCTCTGTTTACAGAGGGTGTTATTTCTATATATGCAATGCCCACCATAGAATGTAATGATGAGAAGATTCTTATATGTAAGCGTTAGCGCTAATTGTGTGAAACGTGATGTCTGTTGGGTGCGTAAAGTATCTGACAGCCGTCAGGATTAGCAATATACCCAATAATTTCACATTAAATCCTGAAAACTGTATAGTTTGTCTAACAAAGTTTGGTATGCTGTAACATAGAAAGATCGAAAGGGGGGAGAGAAATGCATAGAGAACATCACCACTCCAGTCGCAAATTGATCTTTTTAACGTTGTGGATTATGGTATCCGTTTTGCTGTTACCCTTAGTTCATTCCGAATCAGCGGCGGCCCAAACTAAAGGTGGAGCAGTGTTTGTTATACCAGTTGATCAGGAAATTGAGCAAGGTCTGGGCAAATTTATGGAACGTGGATTTGCAGAAGCAGCAGATTTCAAAGCAGGTCTGATTTTACTGGATATTAACACTCCCGGTGGACGGGTAGATACAGCGGAGAAGCTGGGCAAACTGATTAAAGACAGTCCAATTCCGACCGTAGCCTATATAAGGGGCGAAGCGGCCTCAGCGGGTAGCTATATTGCGTTGAGCGCAAACAAGATTGTTATGAAACCGGGGAGTATTATCGGAGCAGCAGCGTTAGTAGACGGCAGGGGGCAGGCTATCACAGATCCAAAAACGATAGCTTGGTGGAAGAGTAGCATGGCATCTGCCGCAGAAGCTGGAGGACGTAATCCGGATATTGCCAGAGGTATGGTTGACTCTAAAACGACCATATCTATTCCAGAGATGAACTTTAATAAGGAAAATGGTCAGATCATTTCTTTAACCAGTGAGGAAGCGCTGAAGTTGGGTTATGCAGATCACATCGCGTCTTCCGAACAAGAAGTTATCCAGTGGATGGGTTACAGCACGGATGATGTAATTCATGTGGAGCAAACATGGGCTGAAAAAGCAGCCGAGATATTGACCAACCCAATTGTGCAGACGTTGCTTTTATTTATCGGTATCGCGGGTGTCGTTATTGAGCTGCTCGTACCCGGTTTTGGTGTACCGGGAATTTTGGGCATACTCGGGTTTGGGTTGTATTTTTTCGGCAATTATATCGCTGGTTTTGCAGGTTCGGAGACGTGGTTGTTGTTTATTATCGGTCTGGCTCTGCTTATCCTTGAAATGTTCATCCCAAGCTTTGGTATTTTGGGCATTTTGGGTTCAGTCAGCCTTGTCGTCGGAGTTGTTCGCGCAGCATACAACATGCAGCACGCGTTTATATCTTTGGGCATTGCCTTTGCAGCTGCGGTTGCCGTGGTGGCGATCATCGCGGTTGTATTCAAGGACCGAGGGATATGGAACCGTTTTATACTTAAAGAAAGTTTAACAGCTGAACAAGGTTTTTCTTCAGTTGTGAACCGGGAAATGCTATTAGGTCAAAGGGGTGTCAGTCTGACACCACTTCGTCCAGCCGGAACGGTGCTGATCGCTGATGAGCGAGTCGATGTTGTAACGAACGGCGAGTTTATTGCTACAGATATGCCGATTATAGTATCCAAAGTAGAAGGTGGGCGTATTGTGGTCAAGGCAGACACTAGCGTCTAAACAAGTAAACAACAAAGAATTAGATTAATGGAGGATGATGCGAGTGTTCGAATCAGGTATTGTCAGCGTTTTGCTGATTGCCGTTGTAGTGATTATTGTATTGAGCGTATTTTTCAGTTTCTTCCCGGTGATGCTGTGGATTTCAGCATTGGCTTCGGGTGTGCGCATTGGTATCATTACGCTGGTAGCTATGCGGTTACGGCGCGTCACGCCAAGCCGAATTGTCAATCCGCTCATTAAGGCAACCAAGGCGGGTCTGGGCTTGAACATCAACCAGCTGGAAAGCCATTTTCTCGCAGGAGGGAATGTAGACCGAGTGATCAATGCGTTGATTGCTGCGCAGCGAGCTAACATTCCGCTTGAGTTTGAACGTGCGGCAGCGATTGACCTTGCGGGACGGGATGTTCTGCAAGCGGTCCAAATGAGCGTTAATCCGCGTGTTATTGAGACACCTATTGTGGCTGCGGTAGCCAAGGATGGTATCGAAGTAAAGGTTAAAGCTCGTGTTACGGTGCGTGCCAACATTGATCGACTTGTTGGGGGTGCCGGAGAAGAAACGATTATTGCACGGGTCGGTGAAGGTATTGTTACAACCGTAGGTTCCAGTAACTCGCATAAGGACGTATTGGAGAATCCAGATTCAATTTCAAGAACTGTATTGTCCAAAGGTTTGGATGCCGGGACAGCATTTGAAATCTTGTCCATTGATATTGCGGACGTTGATGTAGGTAAAAACATCGGTGCTTTTCTACAAACAGAGCAGGCGGAAGCGGACAAACGTATTGCGCAGGCAAAAGCGGAAGAGCGGCGTGCGATGGCTGTAGCGCAGGAGCAGGAAATGAAGGCACGTGTTGTAGAAATGAGAGCACGCGTGGTGGAATCCGAGTCCGAAGTGCCGCTGGCAATGGCTGAAGCGCTGCGTGGCGGGAAGCTTGGCGTCATGGACTATATGAATTTGAAAAATATTGAGGCAGATACGCAAATGCGTAGCTCCTTAGGCAAACCGAATGAGAACTCGGGGAATGACAACAAGAACCGGGATTAATAACGGGACATAGCCGATGAATGACGGCAGCTAGGTGGTGAGTAATGAACTTTATCAGCTGGATCTTTGAACATTTGTATATCCTGATCGTGATTGGCTTTGCTTTGGTGTCCTTCTTGGGGAAAAGCATCCAAGGTACAGGGCGGAAATCACCGCCGCGAAAAGGTATGCCTACCTTTGGGGGGGATCAGGGTTCTCGCGGGCTCTCGACGTCATCCAGACCCTTCACAACGGAACATGGGCAAGAGCAGCGCCAGCAGGATGTTGCTGGTGAGTTGCAACGTCAATTTCCTAATGAACGACGGGCGGTTATGGAAGCTCGTCGTATAGAAGAAGTGGGCGATCGGTCGGAAACGGAAGAACGGATGAACCGGGATTCATTAGATAACGGTTCGACTCTAGAGGATCGGATCCGTGCTATGGAAGAAGAACGTAGATTGGTTTTAGCCCGTCTCGATCGTATATCCAACGCGAGGGAGTCAGGTGAAATTACAGATGCGCCAGAGATAGCTTCGCAAGACCGTAATGCGGTGGGTACGGCTGATCTGCGCAGAGGTGTGATTTGGGCAGAGATATTAGGTCCTCCGCGTTCTAAGCGCTACATGGGTGGAGGAAGACGTTAAAATGATAGTGGATCCGTCACGGCTTTGGCTGTGGCGGATCTTTTTTTGTGATGCTTTAGGAATACATAAGCATGCTCAGAATAAAAAGTGAATTAACGAAAAATGCTCTAATTACCTGACAACGAATGTGATAATCTCTTGTGTGCCCTAGGTTTCTAACATTTGCTGTCATCTAAAATGGTGGCATTTTGTCTAATTTAGGGCCTCATTTATGAAAATATATTCGTGAGAAATGATCAAATGTAACAATATGAATGAAGCTTTCCGAAAGCAGTTTTCATTTTTTCTTTTTTATATATAATGTTTTCAATGATAGATACTTATGAAATTTACTCCATATTTAGCTAAAATTTGATTTAAATTGAGGTGATAAACAAGGTTATAAAAATGAAAAATTAATTTTTAGGAGGATGGAATGGATGGGGAATAGCTTGTTCAGAAAGAAGAGCATTGATCAGTTGATTGCTGCTACGCGGGGGGAAAAAGCACTCAAAAGGGAACTGGGTATGTTTGATTTAACGATGCTTGGAATTGGAGCCATTATTGGAACGGGGATTTTTGTGTTGACAGGTACGGGAGCAGTTACAGCTGGTCCAGGCTTGGTTCTTTCTTTTGTGATTGCGGGACTCGCCTGTTTGTTCGCAGCATTGGCTTATGCGGAGTTTGCATCTACTGTTCCAGTATCCGGTTCTGTTTACACTTTTACATATGCAACGATGGGGGAACTATTGGCCTTTATTATTGGATGGGATTTGATTTTGGAATACATGCTGGCAGCCAGCGCCGTTTCCGCAGGTTGGTCGGGTTACTTTGTATCATTTTTGAATGGAATTGGCCTTCATATTCCGCTTGAATTCACTGCTGCACCTGGGGCTTTAAAAGACCAAATGACTTATTTTAATCTCCCAGCTTTTTTAATTTTGATGGGTATCACGTTCTTGCTTTATTTTGGGATAAAAGAATCAAAACGGATAAACAACATCATGGTAATCGTAAAAATTGTTGTTATTTTATTGTTTATCATCGTTGCTTTTAAATATGTGAAGCCAGATAACTGGACACCGTTTATACCGTTTGGGTTCAGTGGGGTGTTTGGAGCCGCAGCTCTTGTGTTTTTTGCTTTTATTGGTTTTGATGCTGTTTCTTCAGCGGCTGAAGAAACCAAAAATCCCGCTCGTGATTTACCGCGAGGCATTATTTTCTCACTTGTTGTTTGTACATTTTTGTATGTCGTTGTTAGCGCGATTATGGCTGGTATAGTACCGTTTATGCAATTTGAAGGTATCTCTCACCCTGTGTCATTGGTATTGCAGGTTGCAGGTCAGAACTGGGTTGCAGGTATTATAGATATAGGAGCTATCTTAGGAATGACAACGGTCATGCTGGTTATGCTCTATGGTCAAACTCGCATTATGTTTGCTATGTCACGTGACGGCTTAGTCCCCAAAGTATTATCCAAGGTTCATTCCAAATATAAAACGCCCTACATTAACACGTTGTTTTTCGGTACTTTATCTGCATTAATGGGTGGGCTGATCCCGCTAGATGAGTTAGCTAGTTTGGTGAACATTGGAACCCTGTCAGCATTTATTCTGATTTCGATCGCCGTCATCGTTATGAGAAAAACAAAACCTGATTTGCCAAGGGCCTTCCGATGTCCTGGAGTTCCGTATATTCCAATCCTGGCTATCGTTTCATGTGGGGTGCTCATTCTTAATTTGAATGGTCAGACATTTATTCGCTTTATGATTTGGCTTGTCATTGGTATGGCTGTTTACTTCTCATACTCTAGAAAAAACTCTCTTTTGAATCGAGATACCGAGAAATAACCGTGTCATATAATGAAAATCAAAAAAGCTAACCTTATTTTCGATATGAAAACGAGGTTGGCTTTTTTGGTGTGAATTTTGAAAGAACCCATCTTTTGCCTCTGCAATATAGTAGCAGCTACGAATTGTAAGTTTAGCCTCATAAATGCGGGGACTGGATCATAAAATGTACAGAACAGATATCTGTGGCGCTGCTGTAATGGTGTTCACTGATAATAAGAATATACGATGAAAAGCCAGCAGCGTAGCTGCCATGAAACATCTATGGGTCCGAATGGCAATAACAGAAGATGAAAAAATAGCAGCGTGCTGTCATCAAAACAACTATGAGCCATTGGATAACAGATGTTTTGATGACGGGAAAGGAGATTTCGCCGTATGAGCAGGATGAGCCGCAAACTGCGAAAGTGGGCCAGCGAGACGCTGGAGCTTCCGCAGGACATTCTATTTGACTTGCCGCGGTTAACCCTCATCGGCAGCCGCCAGCTTTATGTGGAGAATCACCGGGGCGTGGTGGATTTCACGCCGGATCAGCTCGTACTTGCACTTGCGCAAGGCAGGCTGAGGGTGTCCGGCCATGATCTAGTCATTACGTCTATTCTGCCAGAGCAGGTAAGTGTGGAGGGACATATAACGGATATCCAAATGGAAGGAACGGAGGAAGGCTCGTGAAACATCCTGCTTTAGCAAAGCTGCATGGCACGGTTACCCTTGCTGTCAAGGGCGAAAGTGTGGAAGATTTCATTAATTTACTCACCGATCAACATATACCTGTTTGGAACGTGCGGCCGATGAGTACTAGACATGCAGAAATGAACCTTCTGCTGCCGCACGTCTTCCTCCTACGCCCGCTTTTGAGAAGGACAGGCTGTAAAATGCATGTTCTGAAGCGGCAAGGGCTTCCCTTTACTGTTATACGACTTGCCAAACGTAAATTTTTTCTGGCTGGATTGGCTTTGTTCTGGGTAGGTCTCCTGCTGATGTCTTCGCTTATCTGGGACATTGAAGTGAAGGGGAATGATAAGCTCTCGACGGAATCCGTTCTCAAAGCCGCCCGACAGGAGGGGCTGTATCCGTTTCAATGGAGCTTTCGGCTTTCCAGTCAAGACAAGCTTTCCCGTGCGCTCATGCAGAAGCTTCCAGAGGCATCCTGGATCGGTGTGGAAAAACAGGGTGCTTTGGTGACGATTCAGGTTGTTGAAGCTTCACAGCCTACCCCTGCGCCGCTCTACAGCCCACGTCATATCATCAGTAAGGCAGACGCGGTAGTCACTGAAATTTTTGCCGAGCAGGGTCGTCCTGTCGTGCATAAAAATACGCGTGTCAAAAAAGGAGCCATTCTCATCTCGGGAACGCTTGGAGATGAGGAGAATCAGCAGCAGGTCGTAGCCAAAGGAGAGGTTAAGGGTCTTGTATGGCATGAATACGAAATTAGCAGTCCCACGGTGCAACGCAGCAGCACGTATACAGGTACAAGTCACGACCGCTTGTATCTGGTGTTAGGCAACCGTGCGATACAATTGTGGGGATATGGGAAAATACCTTATTCTACACATAAAACAACAGTTGAACATGATCCGCTAACCTGGCGTTCCTACAAACTTCCAATGGGTTGGATGACCGAAAGTGTGAGGGAGACAAAGATACAAGAGCAGAAGCTTACGGAAGCAGAAGCGAAAATGTCAGGAATAGAAGGCGCGCGAGCTGATATTTTAGCTAAATACGGCAAAGGAACGAAAATAATGAGCCAAAAAATTTTGCATGAGAAGAGAGAGAATGGTAAAGTTTATATGAAAGTGCTTTTTGAAGTGGAGCAGGATATTGCGGAAGAACTTCCGTTAGTTCATAACCAAGGAGAATGAGGCTATTTGGCAGAACAACAACGCAGCATACAAATTGCATTGAACAATGCGGGAGAAGGACAGGCGTTATTTGGCCCGCAGGATTCCTTTTTAAAATTAATCGAAGCCGCTATTCCAGCAAAAATAGCATCTCGTGAGGCAGAAGTTAATGTTTTTGGTAATGCACACGAGGTGGAAGTGCTCGAACAATTGTTCGATGTATTACTCCAGTTAATTCGCAATGGGTATATACTGACCGAAAGGGATGTCCATTATGCGATTGAATTGGCCAAAGATTTGCGCGCTGATCAGCTGCTCGATTTGTTCAAGGGTGAAATTACGACGACGTTTCGGGGTAAACCGATTCGCGTCAAAACGATTGGACAAAAGCACTATGTAACCACGATTAAGAAACGCGATATTGTATTTGGAATTGGCCCGGCGGGTACTGGTAAAACCTATCTGGCTGTAGTGCTGGCCGTAGCTGCTCTGAAGGAAGGTTCAGTTAAGCGCATTGTACTGACTCGTCCTGCGGTGGAAGCAGGTGAAAATTTAGGTTTTTTACCAGGGGATTTACAGGAAAAGGTTGATCCGTATTTACGTCCATTGTATGATGCACTATACGACGTGATGGGCCCAGAGCAGACTGCAAAGGCACTGGAGCGCGGGTTAATAGAAATTGCTCCTTTGGCTTATATGCGGGGACGTACGCTGGATGATTCATTTATTATTTTGGACGAAGCGCAAAACACCACACCCGAGCAAATGAAAATGTTTTTGACTCGACTTGGCTTCGGCTCCAAAATGGTCATTACCGGCGATGTCACGCAAATTGATTTGCCTCGTGGCAAAAAATCCGGTCTGATTGAAGCGAATGCGATTTTACAAGGGATTGAGGAAATAGGCTTTGTCCAGTTTGCAGAAGAGGATGTTGTCCGTCATTCCCTCGTTCAAAAAATCATTGTTGCTTATGACCGTGTTGCCGAGAATCAAGGATAGCCATTCAAGTACAAGTATGGTGTGTACGATCAGAAAAAGTATAAAATGAGCAGTGTAGCTGCCTTGAAAAAGATGATGGAGAGGGATTGTTTTAGATGACCTCGAAGGAATTATCTAAAGGGAAAACGTTCCAGCATAGAATGAATGGATGGAAGTATAGCGTGGCGACACGCTATCTTCTGTTTTTATTTTTGGTGGTTCTTTTTTATGTAGGCTTTGCGTCCAAGCTGCTTCCCGAGCGTTATGATATTCGGGTAAATCAACCGAGTGAAAAGGAAATTGTCGCCCCGATGCAGCTTCCTAACAGTAAGGCGACTTTGAAGGCTCAAGAGGAATCAGCTGAACGTGTGCAGCCCATGTATACCATTGTGCCCGTTCGCAACGATAACCTGATTACTGGTATTTTGGATCGAATTGAACGGCTCAATCAGGATGATCAGGTTTCCAGAGCAGATAAGATTTCGATTTATAAGGATGAGATTCCGCAACGTGCACGGGAATTTGTGCAAAATTTTGTGAATAACAGCCGTAATGCGGATGCCTACCCAGATAAGCTGCTGGATGAAGTGCTGGAAAAAACGAAAGAGCAAACGTATCGAATTCCAGAGGAGACATTCATTAAAATTCCGCGCCTTACATCTGAGGATATTGCTGAAATGCGGCCTGTTGCCCGTGAGATTGTGACAGGGTTGATGAATGATCAAATTACGGATGCTCAGACAGCCCGAGCGAAAGTAGCTGAGCGGGTTAGTACAAGCTCGCTTACTAAGCGTACTTCACGGGAGGTTGTTCAGGAACTTGCAAGGCTTGTGATTACCGCCAACAAGTTTTATGATGATACAGCTACGAAGGACGCCAAGGTACAGGCTCGTGAAGATACACCGACAGTTTACATTAAACAGGGTGAAGTACTCGTCAAGAAGGGTGAGATTATTACCCAGGAAATCTATACACTGCTTGATGAAAATGAATTGCTCAAGGATAAAATCAATTATTGGCCACAATTTGGGCTGCTGATGTTGTCTATGATGCTGGCATTGGGTCTGTTTATGTATATTCGTCAATTTCAATCACGAACACGAAACTTCAAGTATAATAATGCGCAGTTGCTCATGCTAGTATTAATCTTTGTGATTACAGTGGGAGCAATGATGTTAATTTCCATACTGCAGAACAGTGAACGTTCCTATCTCGGCTATCTGGCGCCTATCGCGCTTGGAGCTATGCTCGTAACGCTGTTGCTTGATATGTCGTTGGCTTTCGTATGTGCCGTTATATTCAGTATATTGGCAAGTGTTATTTTGAATGTCCGTCAGGGACAAATTTTTGACTTTAATTTTGGGTTTTTTGCTATTGTGGTCTGTCTGGCAGCGATTTTCTCTACCCATCGAGCCAGCCAGCGTTCAACACTGTTCAAAGGGGCGATTATGGTATGCCTGTTCGGTGCCCTGTCTGTTTTTTCTTTGGCACTGATTGACCAAGGAAATTGGACTCAAACGACGACGCTCTATGGGGTAGCTTTTGCTTTTGCAGGCGGTCTGATAACAGCAATACTTGTTATTGGGCTAATGCCATTTTTTGAGTCTACTTTTGGTATCTTGTCGGCACTGAAGCTTGTTGAGCTGTCGAATCCCAACCATCCATTGCTCCGTAAGCTGCTTACGGAAACACCTGGAACGTATCATCATAGTGTAATGGTGGGTAATCTGTCAGAGGCCGCAGCGGAGGCTATAGGAGCAAACGGCTTGTTGTGCCGGGTTGGTTCGTATTATCATGATATTGGTAAAACCAAGAGGCCTTCGTACTTCATTGAAAATCAAAATGGGTTGGAAAATCCACATGATTCAATAGAGCCCAAGCTTAGCAAATCCATCATTATCGCCCATGCTCGTGACGGCGTGGAAATGCAATTGGATTACAAGCTACCCAAGCCAATTCGCGATATTGCCGAGCAGCACCACGGAACGACATTCTTACACTATTTTTATCACAAGGCGTTGCGTGAGGCTGAAGAGCGGGGGGTGGAGCCTGACTTCACGGAGGATGATTTCCGTTATCCGGGACCGAAGGCTCAGTCTAAAGAGTCTGCTGTGGTGGGAATTGCTGATAGTGTGGAGGCAGCAGTTCGTTCCTTACGGAAGCCGACGGTGGAACAGGTTGAATCCATGATTGAGAAAATTATTAAGAGCCGTCTTGATGATCACCAATTTAACGACTGCGAGCTGACCATGCGGGAGCTTGATATCGTGGCTCAAACCCTCAAGGAAACAGTAATGGGGATTTTCCATTCCCGTATTGAGTATCCAGAGGAAAGGCCCAAGTCTGAAAACGGAAAAGCTTAATATAACTTGTGCATGAAGCACGGGTAGAGCACTAGAATTAAAAGGAGCGGTTGGCATGGGCCTTCAATTAGCTTGGAATAATGAACAAAACGATATGGTAATTAACGAATCTTTAATTACGCTGCTGAACACCTTATTAGAGGAGGCAGGCAGAGTGGAGGGAGTCATAGACGGTGAGGTCGCCCTTACCTTCGTTAATGATGAGCAAATTCATGAGTTGAACAGGGACTATCGGGGAATTGATCGTCCCACCGATGTGTTGTCTTTTGCTATGAAGGAGACACTGGATGAAGAGCTTGAAATTATTTACGAACCGAATGAAGAAAATTCATTGAATGATGTACCAGATGTTCTGGGGGATATTATAATCTCTGTACAGACAGCGCAAGCTCAGAGCGAAGAATACGGACATTCCATTGAGCGTGAAATCGGTTTTTTGTTTGTTCACGGGTTTCTGCATCTGTTAGGCTATGATCATCAGGATGATGTGAGTGAAGCTGAAATGATGGGCAAACAGGAAGCTGTACTGGCTCAAGCGGGGTTGACAAGGTAATGAGACGTCAGCCTTGGAGAATGACCTTTCGCTATGCGGCAGAAGGCGTGATGTATGCTCTGCGTACGCAAGTAAATATGCGGATACATGTGGCCGTGGCGTTCCTTGTCATTGTAGCAGGCTTAACTCTGCACATCTCCCGGCTCGACTGGTTATTCGTCTGCGTGGCTATCGCTATAGTCATTGTAGCCGAACTGTTCAACACCGCTGTTGAAGCAGCGGTGGATCTCATCTCACCTGATATTCATCCGCTGGCCAAAGCGGCTAAAGACACCGCCGCCGGAGCCGTGCTCCTGGCAGCGGTTTTTGCTGTAATTATTGGTATATTTGTGTTTTATAGGCCTATGTTGACGTTAATTAGTTCGCTGTTTTAATGGAAAAACCAAAATAAAATAGGTGCTTAATCGCGCTGGAGGAAATGAAATGGCTAAGAAACACTTTAAATCAGGCTTTGTCGCAATTGTTGGCAGACCCAATGTCGGAAAATCAACACTGATGAACCACGTCATTGGGCAGAAGATCGCCATTATGTCAGACAAGCCACAAACTACACGCAACAAAATTCACGGCGTATTTACTACAGAGGACACGCAAATAGTATTTTTGGATACACCCGGGATTCATAAGCGCCAGTCAAAATTAGGCGATTACATGAATCAGACTGCTTTTAATACGTTGGGTGAAGTAGAAGCGGTACTTTTTCTTATTGACGCTGCTGAAGGCCTAGGCGGTGGCGACCGTTTTATTGCGGAACAGCTTAAACAAGTAAAAACGCCAGTTATCTTGGTGCTGAATAAAATTGATCGCATTGAGCCGGAAGCGTTGTTGCCCCTGATTGAGCAGTATCGCAAGTTGTACGACTTTGCAGAAATCGTACCGATCTCGGCCAAAATGGGCAACAATGTAAACACCCTGCTGGAGCAGGTGCAAAAATACTTGCCAGAAGGTCCGCAATATTATCCGGATGATCAAATTACCGACCATCCTGAACAGTTTGTTATTGCCGAGTTGGTACGGGAAAAAATTCTGCATATGACACGTGAGGAAGTACCCCATTCTATTGCGGTTATGATTGAAGACATGAAAGTGCAGGATAATGGGGTAGTGCATATTATGGCTGTTATTTTTGTAGAGCGTGACTCCCAGAAGGGGATCATTATCGGCAAACAGGGAGCCATGCTCAAAGAGGTGGGTAAACAGGCCCGCCAGGATATCCAAAACCTGCTAGGTTCCAAGATTTTCCTGGAACTTTGGGTTAAGGTAAAAAAAGACTGGCGCAACCAGGAACGCGTCCTTCGTGACCTTGGCTTCCATCGCGACGCTTAAAAACAGAATTCGATTCTACGTTACTTTAGTTCAAGGGTTTATTGAGGCTAAAAAAATGGATATTAAATAAATATGCATAGTTGTTGTAAGCATCATAAAAAAGCCGTCCGATCTCTATGACTGAGATAAGTAACAGTCTTCTAGTCATTCAAAGCGCCGCGCATATGCGGCGCTTAACTCTTGCTCTTTTTTACCCTTTTCGTCGAGTGATGAAATAACGAACGTTTTAAAAAAGGTTATCTGTATGCACGTTGTAGCGGAGCGAAGGCTTTGAAACTGAAGAAGCGATAGCGTTCGCCTTTACCCCCGAATTTAACCCTTTGTATGTTTGTACATTCAAATAAATTCGGGGGTAACAGCGATCGTAAGATCAAATCATTTGCGAAGCGGCATTCCAATCTACATACAGCAGCCTTTTTTAACGCAATCCATTTATTTCATCGCATACTTCTCCCCTCCTCGCATCATCCTATTTTTGAGATGCAAACGTCATTTCCGAAGAAAGGATGAATACAATTGCGAGATTTTTCGTGGAAGTATTTTGCGATGACTGGAGATGTCGGTGCGTATCTGTTATATCGGGAGAGCGCCGTGACAAGGGAGCAAGACACGGATGAGGGAGAGTCGGACGAGCATGAAGAAGCCCGTGAATAGTACAAGCCACTGGCTTCTTCGCGAATGTTTGGGGGAAGAGGCATGCTTTACAGGGTGGAAGGAATCGTCATCCGCAGCATGGATTACGGTGAGGGGAACAAAATTATTACGCTTTGCACCGAAAGCGGAGGCAAAGCAGGCGTGCTGGTCAGAGGTGCAAAAAAGTCCAAAAGCCGTCACGCTGCTTTAACGCAGCCGTTTACGTACGGTGAATTTGTTTTTTTTCGAAACACAGGCTTAGGCACGTTGAATGCCGGTGAAATCATCCAATCCCACCATACATTGCGCGAGGATATTACTAAGGCTGCTTACGCATCTTATGCTTGTGAATTACTCGATCGGGTGTTACAGGATGAGGAAACAGGTGCGTTCTGGTTTAAGCAGCTAAAAGCATGTTTGGAGGCGCTGGAGAGTGGCAAAGATCCGCTGATCGTCATGAGTATTTATGAATTTAAAATATTGCAGGCGGCCGGATATGCTCCTCAGCTGGATGCATGTATTTCAAGTGGTCAACAATGTGCTGATGAAGATATGTTTGTCAGTCCGAGGTTAGGCGGAGTTTTGTGCCGAAGCTACAAGCATTTTGATCCAGCTGCATTGAGCGTGACTCCACGTACATTGAAGTTGCTGCGCTTGTTCGCCAGAATGGATTTGAATCGGCTCGGCAACATTGACGTGAAGGACTCCACTAAGCTGGAGATCAAACATGTCATGCGTCAGTTCATGGATATGCAGTTGGAGGTCAAGCTGAAATCCCGCAATTTCTTGGATCAGCTCGACAAGTACGATATGTGAAACGCCCTATTCTCTTGACTGTATTGCTGAAAACGTGTAATATCCTACTATATATCTCCTTCGGGAGCAGATGCATTGAACGAGAAAGTAGCGGGATGTATTCTCTGTAATTAGCGAGTTGGGGACGGTGTAAGCCCAGCGGGAATTCTTCGTGAACAAGGCACTCGGGAGCATCTGAATGGACACGGAAAAGAGGATTACGATCTGATTGGTGATGTAGGATCGCAATCAAGTAGGGTGGAACCGCGGGAGTCAGCTCTCGTCCCTACGTCTGTACAGGCGTAGAGGCGGGGGCTTTTTGCTGTCTCTAGCAAGGCTTTTGGGATAAAATAGCCCTGTACATACGAGCTTAATGAGAAGAAATCACCAACATTTGAGGGAAGTAGAAAGGGAGCGTGTACCAATGAATTTTCAGCAGATGATTTTAACGCTGCAACAATTTTGGGCAGAACACAACTGTATTATTGTACAGCCGTATGACACGGAAAAAGGGGCAGGCACGATGAACCCAATGACGTATTTACGTTCGATCGGACCTGAGCCGTGGAATGTAGCTTATGTTGAGCCTTCTCGTCGTCCGTCAGACGGACGTTATGGTGAGAACCCGAATCGCCTGTATCAGCATCATCAGTTCCAAGTAGTTTTGAAGCCTTCACCGGATAACATTCAAGAATTGTATTTGGAGAGTTTGAGCCGTTTGGGCATTAACCCTCTGGAGCATGATATTCGTTTCGTTGAAGACAACTGGGAAGCACCGACGTTGGGAGCGTGGGGCTTAGGTTGGGAAGTATGGCTGGACGGTATGGAAATTACCCAATTCACCTATTTCCAGCAAGTGGGCGGTATTGATGCCAGTCCGGTTGCCGTAGAAATCACGTATGGTATGGAGCGTCTTGCTTCCTACATCCAGGACAAGGAGAATGTGTTCGATTTGGAGTGGGTCAATGGAATCACGTACGGTGATGTTTTCCACCAGCCTGAATTTGAGCATTCCAAGTATACGTTCGAAGTATCTGACGTCAAAATGCTCTTTACTCTTTTTAATATGTACGAAGAAGAGGCAAATAAAGCGATGGCGCAGCATCTTGTATTTCCAGCCTATGATTATGTGCTGAAATGTTCTCATGCGTTCAACTTGCTGGACGCTCGCGGAGCGATCAGCGTGACGGAACGGACTGGGTTTATTATACGAGTACGTAATTTGGCGCGTCAGGTGGCTGCGACCTATCTGGAGGAGCGCGAGAAGCTGGGCTTTCCGCTGTTGAAGAAAGGAGGTGCGGCAAATGTCTAAGGATTTATTGTTTGAGATCGGGTTGGAAGAAGTCCCTGCACGTTTTATCCCGAATGCGATTCAGCAGTTGAAGCAGCGTATGACGGCGTGGCTTGACAGCTCGCGTATTGCTTATGGTGCTGTAGAGGCTTATGCTACACCTCGCCGTTTGGCGGTACTTGTCAAGGAAGTAGCGGAGAAGCAAGAAGATATTAACGAAGAAGTTAAAGGTCCTTCCCGCAAAATCGCACTCGACGAAGCTGGTAACTGGAGCAAGGCTGCACTAGGCTTTGCTCGCAGCCAAGGTGTTGATCCTGAACAGTTCACATTCAAGGAGCTTGGAGGCGTGGAATATATTTACGCCACTAAGAGCAGCATAGGTGTACCAACAGCGGATGTACTATCCGAAGGTTTATTGCACATTTTACATGCCATGACATTCCCTAAATTCATGCGCTGGGCAAGTTATGACTTTAAATTTGTTCGTCCGATCCGCTGGTTGATTGCCTTGTTTGGTAACGATATTGTTAATTTGGAGATTGCTGGCGTGAAGTCAGGAAATGTGACAAGAGGGCATCGTTTCCTGGGACAGGATGCCGTTGTAGCAAGTCCAGCTGACTATGTTGAAGTACTTCGCAAGCAGCATGTCATTGTGGACATTGAGGAACGTCAAACGCTTATTGTAAAGCAAATTGAAGCGCTGGCTGCCGAAAAAGATTGGACGATTGCGGTCAAGGATGATCTGCTGGAAGAAGTGCTGTATTTGGTGGAAACCCCAACAGTACTGTTCGGAGGTTTTGATCCTGCGTTCCTGAACATTCCGAAGGATGTACTCATTACTTCCATGCGTGAACATCAACGCTATTTCCCAGTGCTGGATCGCACAGGAGAGCTACTGCCATACTTTGTTACGGTACGTAACGGAGGAAGTCAATCGCTGGAAGTCATTGCTAAAGGGAATGAAAAAGTATTGCGTGCGCGGCTGTCTGATGCCAAATTCTTTTATGAAGAAGATCAGAAGCTGGAAATTAAAGATGCACTCTCCAAACTGGAAAGTATCGTTTTCCACGAAGAGCTGGGAACGGTTGGAGACAAAGTGCGCCGAATTCGCCGTATTGCTGATGCTCTGGCAGAGAAACTTCACGTTTCCTCAGATACACAGGAATCGGTTAGTCGAGCAGCGGATATTTGTAAATTTGACCTGGTAACACAAATGGTATATGAGTTCCCTGAACTGCAAGGTGTGATGGGTGAGGATTATGCTCGTAAGGCTGGAGAGAAGGAAGAAGTGGCGAGAGCGGTGTTTGAGCATTACCAACCGCGTTATGCAGGAGAAACGGTTCCTTCAACGAATACTGGAGCGATTGTAAGTATCGCAGACAAGATAGATACCATTACAGGATGCTTCTCCATCGGTATTATTCCAACAGGTTCACAGGACCCTTACGCGCTTCGTCGTCAGGCAGCAGGTATTGTGCAGATCTTGTTGGATCGTAAGCTTTCGGCTACGTTATCTGATGTGTTCAATATCGCGCTCGATGTGCACGGCAACCTTGGAAATATGAAACGTTCCGCAGATGAAATACGTAAAGAATTACATGAGTTTTTCGGATTACGGGTGAAGAAACTATTGTCTGAGACACTTCGCTATGACGTTGTGGATGCTGTGCTTGCAGCTGGATATGACGATGTTGCTTCCGTTGTTAACCGCGGAACTGCATTAATGACTGCTGTACAAACAGGTGAGGTATTCAAAGCAACAGTTGAATCCTTTAATCGTGTAGGCAATCTGGCTGCTAAAGCAGTGCATAAGTTAGTTAATACGAGTGAGTTTACGGAGCAAGGCGAAAAAACGCTTTACGAAGCATGGTCTAGCGCTTATGAATCTTATAGCGTAGCTTTACGGGAAGGTGATGCGACACGAGCGTTAGCGCTTGCTTCATCCATTACCCCTGCGGTGACGGCATTCTTTGATTCCGTTATGGTTATGGCTGAGGATGATGCTGTTCGTAATAATCGTTTGGCATTGCTGGCTGCTATTGACTCAGAACTGAAGCGTTTTGCCGATTTTTCCAAGCTTGTAGTTTAAACGTTAGTTGTGATAGTATGAACAACTTGAAAAAATGGGTATAAATATACGGAACGGTGTGAGAGTAATCTTGCAGCCGTTCCGTATTTTACTCGAATGCGGATGGAGATGGGGGATGCTCATGGAGGGAACCGGAACTTTACTGGATGTGCGGATCGTTGTTGACGGGGACGCTTGTCCTGTTAAAAGTGAAATTGCGGAGATAGCTTCCCTTTTTCATATTGAGGTTATTATGGTATCTTCATATGATCATCTCATTCAGGGCAGCAAAGGCGTAAGCGTCGTTAAAGTAGACCGAAGCGACCAAAGTGCCGATCTCTATATTGCCAATCATATCCGCCGCGGAGATATTGTAACCACCAATGATTATGGTCTTGCTGCACTTGCCTTGGCAAAAGGTTGTGAAGTGATGTCTTTTCGCGGAGCTATGTATCGAAACGATTCGATTGATTTCATGCTTGACCGACGCCATACTTCTGCCAAAGAACGGAAAAAAGGACGTTATGGAAAAGGTCCTAAACCGTTTACATTAGAGGATCGTGAAGTTTTTCAACATAAACTGACAAAACTTTTACTTCGCTTGCAGGAGAATGAGTAACGGTATCGAATTATATTTACGTGCTAAAGAGATGAAGGTGGTTAATATGAGTGCCGGACAAGGCAACATACCGGACGATATCATTGAGTCGGTTTTACAACATCATGATATTGTAGATACGGTAAGCAAGTACGTGCATTTGGCCAAGCAGGGGAAATATATGAAAGGCCTCTGTCCTTTTCATTCCGAAAAAACCCCTTCATTCACCGTGACACCGGATCGTCAGATTTTTTACTGCTACGGCTGCGGCGCGGGAGGCAATGCCATCAAATTTATGATGGAAATCGAAGGACTATCCTTTCCCGAAGCTGTCAGGACAATGGCAGAAGAAAGTCATATCCCGCTCGGCGAATGGCAGGGACGTGATTCATCGCATCAGCATCCTGAGTTGGACAGGCTGTTGCAAGCGTATGAGTTAACTTCTAAGATGTACCATTTTTTGCTTAAAAATACGGAGCACGGCAAACCAGCCATGGAATACTTGCGCTCACGGGGATTCAGTGACAAGATCATTGATCAATTTCAAATTGGCTATGCACCCAACCGATGGGATACGATCGTTCAGTTTCTGGAGAAGCGTTCTTTTGATCCCGTGGAGATGGAAAAGGGAGGGCTCATTTCTCCCCGGCACGAGGGTGATGGATATGTGGATCGATTTAGAGATCGTATCATGTTTCCCATTTGGAATCGCAACGGAAAAGTTATTGCCTTTGCAGGCCGTATACTTGGTGAGGGACAGCCGAAGTATTTGAATTCACCGGAAACCAAGCTATTCAACAAGAGCCGAACGCTGTACAATCTCCATCATGCTAAAACCTCAATTCGCAAGCTACGCCAAAGTGTTCTTTTTGAAGGCTATGGTGATGTTATCTCAGCGTGGGAAGCTGGCGTACAAAATGGGGTGGCCGCCATGGGCACTGCTCTAACGGAGCACCATGCTACGATGTTAAAAGGACTGTGCGACGAGGTTATTATTTGTTATGATGGTGACCGGGCAGGACAAGCTGCTGCGCTTAAAAATTTTCCGCTGTTGGAAAATGCGGGGCTTCACGTGAAAGTAGCGCTGGTCAGTGACGGTATGGACCCGGATGATTTTATCCGGCAATACGGCGGCGAACGATTCCAGCGCCAAATTATCGAAAGTGCTGTTTCAACGGTGAAATTTAAGCTTATATATCTGAAAAAAAACCATATACTGCAAGAGGAAGAAGGAAGAATCGCGTATTCCCGCGAAGCATTAAATGTCATTGCACCTCTGTCATCCCCGACCGAGCGGGAAGTGTATCTGCGCGAAGTATCATCCGAAGTCAAGGTGGATTTTGAAACCTTGAAGCAAGAATGCAATTTACTCCGTCAATCCCTGCAAAAAAAACAGAACTTTGGGGATAATAACGAAAATGGGTGGAATAATGGTAGGCATAAAAAAGGGCAGGTCTCCACACCTAATCTGTTGCCAGCTTACCATGTGGCTGAACGCAGGCTGCTTCACTGGATGATGCAGGATTTAGAAGCTGCAGAGTATGTAGAAAAGCATCTGGGCGACGCCTTTAATATTGAGGATCATGCAGCAATTGCTGCTTATCTATATGCCTATTACGCGCAAGGGAAGTTACCGGATACAAGCCGTTTTATTTCATCTTTGCAAGACGACCGACTGGAGAAGAACGTAAGTTCGATCATGATGATGGATGCTCCAGGCGTATGGGCACCGCACATTTTGGATGATTATATTCATCAAGTGCGAAAATTTCCATTGCAGGAGCAACTGGATTTGAAAAGGGAAGAAATGAGAGCCGCTGAGCGCTTAGGTGACTTTTTGCGCGCAGCACAAATTGCAAGTGAGATTATAGCCCTAGAGAGACAATGAACACACAGAGGTCGGATGTTTCTAGGGAGGAGGGAGTCGAAAGATGGCGAATGATCAGCATACTGAACTGGAGACGGAACTAACACTGGATCAGGTTAAAGATCAACTGATTGAGTTGGGTAAAAAAAGTTCCTCTCTGAACTACAAAGATATCATGGAAAAACTGTCGCCGTTTGATCAGGACCCCGAGCAAATGGATGAGTTTTATGAGCAGCTGGGTGACTTGGGGATTGAGGTTGTGAATGACAACGACGAAGAAGTTACCAGATTGCGTCAAAATGACGACCCGGAAAACAATGATGGGGATGATTTTAATTTCGATGACGATCTGAGCCTGCCTCCCGGTATTAAAATTAATGACCCGGTCCGGATGTACTTGAAGGAAATCGGTCGTGTACCGTTGCTTTCTGCTGATGATGAGGTGGAGCTTGCCAAACGGATCAATAACGGCGATGAAGAAGCTAAGCGTCGGTTGGCCGAAGCGAACTTGCGTCTGGTTGTAAGTATTGCCAAACGTTATGTTGGTCGCGGAATGCTTTTCCTGGATCTGATTCAGGAAGGTAATATGGGTTTGATTAAGGCAGTAGAAAAATTTGATTACGAAAAAGGCTTTAAATTCAGTACGTATGCAACCTGGTGGATTCGTCAGGCCATTACGCGCGCAATAGCCGATCAGGCGAGAACGATCCGTATTCCAGTGCATATGGTGGAAACGATCAACAAGCTGATTCGCGTATCGCGTCAACTGTTGCAAGAGCTGGGGCGCGAACCTACGCCGGAAGAAGTGGCTGCCGAGATGGAGCTGAGCGTGGAAAAAGTACGGGAGATTATGAAAATTGCCCAAGAACCGGTTTCATTGGAAACACCAATTGGTGAAGAGGATGACTCACATCTGGGGGATTTCATTGAGGATCAGGAAGCATTGGCGCCTGCAGATGCGGCTGCCTATGAACTTCTGAAGGAACAGCTTGAGGATGTACTGGATACGTTGACCGAACGGGAAGAGAATGTTTTGCGTCTCCGCTTTGGTTTGGACGACGGAAGAACCAGAACTCTTGAAGAAGTGGGTAAAGTGTTCGGTGTTACACGTGAACGTATTCGTCAGATTGAGGCCAAAGCGCTGCGTAAGTTGCGCCATCCAAGCCGCAGTAAGCGACTGAAGGATTTCCTCGAATAGAAGCGTAACATTGCGGACCTTCTGCGGCTTGAAGCGCGCAGGGGGTCTTTTTTTATCTCATGGCAGCCTTGGTGGAGGGGAAGAAGCTTGGACCAGGAGGAAAAACGGGCAATACTGTTACATGAAATTGAGCATTGGCGGCGAAGTCGGCTGCTCCCTGAGCAATATTGCGATTTTTTGTCTAACCTGTATCGGGAGGACGAAGATCCGTCGCAGAGCCAGAACCGTAACAACACCGGGCTGCTTACATATCTTAGACACGGGCATGGGATCGCCTGGCTTCTTGGTTTTGTCATTATTTCCTGCATTTGTTTGATCGGTTTTTATTTTACCGCTTTTCCGTTGGCAATGCAAATATTCTCGGCAAGTGCAGTTACTACGATTTGCTATGGAGTGGCCGCATTTTGGCGGTCTTCCGAAAAGAGTATGAGTGCAATGTTGAGCACTTTAGGCAGTGCGATTATGCTGGGTTCGGGTGTGTGGATCATTCAGCTCCATCAAGGTGAAGCTAAGGTTTGGTTTCTTTTTCTCGTAGGCCTATGCGGTGTAGTATGGTGTCTTGTGGGATTAACTTTGCGGATCAACTTACTTCATTACTGTGGTCTTGCTGGGCTGCTTTTAGTGTACGCGGTCCTTATAGGCCGCTACTGGCCTACAGCAACTTTAATGATGCTTGAGGCATTTTGGATTTTGCACGCAGTATTGTTGATCTGGTTAAGCTGGTGGGTACATCGCCGCTTTCCGCGTCTCGCTTTGGTTTATTTCGCTATAGGCATGACACTAGCATTCATGGCTGAAGCAGACATGATTATCCTGCGCCATCAAGCAGCGGGAGATGTGGTGTTTTACAGCATACTGAAGTTGGCATTTGTTGTAGGGATTTTATTTTGGACTCGAAAAAAATGGATTACGTGGGTGACGTCATGAAACTTTCTCAACGATTACAATATATTATGGAACAAATTCCTGCCGGGAGCAGACTTGCGGATATTGGCTCGGATCATGGACTACTCCCTGTGGCTGCAGTGCGTAGTGGCAGAGTACCGCAAGCCGTGGCGGGTGAAGTCAACGATGGGCCGTTGCGTGCGGCTCAAAAGCAGGTGGCCGAAGCAGGTCTTACTAATCGCATTGCAGTTAGAAAGGGAGATGGCTTGGCTGTAATTAAGGCCAATGAAGTTGATGTTATTACGATAGCCGGTATGGGTGGTGCCTTGATCGCTTCCATTCTAGAGCAAGGGAAAGACAAGCTTGTTTCCGTAAAACAGCTTGTTCTACAGCCTAACGTAGGCGAGGATATTTTACGCCGTTGGCTCATCGAACATCAATGGGTACTAATAAATGAACACATTATGGAAGAAGACGGAAAAATATATGAGATTCTGACGGCAGTACCTGATTCGGTAAGCCCACTGAAACAGGAAGATCTGTATCAACCATGGAAACTTCCCGATAGTTCGCTGGTACTGACACAGGATTTGTTAATGCAACTCGGGCCGCTATTGGTTAAAGCACCGAATGAAATCTTTTTTTATAAATGGAAATTGGAGATTCGCAAGCTTCAGGATGTGCTGGCACAAGTGGCACGGTCAGATCAGGAATCCGCACAGCATAAGCGGGAACAATTGCGCAAGCAAATTGAACAGCTAGAGGAGGTACTTGCATGTTTGCCAAAGGACAGACAGTAATTAGCTACATGGAGCAGCTGGCTCCAAAATACTTGGCAGTTCCAGACGATAGAATCGGGCTTCAGCTGGGTAGTCTGCAAAAGGAAATCAAAAGCATATTAGTAGCCCTGGATGTTAATGATGAGGTTGTCGAAGAGGCAATCCGCATAAAAGCAGACCTCATTATTGCGCATCATGCGATTATATTCCGCCCACTTAAAGCTTTGAACACGGATCAGCCTGCGGGCAGATTGTATGAAAAGCTGATCAAGAATGATATTGCTGTCTACATCAGTCATACGAATCTGGATACGGCTGAGAACGGCATGAATGACTGGATGGCGGAAGCACTGGGTATTCAAAGTGAAGGTACGTTGGAGGATGTTCACACCGAGCAATTGTTCAAGCTTGTCGTTTTCGTACCCAAAACACATCATCAACGGGTACTGGATGCCGTACTGGGAGCGGGAGCTGGACATATTGGCAACTACAGCCATTGCAGCTTTAACATTGATGGCTACGGAACTTTTGTGCCGGGTGAAGGCACACAGCCGTTTTTGGGTGAGCAGGGTAAAATGGAACGTAGTGAAGAGGTTCGTATTGAGACCATTGTACCGCAGGGTGTACGCAATAAAGTTGTTCAAGCGATGCTGAAGGCTCATCCTTATGAAGAGGTGGCTTATGACCTATACCATATGGATTTGCAAGGCCGTAGCTTTGGTTTGGGTCGGGTCGGCAAGCTTAAGGAAGCCTGCACGTTACGCGAGTTTGTCGATGTTGTGAAAAACGGTCTCAACGTCGAGCATGTACGTGTGGTGGGCGACTTAGATCGTACGATCAAAAAGGCAGCCGTGCTTGGGGGCTCTGGCAGCCGTTATGTGAACAAGTCGCTTTTTAAGGGGGCTGATGTATTAGTCACGGGGGATATTGACTATCACACGGCTCAGGATGCCCTTATGGCGGGGATTGCTATTATTGACCCTGGACATAACGCTGAAAAGATTATGAAGCCTAAAACTGCAGAGTGGATGCGTAAACGCTTGGCAGAAGGTCGATACTCAACGGAAGTACATGTATCTCAGGTGGAAACCGAACCTTTTCAATTTTTGTAAAACCTCAACGTCTATGAGAAAATAAAGGTGCTTTCTACTTTTTACAATATTTTCAGGGTTGTAACGTGCGCGCGTTCCCTGTATACTATGTAATGTTGTTCGGAAAGTTTGACAGACAATCGCTGGCGGCGTAAGCCGCGAGAGGAAAGTCCGGGCTCCATAGGGCAGGATGCTGGATAACGTCCAGTCAGCGCGAGTTGAAGGATAGTGCCACAGAAATGGACCGCCGATGGCCGCTTGCGGCACAGGCAAGGATGGAACCGAGGTGTAAGAGACCCCGAGGAACGCTGGTGACTTCGTTCCTGGTAAACCCCATCTGGAGCAAGACCTAATGGGACACAGCTTCTTTGCGAAGCAGCCTTAGCCCGAGGCGTGTCTAGGTTGGTCGCTGGAGCTGGATAGCAATGTTCGGCCTAGATAGATGATTGTCGCTTGTAGTGGGAGGGTAGTTCCCGTCTGTACCACGAATAGCACAGAACCCGGCTTACGGAAAACTTTCCCCACTGCAACACCTTAAAATGTATGAATTTAACTTTTGTAAATGACCTGTTTGCATGAAAGCTTTTAATCCAAATGTATTTATTGAATTAAAAAGGGTGTGTCATATTCCTGTGGGAATCATGACACACCCTTTTTAACATACCGTATTTGCGCAGAAATAGTGCATTTTTAGAATGAAGCCCCCAAGCATAACTACTGGAGGCTTTCATTTTAATTTTTACTCCCTCTATCGTAAAAACGTGCGAGGAAGAGGCACGTAGTCAGCGTAGCAACGCATTTGAGTCTATAGAAGCGAGGCGTGCGGCTTTTGTCCCAGATTCCACCACTATTCAAAATCCAAACGAATCAGGGATAACAGCGATCGTAAAAACAACGTGAAGCGGGCCTCACGTACGTGTTCTGCCAACTCCATCAGCGTACGCTTTTTACCACACTTTCCTCTGTGTACATCTTCAGTGCTCGATCCAATCGGTCAACTGCTTTTGGAAGCAGGGAAGGATCGGTATGTGTGAAGTTGATTCGCATATGGTTGCTGCCGCTCAGGTCAGCATAGAAGACTTGTCCAGGCACAAATGCGACTCCTTCCTGAATTGCGAGTTGCAGCAACCGGTCAGAACGGAAGCCCTCAGGGAGGGTAACCCACATAAACATACCGCCAAGTGCATCATTCCATGTGATTCCTTCCCATTGGCGTTCTTTCATCAGCGATGTGAGACGTAGCATACGAGTGTGGTACTCGGCGGACACGGTACGAATATGTCCGTCCAAGTCAAAAAAGTCCAGTAACTCATTCAAAGCACGTTGATCAATACTGCTGGAGTGCAGATCGGCAGATTGTTTGGCATTCGCGACTTTAACGACGATAGCTTGATCGGCCACCAACCATCCAGAGCGAACACCTGGAGCGACAGTTTTAGAGAATGTAGAAGTGTACATTACATGACTGTCTCCACCTAACTGTTGATCAATTGAGAAAAGGGATGGAAAGTTAAGGTTTTCGTCAAATTTAAGACGTCCGTAAGGATCATCTTCAAAAATCAAAGTGCCGTATTTACGGCATAGTTCAACAACGCCTGTTCTGCGTTCCATACTCCAAACACTTCCTGCCGGGTTGGAGAAGGTGGGAATGACATACACGAATTTAGGCTGATGTTTTTTGATCTTGGCTTCAAGATCATCTAATTGCATACCGTTAGAGTCTGTATCTACACTTACAATGTTGGCACCATAGGAATTAAATACCTGAAGAGCGGCCAAATAAGTAGGGGACTCCACCAATACAGTATCCTGCGGATCGAGCAACACACGCGAAACCAGATCAATGGTCTGCTGTGAGCCCGTCGTCATAATGATATTATCTCTGGTGACGGAGATGCCTTGGGATGACATGATTGCTGCAAGACGTTCCCGTAGAGGAATGTAGCCCTCGGTTAGGCCGTATTGAAGAGCGGTAGTACCGCCGAGGCGAAATACCCGCTCATAGGCTTTAGCAACAGCTTCGATGGGGAAAAAGGCATCGGCAGGAAGGCCGCCTGCCAGAGATAACACATCTGTTCCCTGTGTCAGCTTTAAAATGTCCCTTACCATGGACGAGCCCTGAGTACGAGCCATACCCGAAAATTTGTGTTCCAATCCAATCATCTCCTGTGTTCTATACTGTACTATGAAATTTGTTGTATTATATCGATAATGAAGTATAACAGTAAACGTCTAAATGTAACAGTTGATTTTTTGGGGGGACAGTTCCGATGCATATTGATCTCAGCCGCAATAGCAGTGTCAAATTATATTTACAGATTGCCAAAACATTAGCAGATCGCATCCAGTCTGGATTGCTGCCTCAGGGCACAAAGCTTCCGTCTGTCCGTCATCTGTCCAGCCTACTTGCGGTAAGTCCCGTAACTGTAAGCAAGGCGTATGCTGAGCTGGAGTCTATTAATTTGGTAACCTGTACACAGGGAAAAGGTTGCTATGTAGCGGAGCCTTCGGTAGCTGTTCAAGGTGAGGGAGCGCAGGATTTGTCATGGCAAATGTCGCTGATCGATTATTTGCCGCGCGCACAGCTATGGAGAAACTTTAACCATAGCAGACAGGTTCCCTATTCTTTTCATATAGCAGCAATTCAACCGGAGCTTCTTCCTACACGCGAAATCATTGCTGATACTCAACGTCTATCCTCTGGAAATCCCGATGCAATGGCAGCATATGGGACTTTTGAAGGTGATTTAGCGCTGAGGGAAGTGTTTGTAGATCACTTGAACGAACGCAGTATATGCACAGTGGCAGAACAGCTACTCGTAACCAGTGGTGCCCAACAGGGGATTGACTTGGTGGCACGTACTTTTGTTGGTTCTGGAGATGTTGTCTACATGGAGGCTCCTACATATACCGGGGCCATTGATGTGTTTACCAGTCGTGGTGCCAAAGTAATTATGATTCCGATGGATGAGCAGGGCATGCGGATCGATATCCTCACACGTCTTTGCGACACTCATCCCCCAAAACTGATCTACACGATACCCACTTTTCATAATCCTACCGGAGTAACTTTAACGATGGCCAGACGCACACAATTACTGGATCTAGCTCAAAGTTATCATTGTCTCATTGTTGAAGATGATCCATTTTCCGACCTTTATTATAAAACAAAGCCGCCACTCTCTATCAAGGCGCATGATCAGTCCGGACATGTGATATATATCAAAAGCTTTAGCAAAACCGTTGCTCCCGGCTGCCGTATAGCTTGTGTAGCGGCCACGGGCAGTGTAATGGATCGTTTGGTGGCTGCCAAGTCTACTACGGATTTGGGGAGCCCTCTATTAACGCAAAAAGCGCTACTGCCCTTTATCAAGAACCGACTTGATCAGCACCTTGTTTGGTTGCGGGAACAAATGCGGGATCGGTTGACAGTCGCATTGCACACGCTCCAGCGCTATGCTCCGCCAGAGGTCAGCTGGTATGCTCCCGAAGGCGGCTTAAATGTGTGGATTAAGCTTCCTCCTAATGTTGATATTCCAGAATTGGAGCGGCTGGCTGACCGAGAAGGCGTTTCCTTTTTACCTGGGGCAGTATGCTATGCAGGTGGTATGAACAGTAATCATATCCGTATTTCTTTTTCGTATGCGGACAAGGAAGCACTTAAAACAGGTCTTCACAAACTGTGCCGTTTGTTGGGTGAACTGCTTGATCGTTCGGTCATTGTTGAACGGAAGCCTATTTTATAAGGGATATTTGTATTAGGGGGTAAACATCCAAGCACAGCACCTGCCTTCTTAATATGCTGTACTAATTCACCGAAAGGAGTTGCACATTATGAGTCATTGCCCTTACGACCCGATCGTGTGCCCACCGATCCAATTTGTAAATCATCAATTTTTCCCACAAGTCGTGCCTGTGGTTCATCCGATTGAAATTGTAAATCAGACGCACATTGTACCTGTGCCTCATCACGTATTTCCGGTGAGTATAAAGGATCCTGGAGAACCTTGCTGTCATACTCGCAGCCATGGCAAGCGTCCTGTTCGCAGCAGTTCCAAGCGTTAATAAAGCCCAAAAAAGCAGCCATGGGAGCAACTGAACTGCACCTCATTTGTTAGACACGACTAACAATGGAGGTGCAGTTTTTTGCCTAAATTCAGTTTAGATGAGAAATTGGAGGCCATTCGTAGGTATCAGCGTGGTACTGAGGGAGTCAAAAGCATTGCACAATCATT
>NZ_JAXCHD010000059.1:0-357 GCF_037027525.1 Paenibacillus sp. 203
GGCTTGCCATCACGGATCATATAGCCGCTGTCTGGGTCGGTTTTGCTCACTTTAATTTCTTTTTCTTCGTTCACTTCCTCTCGGGATTTTAAGGCTTTTTTCCGTGGCTTTTCCGGTCCTCCTTCACTGCTTCGTTAAGCTCGTCCATATAGTCTTTGGTATTCTGCAACACTTGTTCTTTGGTGTACTGGTGCCTGTTAGCATTGGCTTTGACGTGTCTGGAATCGGTGACGAGAACACGCCCACCCACCATTCGGTGAGAGATCGCCTGCAGCACAATTTCATCGAAGATATCTTGAAAGATCGTGGTGTCTTTAAAGCGAGTGCGACGATTCCAGCTAATCGTCGTATGGTCTG
>NZ_JAXCHD010000060.1:0-352 GCF_037027525.1 Paenibacillus sp. 203
GCCGTTTCCCGGATGGGCTTAGCCGGTTGCTCCGTACCCACTCTTTGCTGTCTTCCCAGACATGCCGAGTCACCACTTTGCGGTGGTTTCGAGACTGGGTACACTGGTCTAGCAGTGGGCAATGCTGGCACTGAGCTGGGTCAGAGGCATACTGCCGGTATCCCTTACGGTCCGTCGTTCGGTAGGGCAGTTCCTGTTGGGCTGGGCATCTATACACATTGCGTCTGGCATCGTATTCAAACTTCCATTTCGGAAACAGCCCTTGTCTGGGATGGAATCTTCGGTGAGCAATCACGGCAAAAATCTTTCGGTTTTGCAAACCTCGGCAAATCGGCGTCGTTAAATAACCTGA
>NZ_JAXCHD010000061.1:0-326 GCF_037027525.1 Paenibacillus sp. 203
GGGTAGATGATTGGGGTGAAGTCGTAACAAGGTAGCCGTATCGGAAGGTGCGGCTGGATCACCTCCTTTCTATGGAGAATCGTTTCCTGCAATGGAAACATTCAAATATGAAGCGTAAGCTTCAAAACTCAGGTTTAGGCCTGTTACTCACTCGTTGCTCAGTTTTGAGAGCTCAAACTCTCAAAAAAGCTGGTTGTTTACAGCTTTGCACCTTGAAAACTGGATACCGAAACGAAATTGCGTTTTAGAATATTCCTTTAAGCTGATCTTGTGTAAACAAGTGAAATAAAGGTAGCTGCCTTGAATTTCATTCACACGTAAGTGTT
>NZ_JAXCHD010000062.1:0-322 GCF_037027525.1 Paenibacillus sp. 203
CGTGTTCGGGATGGGTACGTGTGGAACCCCTCCGCTATCGCCACCAAACATGAATTTACATCGTAAATTCTTCCGTATGGTTATTCGGTTCATCACTTATCGTGTGAATGAATAGCCATGCGCTTGTTGTATGTATTTCTACATACATTCAAGGTTACACCCTGAAAACTGGATCCGAAACTTATTTGCGTTCTACTTTAGGATAAGCCCTCGACCGATTAGTATTGGTCAGCTCCATGCATTACTGCACTTCCACCCCCAACCTATCTACCTCGTCGTCTTCAAGGGGTCTTACATACTGGGAAATCTCATCTTGAGGGGG
>NZ_JAXCHD010000063.1:0-313 GCF_037027525.1 Paenibacillus sp. 203
GTTGGCACTACCAGATGAAGCAGTATCAACACGCTTTAAAGAAACAAGGAATTACCCAGAGCATGTCTCGTAAAGGAAATTGTTACGATAACGCTGTAATGGAAAACTTCTTTGGCATCATGAAGTCGGAGTTTCTTTATCTAAATAAGTTTGAAAGTGTAGATCACTTCAAGCAAGAACTAGAGCAGTACATTAATTACTACAATCACAAGCGCATCAAGTCAAAATTAAAAGGTATGAGCCCGGTACAATACCGAGCTCATGCCCAACTGGTTGCATAAAAATAGTTGTCTAACTTTAAGGGGTCACTTCA
>NZ_JAXCHD010000064.1:0-312 GCF_037027525.1 Paenibacillus sp. 203
GCAGCCACCTTGCCAGGTCACCTGTCCTGTACATCCTTTCACCCGGTGCGAATGGGTTTGCTGCGAATTTTTCTTCTGTAAGTTCCGGTCTGTTCAAGTACCCTCTTGCCAGTCCATCCCCTGCTATGCATAGTTCTCCCGCTACTCCTATCGGCTGCAGGCCCTTTTCCTTACTCACAACATACAACTTAATGTTATCTATGGGCTTTCCTATAGGTACAAGCTCCAATTCTTCTTCCGTAGAGCAGCCAAAGTAGGATACATCTACTGTTGCTTCTGTTGGTCCGTACAGGTTATGCAGGCTTGTTCCTT
>NZ_JAXCHD010000065.1:0-311 GCF_037027525.1 Paenibacillus sp. 203
ATTTCCAATCGTGCTCCTTCGGCCAACTCGGACACCTCTCCATATGGCTCCCCGAACAGGACTCGAACCTGTGACAACTCGATTAACAGTCGAGTGCTCTACCAACTGAGCTATCAGGGAATATTAAACATTTATATCAAGGTTACACCCTGAAAACTGGATCCGAAACTCATTTGTGTTTTACTTTAGGATAAGCCCTCGACCGATTAGTATTGGTCAGCTCCATGCATTACTGCACTTCCACCCCCAACCTATCTACCTCGTCGTCTTCAAGGGGTCTTACGAATTGGGAAATCTCATCTTGAGGGGGG
>NZ_JAXCHD010000066.1:0-309 GCF_037027525.1 Paenibacillus sp. 203
CTTCAAAAACTACTCACTCGTTGCTCAGTTTTGAGAGCTCAAACTCTCAAAAAAAGCTGGTTGTTTACAGCTTTGCACCTTGAAAACTGGATACCGAAACGAAATTGCGTTTTAGAATATTCCTTTATGCTGATCTTGTGTAAACAAGTGAAATAAAGGTAGCTGCCTTGAATTTCATTCATACGTAAGTGTTGAACCGAAATTCAGAGCAAATCGTATTTACGATGTAAATACTAGGTTAAGCTACAAAGAGCACACGGAGGATGCCTAGGCGCCAGGAGCCGACGAAGGACGTGGCGAACAACGATA
>NZ_JAXCHD010000067.1:0-305 GCF_037027525.1 Paenibacillus sp. 203
CCCCCTCAAGATGAGATTTCCCAGTATGTAAGACCCCTTGAAGACGACGAGGTAGATAGGTTGGGGGTGGAAGTGCAGTAATGCATGGAGCTGACCAATACTAATCGGTCGAGGGCTTATCCTAAAGAATAAAACGCAAATAAGTTTCGGATCCAGTTTTCAGGGTGTAACCTTGAAGGTAGAATTTGCACAGCAAATTCATGTTTGGTGGCGATAGCGGAGGGGTTCCACACGTACCCATCCCGAACACGACCGTTAAGCCCTCCAGCGCCGATGGTACTTGGACCGCAGGGTCCTGGGAGAGT
>NZ_JAXCHD010000068.1:0-295 GCF_037027525.1 Paenibacillus sp. 203
CTGCTACCTTTATTTCACTTGTTTACACAAGATCAGCTTAAAGGAATATTCTAAAACGCAATTTCGTTTCGGTATCCAGTTTTCAAGGTGCAAAGCTGTAAACAACCAGCTTTTTTTGAGAGTTTGAACTCTCAAAACTGAGCAACGAGTGAGTAGTTTTTGAAGCTAACGCTTCATATTTGAATGTTTCCGCTCTCCGGAAACGATTCTCCATAGAAAGGAGGTGATCCAGCCGCACCTTCCGATACGGCTACCTTGTTACGACTTCACCCCAATCATCTACCCCACCTTCGGC